>NZ_JADOZQ010000001.1:0-575642 GCF_015669105.1 Romboutsia sp. D33t1_170424_H2 | reverse complement strand
ATAAGATTTTTATATAACTTCTATATAAAATTAATTTTATGTTTAATGTAAAAAATACATAAACTATAATAGAATTTTTTATGTATTTTTTAACTAAAATTTAATATTATATATATAGAAAAAGTTATGAAAATAAATATTCTCATAACTTTATATATTTAAATTTTATATACTATCTTTTTGAATATCTTAATATGACAATCCCATTGTCTGAAATATACTCATCTAAGTGTAAATCTATTTTAGGGTTATTACCCAAGAATAATGGTCTACCTTTTCCAAGTATTGTAGGTATTATTCCTATTATATATTCATCTATAATATCTGCTTTTATAAAGTTGTCTACTAATTTCCCTCCTCCAAATAAAAATATGTTCTTTCCTTCTTTTTTTCTTTCTTCTTCTATTACTTTACATATATCGCCATTTATAAAATGTATATTTTCATAATCTTCTAGCTCCTTTGATGTAGCTACATACACCTTTTTGCTTTTGTAGTCATTATGAAAATTTTGGTCATAACATTTTTTTCCCATTACTACAGTATCTACTTCACTTAGAAATTCATTAAAATCCCACTTTTTATCACTATTTAAAGAATTATCTCCATCTCCAACTATCCAGTCAAATCCTCCATCTTCACTTGCTATATATCCATCTATGCTAATTGCTAAGTTTAATATTATTTTTCTTTTCATATTTATGTCTCTCTTTCTTACTAATTTTTTTAGTTTAATTTACATTTTATCATAAAATATTTTAAATTATAAATATATTATAGTACATAGTTTCTTATATTCTATTAAAAATAGATATTATATTAAATTATCAACTTAAAATCATTAATTGTTAGTATTACTATATAAAAAGAGCACCTCTTTTTTAGAGGTGCTCTTTTTTAGCTTATATTAATTTATTTTACATAGCTAATTCAAGATATCCACTTGGGTGGAAGTAGTATATATTTGATGTATTTTTATCTACAAAGAAACCTAAGTCAGTATCATAGTCTGGGAAAAATACATATCCACTTAATCCTTTTTCTTTTAATGCACTAAAGTTATTTTCATCACCTTGGTATGTATAGTTTGCGTCTTGATTATACATTTTTAATAAATCTTTAGCTTGTTCTTGATTTAATACTTTTATAACTTCAACTTTACTTTCTTCTTTTATGTCTGGTTGTACTTTATCATTTGAAACTACTACATTTTCTTCTTGTACTTTATCATCTTCAGTTTTTTGTTTATTTTCAACTTTTGCATTTTCATTAGTAGTTGTATTTTCTTCTTTAGCTACTTGATTATTTTCTTGTTTGTTTTCTTCTTTATTTATTTTATTATCATCTTTTTTAACTTCTTCTTTATTTTCAACTTTTACTGCTTCATTATGTACTTTATTATTGCTTTCATTTTTTATTACTTGTTTATCTATGTTGTTATTTTCTTCTTTATTTACTTCTTCTTTTGTATTAGTGTTTATACCTTCAACTGCTTCTACTTTAGGTTTGTTATTAGAATTTTGTGCAAATATTATGTTGTTTATTGGACTTACAAATAACATCCCTCCACATAATACTGATAATGCTGTTATAGCTCTTTTCATTTTAATCACGTCCTTTTAATTTATATAAATTTATGTAAGTTTTTATTTTATTTCCTTCTATGTATTTATATTAACATATTAAAATTATATATAACAGTTACACGGCTGTTACCTTAGATTACAAGTTCGTAATTAAGGTAACAAGGATGTAACTTTTATATTTATACTTTTTGGGTACAACAAAAATTCGCTTTGCTTGAGCGACGTGTCGGCAAAACACTTCATGTCGCCCACGACTTCGTCTGTTGCTCAAAATATCTTTTTTTGCATTTTAATCTTATTGATATATGTTGTCTATGTAAGCTATCAACAGCTTTATGCTTAATATAAAGTACTGGTATATAAAAAAAGATAGCATAAGCTATCTTTTTAATAAATATCTACTGTTTTAGCACTAACTACATCAATACCTGTGTCTAGTATGTTTTTAACTATAACATCTCCTACACTTATTGGTGCACTTACCTTTATAGTATCTAATTCTCTCATTATTTCAAACATCATATCTTTTGGTATAGATTCTTTTGTTTTTACTGGCAGTAGGTTTAAATATGAATTTTCAAGTCTTACAGTAGTAGTTATAACTCTTTTAGGATTAGTTAACTCTTCTACTCCATACTTTTCTCCTCTTTTACAAGTATTTCCTTCTACTTTATATCCATCATCAGTCTTAGTTACTACTAATGGACATCCCATAGGACATACTATACAAGTTATATTTGCCATATTTAAGCCTCCTTAACACTTACAGTTATATTTTCTTTTATATCTTTAAATAAATCTTTAGATAATTTTATATTTTCCATTTCAGATGGTATCATATGTTTTCTTTTCTTTTCTAATATTACTTTACCATTACTTTCTACTACTAATTTTTTGTTACTGTATATATTTCTAACTCTCATAAATAAATTTATATCTTCATCACAAGTTGTGTCTATATTTTGTGGTACTATATAAGAAATTCCTTCACTTGCTAAAGTTTTTACACTTTCATTATTTTTTAATTTATTTAATGAGTATAGAGCTGCATTTTTACCAGCTATTCTACTTTCTTTTGTAACAAAATCTACTAAGTCATGTACATGAACTACATTACCACAAGCAAATACACCATCTATATTAGTTTCCATGCTATTTCTAACTATTGGTCCACTAGTTTTACTATCTAGACTTACTCCTAAATCAACACTTAACTCATTTTCTGGTATAAGTCCTACTGATAAAAGTACTGTATCACATGGTATATATTCTTCTGTTCCTTTTATAGGCTTTCTATTTTCATCAAGTTTTGAAAGTGTAACTCCTTTAACTCTTTCTTTTCCATGAATATAACTTATACCTGTGCTTAACATTAAAGGTATATTAAAATCATCTAAACACTGTACTATATTTCTAGTAAGCCCACTACTGTGAGGATTAACTTCTACTACTGCCTTAACTTTAGCGCCTTCTAATGTCATACGTCTTGCCATTATAAGACCAATGTCTCCTGATCCATATATAACTATTTCTTTACCTACCATATATCCTTCCATATTTGATAGCCTTTGAGCTGCTCCTGCGTTATATACTCCTGCACATCTATATCCTGGTATATCGATTGCACCTCTAGTTCTTTCTCTACATCCCATAGCAAGAACGATTGAATCTGCACTTATATTTATAAGTCCATCTTCTCCAAGTGCTTCTATAGTTTTATCTTTAGTTATATTAAGTACCATAGTATTTAGCATATAATCTATATTTTCTTCTTTTATCATTTCTATAAATCTATGAGCATACTCAGGCCCTGTTAGTTCTTCTTTAAATTCATGAAGTCCAAATCCATTGTGTATACATTGATTAAGTATTCCACCTAATTCTCTGTCTCTTTCTATTATAAGTACATCTTTTGCACCATTTTTCTTAGCTTCATAAGCTGCTCCAAGACCTGCTGGTCCTCCTCCAACAACAACAACATTATATTTCAACTAACTCACCCCTCATTTCCTTAACTTTACCTACTACCATGTTTGATTTGTCATAATCTTTTAATACATCTTCAACATTTATCTTAAGTTCTCTAGCTATTATTTCTATAACTTTAGGACCACAAAAACCACCTTGGCATCTTCCCATTCCTGGTCTTACTCTTCTTTTAACTCCATCTACAGTTTTAGCTCCACATGGAGATTTTATAGCATCTATTATTTCACCTTCTGTTACCATTTCACATCTACATATTATCTTTTTATATCTTTCATCTTTTTTTGCTATTTCTTCTTTTTCCTTAGTGCTCATATGTGAAAATGGCTTATTTTTTCTTCTTATTGGGTTAAAGTTTGTGTTTTTCTCTAAGTTTAATCCCTCTTCTTTTAGAATTTCTACTACATATTTTGCAATAGCTGGTGATGAAGCTAACCCAGGTGATTCTATTCCACCTACATTTATAAAGTTTTTGCATTTATCTGATGCAAATATCATAAAGTCTCCTGTATTTGGTGTTGCTCTAAGTCCTGCAAAAGATGTTATTGTCTTTCTAAAATCTATATTTTCTATACTTTTTCTTGAGGCATTAACTACTTCTTCTATACCTTCTCTACTTGTAGATATATCTTCTTTGTCATCTACAACATTTGCATTTGGACCAACTAATAAGTTTCCATGAACTGTTTGAGTTACTAATACACCTTTACCTTTTTTTGTTGGGCATTGGAATAATGTATGATTTGCTATTTTCCCTTCAGATTTATCTAGTATTTTGTACTCTCCTTTTCTAGGTATGATATAATACTCATCTCCGCCTATCATATTGTTTATTTTGTCACTGTATACTCCAGCTGCGTTTATTACATATTTTGATTTTATTATTTTGCCATTTTTTAGTTTTATATTAAATTCATCATCTATTTTATTAATATCTACTACTTCACTTTCTAATTTTAAATCTACTCCATTTGTTATAGCATTTTCCATAAGTGCTATATTTAAATTAAATGGACAAACTATACCTGCTACTTCACAAAGTAGTGCACTTACTACGTTTTTATTTACACTAGGCTCAAGTTTTAATACTTCTTCTTTGTTTAGTATTTTTAGACCTTCTACACCATTTTTTATTCCTCTATCATAAAGTTGTTGTATATGTTTTTTATCTTCTTCATCGAAAGCTAAAACTAAAGAACCATTTTGTTTAAATTCTACATTTAGCTCCTTACAAAGTTTAGGATACAACTTGTTACCTTCTACATTTAATCTTGCCTTTAAACTTCCTTCATGTGCATCATATCCACCATGTACTATAGCACTATTTGCTTTAGTAGTTCCTTGACAAACTTCAACTCCCTTTTCTAGTACTACTGTTTTTAAATTATATTTAGATAATTCACGAGCTATAGAGCTTCCCACAATTCCAGCTCCTATTATTGCTATATCATACATAACTTTCCCTCCAACTTATGTTTTTTCTAAAAAAAGACAGAGAGCCCCCTATACGTTGTATAGAAGGCTCTCTCATCTCTTAGCCAAAAATATTTAAATATTGTACTTAATAAAATTCACTTTGTTATAATTTGTAAATTATAGATATTACTTTAAAATTGTAAACATTTTCCTTCATATATTAATTATATACTATAAAATATTTTTTGTCACTAATTTTATATTAACTCTCAACTGATGCTAATTCAGATTTAAGTTCTTCATCTTCTCTTGCCCAATCAAGACTTCTTTGTACTGCTTTTTTCCATCCTTTATATAATAAGTTTCTCTTTGCATCACTCATATTAGGAGTAAACTCTTTATCTATTATCCAAGATTTTTTAATATCTTCTTTGCTATCATAAAATCCTACAGCCAATCCTGCTAGGTAAGCTGCTCCTAGTGCAGTAGTTTCTACTACTTTTGGTCTATTTATATTTGCATCTAATATATCAGACTGGAACTGCATTAAGAAATTATTTGCACTTGCTCCTCCATCTACTTTAAGACCATTTAGCTTTAGTCCTGAATCTTCTTGCATAGCATTTAATACATCTTTAACTTGGTATGCTATTGATTCAAGTGTTGCACGAACTAAATGTGCTCTATTAGCACCACGAGTAAGTCCCATTACGCTACCTCTTGCATACATATCCCAATATGGTGCTCCAAGCCCTGCAAATGCCGGTACTACATATACTCCATTAGTATCATCTACACTTTGAGCATAAAATTCACTTTGGCTAGCATCATATAATATTCTAAGTTCATCTCTTAACCATTGTATAGATGCACCACCTATAAATATACTTCCTTCTAATGCATATTCAACTTTCCCATCTACACCCCAAGCTATTGTTGTTAATAATCCATTTTTAGATTCTACCATATTTTCTCCAGTATTCATTAACATAAAGCAACCTGTTCCATAAGTGTTTTTTGCACTTCCTTCTTCAAAACAAGTTTGCCCAAATAGTGCTGCTTGTTGGTCTCCTGCACATCCTGCTATTGGTATTTCAGCTCCTGCTAACATTTCTTTGTCTGTGTGTCCATATACACAGCTAGATGGTTTTACTTCTGGTAACATACTCTTTGGTATGTTTAACATTTCAAGTATTTCATCATCCCATTTTAACTCTTTTATATTATAAAGCATAGTTCTAGCAGCATTTGAGTAATCAGTTACGTGTACCTTTCCACGAGTTAAATTCCATATTAACCAAGTATCTACTGTACCAAATAATAGATCTCCATTTTCTGCTTTTTCTCTTGCACCTTCTACATTATCAAGTATCCATTTTATTTTAGTTGCTGAAAAATATGCATCTAGTATAAGTCCTGTTTTTTCTTTTATAGTATCTTTGTATCCTTTAGCTTCTAATTCATCACATATACCTGATGTTCTTCTACATTGCCAAACTATCGCATTGTATATTGGCTTTCCTGTATTTTTATCCCAAACTATTGTAGTTTCTCTTTGGTTAGTTATACCTATTGCACAAACTTCATCTGGTCTTATAGAATTAGTTTCTAGAACTTCTCTCATAACTCCACTTTGGCTTCCCCATATTTCCATAGGGTTATGTTCTACCCATCCTGCATTTGGATAAAATTGAGTAAATTCTTTTTGAGAAGTTGCTATTATGTTTCCACTCTTATCAAATAATATTGCTCTTGAACTTGTTGTTCCTTGATCTAGCGCCATTATATACTTTCTTTCCATACAAATCCCTCCCTGAAATTTTAAAATTTATATTTATAATTATTGTTGTATTTAATGTTTCTACTTAGATGTTTCTGTAACCTCTTCATCATCTAAATATCTTTTTACACCTTTGTCATATACAAATCCTGCAAGTAAACCACCTATAATTGGACCTACTATTGGAACTAAGAAATACATATTTTCTCCTAATGCATTAGTTCCCCATCCTGCTATCATTGCAAATAATTTTGGTCCAAGATCTCTTGATGGATTCATTGCAAATCCTGTTAGTACTCCAAAACTTGCACCTATTATAGCTATTGTTAAACCTATCATAACTGGTGCTAAATTAGCATGAGGCTTGTTTGAGTTTTTAGCTTCTCCAACTGCAAGTATAACCATAACTAAAAGCATTGTTATTATTATTTCTGTAAATAAAGCTGTCATTATACTTATATCAGCATGTGGGTATGTTGAGAATATTCCCGCTGTAGTCATACCACTTGCACTTGCTCTTACTATATTATTAGCATTTTCAAAAGATATGAATAAGTTCTTAAATAAAAAGTAAACTGTAGCAGCTCCTACAAAACATCCTAGTATTTGAGCTATTATGTACGGTAAGACCTTTTTCTTTGGAAAATCCCTATACACCATTAAAGCTATAGTAACTGCTGGGTTTATATGTGTACCCGACACTGCTCCTGTAACATATATTGCCATGGTAACAGCAAGGCCCCATATTATACCGATTTCCCACTGTGAAATACTAGCTCCATTTAATACAAGTGATGCAACTGATCCACAACCTATAAATATTAGTATCCAGGATCCTATAAATTCAGAGATACACTCTCCCATCAATGTTTTTTTCAACTTAATTCCCCCTTAATTTTTATAAAATCAATTTTTTGTAAAAAAACAGAGAGAGCTCATAGTAAAAAAACTATTAGCTCTCTCGTCTCCAGCCTAGTATTGATTTAATTAAATAATAATAAAAAAACTTTTTCCCGTCAATATTTTTTAAGGTTAAGTTTTTAACATTGCAGTTAAGTTTTTAACAGCCTTTTTTTAATCCTTACCATATACTTTTATCTGTAGTTGAAACTGCCATAGCACCACAAGATAATATATTTATAACTTCTTCTTTTTCATCTATAAGTCCACCACATATTATTGGTATATTAGGATAAGTTTTATTTATTCTTTTTACTATCTTTGGCATTATTCCAGGCATTATTTCTATAGCTTGAGGCTTTACTTTCCTTAAGCTTTCTATAGCATTTTCAAGTGACATTGAGTCTATAAAGAAAAACCTTTGCACAACATCTAGGTTTAGCTCTAATGCCCTTTTTACAATATTAGTTTTAGTAGTTATTATTCCATCTAATTTTACTTCTCTTTTTATATAATCAACAATAACCGGATTTGATGCTATTCCAGATATCATATCTATATGAACAAATACCTTTTTATCATATTTATGAAGATATTCGATTATTTTTTTTAAATTAAGTATATCTCCATTTAATAAAAATACAATATCACAATCTGATTTTGCTACAGCTTCTAAGTTTTCGTCATTTTTAATTGCACCTATTATAGGATTTACTTCTAAAATTTCTCTCATTTTTTCCCTCCAAATTTGTATGCGTCTATATTTATTATACATTAATAAAAAAAAGTGCAATATTAATTATTTTTTTAACAAATTTTAAAATATAAAGGAGGAACGATTCGTTCCTCCTTTATATTTAGTCCATTTAATTATTTATAGTCATTTTGATTTCGTAAATCATCCCAAAAATTTTCTACATTAACTACTTCTTTATTTATCCCTTTATAACCATCCTAATAAAATTTTTGATTAATATGTATTCAACTTTTAGTTACATTAGCTTTATATAATAAAAAAGTTGGACTATAGATTAGCCCAACTTTTATTTATTCTTAATATTAGTATATTTTTATAAATTCTTCTAATAATGAACTAGCATTTTTAGCTGCTATTGGTAAGAATTCCTCATATGATAAATCAGCTTCTCCATTGGCTTTATCAGATATTGAACGAAGTATAACAAATGGTATATCATTTAAGTAAGCTACTTGTGCCATAGCTGCTCCTTCCATTTCTACTGCCTCTACATCTTTAAAATTATCTTTTATTTTTTTAGCAATATCTCCACCTGCTACAAATTGGTCTCCTGTAGCTACCATTCCATCTACTATATTTACACCTTTTACATTCTTAGCAGCTTCTTTTGCTTTATTTATCATATTTTTATCTGCATCAAAGAATCTTTTATTTAATCTTGATATTTCTCCAAGTGGATCTCCAAATGCTGTTGTATCAAAATCATGCTGAACTGTAGTTGTTGATATAACTACATCTCCTTGATTTAAATCTTCATTCATAGTCCCAGCAACTCCAGAATTTACAAGAGCTGATACATTAAATTTATCAACTAAAACTTGAGTACACATAGCCATATTAACTTTTCCTACACCAGAACGAACTAACACTATATTTTTATCATGTAATGTTCCTTTGTAAAATTTTATACCTGCTATAGTCGTAGTTTCTTTTATATCCATCTTTTCTTTTAATATTTCTACTTCTTCTTCCATAGCCCCTATTATACCTAATACATTTTCATTTCCTGTTTCTGATTGTGATGTACATCCTACCATTAAAAATATTGATAATAATATTGTTGGTAGTAAAACTAATATTTTTTTCATTTTCTAATTACTCCTTAATTTTATGTCAAAATCATTTTACAATATTATTTATATCATTATTTTCATACATTTTCAATATTTTTTTATATTTTTTATGTATTATTATGAATTTTTATATATTTAAATTAAATAAAGTTCGTTTTTTTACTTTGTAATATATCTATTAGACACTTTAATTTTTATAAAAAAATAGATATAATAAGTTATTGAAAAACTTACTATATCTATACTTTTATCATATATTTTTTATGTTTTGATTATATGTACTTAAAATAACTGACTAAATATATGTGTATGTTCATTAAATATATTTATACCTATGCCTATAAGTATAATTCCACCTATAAGTTCTGCATATCCATTAAATACGTTTCCTATTTTTTTACCTATAAAAACTCCAAATAAACACATTATAAATGTTATAACACCTATAGCTATTGATACCTCTACTATGTTTATACTTAAAAAAGCAAAACTTATTCCCACTGCTAAAGCATCTATACTAGTAGCTACAGATAACACTAAAATATCCTTTGTAGAAAGCTCTTCTTCAGATGTAGCAGCTAACAAAGTATCTACTTCATTTGCTTCTTTTCTTTCATCTATAAATCCTTTTATCATTTTATATCCTAAGTAACTTAATAATATAAGTGCTATCCAATGATCTATAGATTTTATGTACTTTTCAAATCCAATACCCATAACCCACCCTAAAAGTGGCATTCCACCTTGAAATATTCCAAAGAATAAGGCTATTTTTATACCTAAAGATTTTGTTAAATGTTTAATAGTCATTCCTTTTGTTACCGATACAGCAAAAGCATCCATTGAAAGTGCTAAAGCTGTAAATAATACTGCTGTAATACTCATAATTGCCTCCTAATTTTTTATTTTTGCAAAAAAATAACGAGACTCTAGGTATGCAAAATAAGCATACCTGAGTCTCGTTTTTTAAGATTAGACCAGACTATTTAGTCATTATGTTGACCTAATCACACAATACGTGCAAACTACTCCCTCAGTATGATAGGATATACATCTTATTATAATACAAATTTATATATAAATAAAGTTTTTAATCATTTAGTATATAAAAAATAGATAGACTTATTTTTATATAAGTCTATCTATTTTTAACTAAGTATATATTATTCATTTATAGGCTTTTTTAAAGCTGCTAATGCTATCATACCTACTACTGAACCTATTGCTATTGCAGCTAAGTATCCTAAAGGGTTACCAACAACTGGAACAACAAATATTCCTCCATGTGGTGCTCTTAGTGTTGCGTTAAACATCATACTAAGTGCTCCTGCTGTTGCTGAACCTAATACACAAGCTGGTATAACTTTAAGTGGGTCTGCTGCTGCAAATGGTATTGCCCCTTCTGTTATAAATGATAATCCCATTACATAGTTAACCTTACCTGATTCTCTTTCTTCTTTTGTAAATCTATTTTTAAAGAAAGTTGTAGCAAGTGCTATTGCTAAAGGAGGTACCATACCACCTGCCATAACTGCTGCCATTATTTCAAATTGACCTGATTGTAGTGATGCTACTCCAAATACATAAGCTGCTTTATTTATTGGTCCACCCATATCTATTGCCATCATACCACCAAGTATTAATCCAAGTATTAATTTAGAGCTTGTTCCAAGTCCATTTAAGAAATTAGTTATTCCTAAATTAAGTGCTGCTACTGGAGGTATTATTATAAATGTCATTATAATACCCATTAAAAGTGTTCCAAATAGAGGATATAAAAGTACTGGCTTTATACCATCTAGTGAATCTGGTAATACACTAAATACTTTCTTAAGTCCTACTACTAAGTATCCTGCTATAAAACCGGCAAGTAATGCTCCTAAGAAACCTGAACCACCAGTATTTGCTAATGCGCCTCCAACAAATCCTACTACTAAAGCTGGTCTATCAGCTATACTATATGCAATATATCCTGCTAGTACTGGTAACATAAATTTAAAAGCAGTATCTCCTATTGATTTAAAGAAGGCTGCAAGTGGTGTGTTTGACCCAAAAGTATCTGGGTTTATTGAGTAATCATCAAGTAAAAATGCTAAAGCTATTAGTATACCTCCGCTTACTACAAATGGTAGCATGTTTGATACACCATTCATTAAATGCTTATATACTTTTCTAAATGTACTTTCGTCACTACTTTCTTCTTTTGTTTCTACATTGCCGCCGTGATTATATATAGGTGCATCTCCATTTTCTGCTTTAGTTATTAACTCTTCTGCTTTGTGTATTCCATCAGCAACTTTAGTTATTATAACTTTTTTTCCGTTAAATCTAGCCATATCAACTTTTTTATCTGCTGCTACTATTATAGCTGTTGCATTTTCTATTTCTTCTTTAGTTAATACATTTTTAGCCCCAGATGAACCATTAGTTTCTACCTTTATGCTAACGCCCATTTTATCAGCTTGTTTGTTTAGGCTTTCTGCCGCCATAAAAGTATGTGCTATACCTGTTGGGCAAGCTGTAACTGCTAATACTTTTGGGTATTTTGAAGCTTTTTCTTTAATTACTTCTATTTTTTCTTCTTTTTCCTCTGGAAATTTCTCTTTTTCTTTTTTATCTATTAAACTTAAAAACTCATCTTCACTTTTAGCATTTATAAGTTTTTCTCTAAATTCTTCATCCATTAGTATTGTAGATAATTTTGATAATACTTCTAAGTGAGTATTATTAGCTCCCTCTGGTGCTGCTATCATAAAAAATAAATGTGATAGGCTACCATCAAAAGATTCATAATCTACACCATCTTTACAAACAGCTGCAGCTAAACAAGCATTTTTAACTGAACTAGTTTTAGCATGAGGTATAGCTATTCCCTCTCCTATTCCTGTTGTACTTTGATTTTCACGAGCTATTATTGCTTTTTTATATTCTTCTTTATTATTTAAATTGCCACTATTTTCTACTAAATCTACTAGTTTATCTATTGCATCACTTTTATCAGCTGCTTTTAAGTTGAGATTTATAGATTTTTTATTTATTAAATCTACTATTTTCATAGCTTATCTCCTTTCTACATTTATTTCATCTATTAAGCTATATATATGTTCTTTATTTGCTAAATCATTAGAAAAAGCTGTCGCACCTCCACTAGCTGCTCCTAGCTTTAAAGCTTCCTTGTAATCTTTTGAATTTAGATATCCAGCTATAAATCCAGCTACCATAGAATCTCCTGCACCTACTGAGTTTTTAACTTTTCCTTTTGCTGCGTTACTTATAAATGTTTCTCCATTTTCTGTTATAAGTAATGCTCCATCTTTTCCTCTTGATACTAATACATTTTTAGCTCCCATATCTTTTAACTTTCTAGCATAAGTTATTATGTCATCAGTAGTTTCTAATTTAACATTGAATAATTCTTCTAATTCATGGTTGTTTGGTTTTATTAAAAATGGTTTATGTTTTAACACATTTATTAATAAATTTTTAGTTGCATCTACTACTATTTTTATATTTTTATTTTCTAGCCTTTTCATTATATTTTCATAAAGAGAAGAATCTAAAGTATTGGGTATACTTCCTGCTAATACTAATACATCATTTTCTCTAAGAGCATCTAATTTTTCATATAATCTATTTAAGTCTTTGTCACTTATATTTGGACCTTGACCATTTATCTCTGTTTCTTCATCACTTTTAACCTTAACATTTATTCTTGTAAATCCATTTTCTATATTTATAAAATCTTCATTTAATCCTTTGTCTCTTAATACATCTTTTATATAATTACCAGTAAATCCACTAACAAATCCTAGTGCTCTACTTTCATATCCTAGTTCTTTTAATATTAAAGATACGTTTATACCTTTACCACCTGGATATACATGTTCTTCTTTAGTTCTATTTACTTCTCCATTTTTTAGATTATCTAGCTTTATTACATAATCTATAGATGGATTAAGTGTAACTGTATAAATCATTTTATCACCTCGTTGTGTTATCCTATATATTTATAATATTTCAGAATACCTTTTCCTAAAAGACAAAAAATTTCTCTTACTTAAAAGAGAAATTTATCTATTAAATATAAATGCATATTTTTGCCTTTATTATATTAAATTTTTTACAAGTTATAAGTTAAACTAGATTTACTTAAACATAGCTATAAACTTATCATAATTTTTAGATTCACATATACTTATAACTTTAGCTATAGAATCTATTCTTTTGTATATATTTGAAAGTAAGTCTTCATAATTTAGCGTACTATCTTTTTGTATACAAAGCATTACTATAAGCCTTACGTCTCCTACTTCCCAGTTTATGCTTTTTTTAAATATTCCTATTGCTATAGCATTTTTATAAACCTTTCCTTTAGCTCCATGAGGAATAGCTACCATATTCCCAATTTCTGTTGTAGCTATCTTTTCTCTATCTATATAAGATAATTTCATTTCTTCATCTATATAGTTCTTTTTAAGTAATTTATCAGACATATAATCTATTACGTCATATTTATTATCAAAATCTAAGTCTGTAAAGAATAAATCCTTATCAAATATTTCAGATAAATTTATATTATAATAAATTTTACCTGTATCTATAAACTTTTCTATTATCATTATTTCCTTTTCATCTAAAAATGGTGATACATTTATAACAGGAATATTTTTAATATCTATAGGTACCGTAGATATTATAAAATCTACATCAAGTACTCCTATAAAATCTATTAAGTAAGAAGGAATTACTTTTAGTATTTCAATTCTTTTATCAAATTTAGCTTCAATCTTTGCCTTTATAAGCATAGATGTTCCAATGCCTGATGCACATACTATTATAGCTTTTAATACTTTTTTGTTTTCTTTATGAGAAGTTCTTTGTAATGCTCCTCCTATATGAATTGCAATATTTGCAATCTCATTTTCATCTATTTTAATATCTAAATCTTTTTCTAATGTATTTTTTGCAATAGTTGCTAGTTCAAATGCAAATGGATACTTAGCCTTTATATCGCTTGCTATTATACTTTGAGTATTTATGTTTAGTTCTTTATTAGTACAAAAACTAAGTATATGCTTATATAAATACTTTTTAAATATATTATCATTACTTAAATCTATAGATGTAGCTAATTTTAAATTTTTAATAAACTCATCTATAGAGCTTAGTACTTTTTCTTCATATTCTTTATTGTAATTACTGTTTATTTTTTCTTGGTAGTTATTAATATATATTTTTATAAATTCTTTATAATTATTATTATCTTCTAATGATAGTGATAGTAGTATATAATTGAATATATTATTAAATTCATAATCAGTAAATATTATATGTTTTTTATGTATATTGTATAATATTTCACTTCTTATTGAAGATATATTTGAAGCTACAATGTCACTAAAAAAGTCTTCAATATTTATGTTTTTGTACTTTAAGCTACTTTCTATTATACACTTTATTATATTTTTAGTATCTCCTGAAATACTAATACCTAGCTTATGTTTTGATATAGTTTTTAAATTATAATTTTCAAGTATAACTTTAACTTCTTTTAAGTCATTTTTTATGGTAGATAGACTAACATACATTTCATCTGCTAAACTTTCTATTTTCAATGTTTTATCTTTATAAAGTAGTAGTATCTTTTTTAATATATATCCTACTCTATCTATATTAACGTTAGTTTGTTCATCATCTTTATCAATAATAGAATCTACATTTCCAACTAATATATATCCTTTTCCTCTTATAGAATCTATTTTTACATTTTCTAAAGTAGAGTTTATCTCTTTTATTTCTCCTTGAACTGTTTTTGTAGAACAATCTAGTTCATATGCTAAAGCCTTACTAGTTATAGGTTGTGTACTTTTGTTTAATATATTAATTATCTTAACTTGTCTACTGTTTAAAATATATGTCAATATCATCAATCCTTATTATAATTTTTTATCTATTATTTTATTCTACTATAAGTGTAATTATAGTTTCAAATAAAAATTTATTTTCATTTACTAAGTATTTATCATTTATTTTTAAAGTAAAGTAACCTATACATAAGCATCTTTAAAGCTTATATACAGATTACTAATTAATATACATCAGACATTTCTAAATCTACTATTTTATTTATATCTTTTATACTTGAACCTTCATTTTGCATTTCATTTACTTTCAAATGTCTAGGAAGGCATATCTTAAAAGTAGAACCTTTATTTATTTCACTTTCTATTTGTATTTTTCCATCATGAATATCTATTATTTCCTTTACTATACAAAGTCCTATTCCACTACCTTCATTGTGTCTAGTATATAAGTTGTCCACTTGATAAAATCTATGAAATATATAATCAACCTTTTCTTTTGATATACCTACTCCATTATCTTTTACTTCAATAACTACATTTTCTTTTTCTTTATAAATATACACACTTATAACTCCATTTTCAGGTGTAAACTTTATAGCATTTGATAACAAATTTAATATAACTCTTTGAATTTGAAATATATCTATAGCTACTTTTACCTCTTCACATTCTGTGTCAAATACCATATCAATATTTTTTCTTCTTGCAAAATCTATACTAGACTCAAATATATCTTCTACAACACATACTATATTGCAATTTTCTAAGTTTAATTTTAACATTCCAGATTCAGCTTTAGTCATATCTATTATATTATTTGATATTTTAAGCAGTCTATAGGCATTTTTATCTACATTTTCTAGCTTACTTAATATATAATCTTTATCTAGATTTCCTTTTTCAAGACTTTTTTCTAATACTTTAGTTGTTCCTAATATTATATTTATAGGTGTTCTTAATTCATGGCTTAGATTAACTATAAAATCTGATTTTAATTTCTCTCTTTCTTTTGCTCTTTTTTGTATTTCTATTCTTTTTAATTTATCATTTCTAAATCTAATAAAAATTATGATTATACCTATAATAATTATTATTGATATGATTTGTAAAAATATTAAAACTCCTTTCATCCATGTAGGAATTAGTAATTCAAAAGGATCTTTATTTAAAACAACTACATCCTTTATTACAGAAAAAGGATTAATATTATACTCATATATACTGTTATAATCTACGTATGATTTTACTTTAGGTTCTGGAACACTTTTAATATTTTCTATTTTTTCTCCACTTTTTAACTTAATTATCATCTCTCCAATTATACTACCTTGTTCTTGCCCTATATCCATGCTACCACCTAATATCCCAGCATTCATATAGGTTTGATCGTTAGAGTATATTGGTGCACTGCTATAATTTTTTATTGTGCTTATAACTTCTATAGGAGCTATATACTTTCCTGAATTCTCGTACTGAAATTCTCCTCCTATTACATTAATAGTATCTTCTGAGTTTTTAATCTCACTTAATTCTTTTGTTATATCTTCTAAATAATTACTTTTTATATGTCTTATTTTTACTTGATCTTTTAAGTATCTATCTACTATCCTTGTTACTTCCTTATAAATAGAATATCCATATCCTGATTCTTCTGTTATTATATTTATATATCTTGCTTTAGGAGTTAAGTCTTTCATTAAAATCATTAAATCTAATGTATCATCACGGTGATATATACCTGCCATATTTTCTTTTTCTTTGCTAGTTTCTTCTAAATTGTTATCTACTCCACTAAATAAAAGAGGTAATTTATAAAAATTACTATTTATATTTTTTACTTCATTTTTAAAAACTTCATAAGCTTCATCATTTACTGTATATATAACATCTATACTTCCCTTTGGGTACTTTTTACTTAACATATCTTTTAATGATTTTATATATTCTTTATTGTGATTAACTCTAAAATCTAAATATTCAACTTTAAAGTTTATATTTGACTCATTATTATTTGATATATAATTTTTAAGCCCCATTGTTATATTTGATTCCCAGTAATGTCCTTGATGATAAGAGTTTAGTACTAAAACGTTAAATGACGCATCTTTTGTACTTTTTGCATGTATTTTAGATATAAACATCTGTGTCATTAATATAACAGTTAATATGTATATTATTTTCTTAAATTTTGTCATTTATTAAATCTCCCTGTCTCAAAATATACTCAAGATTTAATAATTCTACATTATTTGTTTTTTCCCTTTATTATTTTTATTTAAAATAAATAAACCTAAGGAAATAATCCTTAGGCTATATATTAATATTTATATTTATTACATAGATAATTTAAGTATTTCTTTTATTTCTTCATGAGTAGCAGTTATTGAATTAGTTAAACCACAAGCATCTTTTAATACATTAGCTGCTAAAGTGTCAAAATCTTTTTCTTTCACTCCAAGTTCTTTAAGTCCTGTTGGTATATTTACAGCTTTTGATAATTTTTCTATAGCATTTATACAAGCATTAGCCCCTTCTTCATCATTCATATTAGATACGTCTATGCCCATAAACTTAGCAACATCTTTTAATCTATTTGCACATACTTTAGCATTAAACTTCTCAACTCTTGGAAGTAATACTGCATTACATACTCCATGAGGTGAATCATAAAATCCACCTAATTGATGAGCTATAACATGAACATACCCTAATGATGTATTGTTAAATGCAACTCCTGCTAAACACTCAGCATATGCCATATTTTCACGAGCGATTAAATTTTGTCCATCATTAACTGCGCATATTGGAGTCATATTTTTCTCTACTAAAGCCATTTTAACATGTCTTTCTTCATCTGTTATTATAGAGAATATTGTTAACTCACTACCTGTTCCTGCTGTTGTGTTTACACATATTAGTGGTAATTGAGGTAGTTTTGATTTATTAACACCTTCGTAATCTTTTATTTCTCCTCCATTAGTATGCAAGTATAGCTATTATAGATCATAAAAAGATAGTTGGGCCTATACTATCTAGTAATATTAATAATTTAAGTTTATGCTGTAATAACTTATTTAAGTCTTTGAATTTAAAAGAAGTAGGATATGAATTTATTGCTCAAGGTTCATTATTTAATAGGAATTATATTAAATAATGAACTATATATTCTTAATAGCAATATTTTCTATAGATATACTTTTATTATTAAAGCTTTTATTGTTACATTTGGTAATTATATCGACTGAATAACTTTCGCTATCTTCAAAAACTAAGACGTGTTGTTGATTTAATTGTATAGTTAAAGGTTCTGTTTGAGTATATAAATATCAAATATATTATGAATAAGCTTTATATCATTATTAGTTAATGGTCATCTTACTATAACTTCACTTATACCAATGATATCATTGTCTCTGCTATTTGGAATCATATATTCATTCATAAACTTTCGAGATTTTTCATCATTCATTTGTTGAAATCCAATTTACAATGGAATTCCTTCAAAAAAATTAATATAACTATTTTGCCAAGGCATAGTTCTTGTAAGCATGTTGAAAAACCATTTAAATTTTAAATGCTCAGGTTTTGTAATTTCAATACTTTTTTTATTTAATAAGTTATAAACTTCATCTATATTAACTACATCTAACATAATACAAATTAATCCTCTATGCCCATTGTTGTATAAATCTACCCATTCAGTTTTCCAACCACCTCCATTAGATCTTAAAATATTTATCATCTCAAAATATTCATTTCCAATCCATAAGTTAGAGGCTTTGTTAATAATAATGATATAATTTTTTTCAAGATATTATCCTCCTTATCTCACTATCTTAATTACATATTTTATTTTCTAATTACATTGTAATCATAATACGTATCAAAAAGTTTGAATTTTAGAAATATATTTTAAAATTAGTATAAAACAGGAGCATCTGCTACTATTTTTTATTTAATTATTAATAGATTTAACAAACTCTTCTAAAAATTTAAAATCTATGTTTTTACCAATAATGTTGTATCTAGATACAGTGCTATAACTTAAACTTTTAGCTTTGCCCAGTATTATTTCTAGTAATATACTTTCTTAAAATATGACTATTTTCACTTTTTATTAATTTGTAATTGTGATTACTTTTGAAGTAAAAAATAAGGAGGAACGATTCGTTCCTCCTTGTAGTTTTAGAATTTATAAAGTTTAATTATTTTAATTTTATTCTATTATAATCAAACATTAAGAAACTAAATTTTTCGTCTAATATTGTTCATTACAAATCCACTTTTAGGCAACGTAGGTATCCTTTCTAGGCTATAACTTAAATCCTGATTAGGTACTTCAAACTCAATCTTATTAATAAGAAAATCAATACTAGCTTTCATGATTTCAATTGTAATTTTTTCCCCTGGACAGCGATGACCTTTTGCAGGATCTCCGCCACCTTGAGGAATAAAATCAAATAAGCTCTCATTACGCTCTTTAAAACGCTCTGGTATAAATTCAAAAGGCTTCTCCCATATTCGTGAATCATGATTTGTACCATAAATATCAAGAATAACAAGCATGTCTTTTTTAAATTCGTATTTATTCCAAGCAAAATCCTTTTTTACTCTTGCCCCTAAAAATGGCCCAAATGGGTAATAGCGTCTAACTTCTTGCACAAACATTTCAAAATCTTTACTGTTACCAGACAAAAGTTTTTCTTTACACTCTGGGTGCTCATATAAAGCCAAAGCCGAAAATGTAATAAATGTTGAGATAGCAACAATTGGACGTAGTATGTTGATAAGTTCCACCGCAGCAATTTTAGTATCTAGTTGACTACCATCTAACTCTCTATGAAAAGCCATAGCATAAAGTGCTGAGCTTTCTTCAACCTTAAGCTTACCAGAACGAACATCTTCTATGACTTTTTCTATCCACTCTTCGGCTCTAGATCTAGCTATTTTACCTTTCCAATATCGTGGCCCTACTGCTCCAAGGGCATCAACCATTGCACTAAAATCCTCTGCTCTCTCTTTTACCTCAGATTCTAAGAGAGGAACCCCAGCCCAATTACATGCTACCCAGCATAAAATATACTTTGCCTCATCAAAAAGTACAATCTCCTTATTATCTTTCCATTTACTAATTGATGATTGCAATTTATCCATTAGAAGTTTTGAAAGTTGATTTTGATGATGTGAGTTAGCCAATGACATAAAAAGATTTTTACGATGCCTATGTGATTCTCCATCCATAGACTGTACACCACCTATACCAAACAATGTTTTTTGTACTCGTTTTGGAGCAGCACCATTTCGCTTAAATAACTCTGAATCATAAAAAATCCTTGCTGCTTCCTCTCCAACTATACAGATTGCTTTTTCTCCTAGCAAATGTGTCTCAAATATATCCGACTGATATTTATCTACCCTATTTTTTATAAATAGATATGCCTCTTGGGACATAGCTATAGTATGGTCAATACCTTTATCTTGTGGAACTTGTTCTTTAATTGGCATTATCTTATATACTCCTTTATATTACATGTTTTAAAAATTACTTTGCTCTTTTATTTTTTCCATACAAATTATAAGCTATTCTACTTGTTTATAAAGATATAATAAATGATGGTGTTCTATATAGCTTATTTATCTAATATTTCTTTAAAGTAAAAAATAAGAGGAACTATTCGTTCCTCTTACTAAAATTATAATTTATATAGCTTATTTTTAATTTTATATTACCTAAGCTCATCTATAACAGAACCAATTATCTTAATTCCTTTTTCAATATCCTCAAAATCAAGCCTTGAAAAACCAAGTCTTAATGTATCATGCCCACTATCATCTGTATAAAATACATCTCCACACATAAATATAACGCCTTTTTCATAACACCTAGTTAATAACTCTCTACTATTTATATTGTCTAATTTCAAAAATATATGAAGTCCACCTTCGCCCATAATGTAATCTGTATGTATATATTTTTTTACACATTCTAGTGCAAATTCATATTTTTCTTTATAGAATTTTTTAATTTTTTTCATATACTTTTCAAAGGATCCATTATTTAAATAATCATATAAAATAGCTTGATCTAAAAAAGATACATGAATATTTTTACATCTTTTAACACTTTCTAATTTACTTATAATACTCTTATCAGCTAATATCCAGCCTATTCTCATGCCAGGGAAAAGTACCTTTGAAAAGCTTCCTATATATAATACTCCATTAGATTCACCATCAAGGGCTGCAATTGGACATATGTGAGAACCTGTATGAAGTAGTTCTTCATTAAACCCATCTTCTATTATAGGAACATTGTACTTTTTCATAAGATTATAAAGTTCATATCTTTCTTTGTGTCTCATAACTATACCCGTTGGATTGTGATAAGATGGAACTACAAATGAAAGCTTAACATCATTATTTTTAAGCTCTTTTTCTAAAATCTCTAAATCCATTCCATTGTCAGTCATATCAATTCCTACTATATTTAAATCATAAACCTTAAAAAGCTTTATAGCAGTATTGTGAGTAGGATTTTCACATATAATAGTGTCCCCACTTTTAGTAAATGAAGATAGTATTATATCAAGACCTTCTGTAAATCCATTAGTTATTAATATGTCTTTGTTAGAAGTGTCAACGCCCTTATCCTCCATATATGAAAGTAAATAGTTAATAAGTGGTTGATATCCTTTTGCATAGCCATAGTTAAGTAGCTTATGACCTTCAAGAGATATTCTATTTAAAAATGATTTTTTTATTTCGTCAATATCAAACAATTCTCCTTGAGGAGATATGCTTTTAAAAGATATTAAATCTTTCTCCCAAGGTATTTCACTTTTTACTATATCAAGTTCTTCGCATAAATTTGCGTATTTATTATATTTTTCATCCCAATTTATATTCCAAGTATTTTCCTTATATACATTAGATATACTTACAAATGTTCCTTTTCCTTTTTGAGAGTGTATAACCCCTTCATCCTTTAATTCTTCAAAAGCAGATATTACTGAATTTCTACTTACATTTAGTATTTCGCTAAGCTCTCTAGTAGAAGGTAATTTGCTTCCTTTATTAAGCATTCCCTTTGATATCATATCTTTTATGTTATTTTTTATTTGTATATATATTGGTTCTTCATCATTAAAATCTATATTTGAAAATATCAAGTGTTATATCACCTCTATATTAATAAGTATTTTTATTATTTATTTAAAATCCTATTTAAAAGGAAAGTTATAACTAATGTAACTATTGAAAATATTAGTCCAATCATTAAAAAAGATATTGTATATATGTTAAATTTTATAATTAAATCTAATAAAAAAATACTTTCATTTTTTAACATTGTACTAATTATAGTTAGTATTATAGATATAATGTAGCATATAACTAATCCATTTAAACTTCCTTGTATATCTTTTTTGCTTAATGTCATATGAGTTGAAATAAAGTAAACTAATATAAGCATTATTATATGACTAATACTAAAAATATCTTTAGTTAAAAACATACTATCTATTATTACTTTTGTTTGTATTAATAAAATATTTATTATACTATTTATATCTATATTATTTAAACTATTTAAATAATCTATGACATTTATATTATTTATAAGATCATTATAAGTATTAGGAGTTAAAATCATCATTATTAACCATATTAAAGCTGTTCCAAATATCATAGGTGCTATTCCTATAAAAAAATCACCTACCCTTTGATACAAACTATTTGATTTATAAGAGTGCTTAACGTATCCAAATACCCCATCTGAAAGTGCTTTTTTAGGTCTAAATAATTTAAAATCAACTATTTTATGATTAAATATTTTTGCCATTATCATATGACTTAACTCATGTACTACCGTTCCTATATATCCTGTAATTACTAGTCCTTTAAATCCAAATGTAGATACTATAAGTCTTTCATTGATAATTTGAATTACATTAAATATAAATCCAAAAACTATAAAAGTACCTAAAACTGCAAATAGATTTTCAAGACTAGTTATTAGAATTTCTATCATTTAATACTCTCCTTATTTAGTTTTACTTAGATAACAAATATAGGAGGAACGAATCGTTCCTCCTTATAGTTTTAGAATTTATAAAATTTTATTAATTACTTTTAAGCTAGTGAATATTCTATTATCTTATCTATTAACTCACTATACTCTATACCTCTAGCTTTTGCACTTTGAGGTATTAAACTAGTAGCAGTCATTCCTGGTAATGTGTTAAGTTCTAAAACGTAAGGTACTCCTTCACTTATTATAACATCAACTCTTACATAAACTCTACAGTTAAAAGCATCCCAACATTTTTTAGAAACTTCATTTACTTTTTCTTGTAAATCTTTATCTAAGTATACTACTTCTTCTTTTGCACCTTTTCCATCTTGTGAGTATTTAGCTTCATAATCAAAGAATTCATTTTCTGTTTTTATAGATATTGTTGGGAATACTTCTCCGTTTAATATAAATGAAGTGTATTCTTCACCTTTTATATATTTTTCTATCATAGCTTCTTTATCATATTTTAATACTTCTTTAACTGCATCATATATTTCACTTTTATCTTTTATTAAAAATGTAGCTACACTAGAACCCCCACTATTTGGCTTTATAAATAAAGGATATCCAATCTCTTCTATTTTGTCATAATCTATTTTATCTAAGTCCTTTACAGTAGTCCAAGGAGCTGTTGGTATGTTTCCTTCTTTTAATATTTTTTTACTCATATTTTTGTCCATACATAAACCACTAGTTAAAGGTCCACATCCTGAGTATGGTATATCCATTGCTTCAAGTATTGCTTGAACTGTTCCGTCTTCTCCAAATTCTCCATGTAGTGCAAGTAGTGCAAAGTCTAATCCTTTTGCTTTTTCAAATATATCTTGTTTTGAATCTAATATTACTTCTACTACTTCATATTTATTTTTATCTATGCTACCTAGTATTCCTCTTCCTGATTTTAGTGATACTTCTCTTTCTGAAGATACACCACCCATTATAACTCCAACCTTCATCATTTTATCCATCTCCTATATGTCAATTAGTTCTTTTCTTGTTTATATTAAGATTATATGATTAAATGAGCTTTATTTAAAGTACCACATATATGTAAGTTTTAAGTAGTAGTGGTACCACTGTTATTTTCATATAAAAAGCCATATATAAGTATGAATATATTTCTACTTATATATGGCTTTTTTTAAATTAATATTATTTGCAAAGTTATATTAAGCATTATTTAGTTTATTTTTATTGCTAATGCAACATTTATTTTAGTATATACATATATATTTAACATTAAAATATCATATTGTAAATAAATGCTGAAACTATAGCTCCACATATAGGTGCTATAACTGGTATTGGAGCATATTGCCAGTCAGAATCTCCTTTATTTGGAACTGGTAGTATAAAATGTGCAAGTCTTGGCCCTAAATCTCTAGCTGGATTTATAGCATATCCTGTAGGTCCTCCTAAACTTAAACCTATGCCCCATACTACTATACCTACTGCAATCGGACTTATTCCTTCAGCTAATGTATATGCTCCTATACCTAATATTGCAAACATTAATATAAAAGTTCCTATAAATTCAGTTATAAAGTTTGACTTTAAGTTTCTAACTTCTGGAGCTGTACAAAATACACCTAATTTAATACTTTTATCTTCAGTTAATTTAAAATGGTCATAATAAGAAATTAATACTAATGAAGCTCCTATAAATGCTCCTATAAATTGTGCTATTAAATACATTGGAACATCTTCCCACGGAAACTTTCCAATAGATGCAAGAGCTAATGTTACTGCTGGATTAAAATGAGCTCCACTTATATTACCAAACATAAATACTGGTATGGTAACTGCAAATGCCCACCCAGCTGTTATAGATATTATTCCACCATTTACACCTTTTGTTTTTTTAAGTATTACATTAGCTACAACTCCGTCTCCTAGTAATACTAATATCATCGTTCCTACTAATTCTGCAAAAAATCTTAAATCCATAATATTTCTCCCATTAAATTCCCCCCTCATTTCTGAAGGGGGATAATACTAGCTAATAATGATACATAAGCCATATTTATTCTAGCTTATAAATTCTCACAAATATCAACTGCTTGTCTTATGTTATTAGCTATTAACTTTATGAAAAGCATCAACAGCAGCTTGTGCTATTAATCTATCTTCTTCTACTGATCCTCCACTTACACCTACAGCTCCTACAACTTGTCCATCTACTACAATTGGTAGACCTCCACCAAAAGGAACTATCCTAGCATTGTTTGTAAGTTGAAGTCCATATAAAGATTCTCCTGGTTGAACAACTTCACTTATCTCATGAGTTCCTTGTTTTAAACAAGCAGATGTAAATGCTTTGTTTATTGAGATTTCTATACTTGTTATAAAAGCATCTTCCATTCTATGCATTAACATAAGGTTTGCACCTTTATCAACTGCTGAAAATACTAC
This sequence comes from Romboutsia sp. D33t1_170424_H2, assembly GCF_015669105.1. Lineage (NCBI taxonomy): Bacteria > Bacillati > Bacillota > Clostridia > Peptostreptococcales > Peptostreptococcaceae > Romboutsia > Romboutsia sp. D33t1_170424_H2. Next base: position 549,794 of record NZ_JADOZQ010000001.1, on the reverse strand, counting down.
AGGTACATTTATTTCTAAAGCTTTTTTTTCTGCTGCTTTAGCCATTTCTTTAACTATTTCTAAGCTTAATTCTTTATATTCATTTAATTTTTTCAAGTAATATCACCTCTTTATATTTTCTTAAGTTCAATTCCTTTAACTAATCTTGCTCCGTTAGCTCCTAGGTTTCTAAATGATCTTAATTCTTGATTAAAATCTATACAAAATAATGGTCTATCTTTTTTTAATTTATTAGTTGTTAAGATTATCTTTTCTTTATTTATACCAATTCCTACAGACAACCTAGATTTTAAAGATGCTTCATGACTTAAAGTTTCACAGTTATTAAATTTCATTTGTTTTACTATATACGGAATTCCTTCTTCTTCTATTCCCCACAAAACTTCCTTAAATTCATCTATATCTGTATCAGCTGAGTGATATACATATATACTAGGTGTATCTAAATCATAACTCTTTATAATCATAGCTTGCTCCTTATTTAGATGCTAATATAAGTCCTGTTGCTACTGCATTTCTTGGACCTTCTATTCCTCTTATATTTCCTCTACCTGCTACAACTCCATAGTGAGATAGTGCATCAGTTATAAGTTGTGGTACTTCAAAGTCTAGGGATGAGCCTCCAACTAATACTACAAATTCAATATCTCTAATATTGCCTGTAGGAGACACTATACTAAGTGATCTTAGACAGTTAGTAACAAACACTTTTTCTTTAGCTAATCTTCTTATATTTTTTATTTTTTCAACTGAATTTTGACCATCTATAGGAATCAGTTCATTATCTTTTATAATTACAACTTTTGCAAAAACTGATGGGTCTAGTGGTTTTTCAAAAAATTCTACACTTCCATCTTCATGTCTTATATTAAATAGCGATTCTACCTTTGCTAAAGAATACTTCTTTATATCTTCAGCTGTTGAAAAATCTTCAAGGCCAAGTTCTGATTTTATAAGCATAGTTACCATATTTCCTGCACCTGCTAAATGTATTGATTTAACTTCACCTTTATTATTCATTATAGAAGCATCTGTTGAACCTGCTCCCATATCAAGTATTGCAAGAGGTACGCTAGTACCTGGAGTTGTTAATGCTCCTTTTATAGCAACGTCAGCTTCTACTCCACCAACTTCTACTTTTATCTTTAGCTTTTCTTCAAGTTCATCTGCTATCATTTGCATTTGGAGTTTATCTGCTTTAACCATAACTGCTATTCCTACAGCATTTTCCATTGAAAACTCTTTTGCAAGTCCACCTTTTACGTTTTGTGGAGTAAATGTATCTACCGCTAATAAATCTTGAATCTTTATATCTGATATGTTTTGATTAGTAAGCTCACTCATTACTTGCCTTACTCTTTCAATCATTCCACCTGCATTAGTTCCAGCTTCACCTTTTATATCACAAACTGGTAAACTTAAATTAACTCCATCCATTATCTTCTTAGCACCTTGGTCAACATCAACTATTTCTTTTCTTCTTTCCCCTTCGATAATTATCTTACCAGCAGGAATTTTTTTCTCCTTAACATCCCCTTTAGGAGTCTTTATAACTACTGCAGATCTATTTCCTATAAGTGCTCTAGATATAGGAACAATCATCTTAGTTTCTTCAGAAGTTAAATTAAACACAGTTGCTATTCCATAAGGATTTGACAACTTATCTATAACCTTTCCTTGCATAGCAACTTCAACTGCACATAGCATGCCTATAGGTACTTTTTCAAGTAGAGTTACTTCATCTACTATTGGTATTTTTTTATCTAACCTATTATTTATTAATACTGCATCATCTCTTTGAACAATGGCACCAGTTATATTTATTCCTCTTTCAACTGCAAAATTTATTCTATATGATGCTTCTAAAAAATTTATATCTTCTAACACAAGAGGAATATAACTTTCTTTTAAATCTATATCTTCTAAATTTTCTAAATCTCTTATATCTATGGTTTTACCTATACCTAAACCTTCTCCACCAGGTGTAGCTGGGTTATGCCCTATCATAGTTGATTCAGTTATTATAGTTTCAGTTATAGTTTCCATAGCTACATCTCCTATAACTGGAGCTGCTTCATTTATTTTTACTAAATCTAAATCTTCCATTTTTAGCTTTGCATTATTAAGAGCAATATTTAAAGATGAAATTACACCATTTATATTCTCTTTTGTTCCTTTTATTCCACTAGTTGGGACAATACTACTAGAAATAAAATCTACTTTATCATCATAAACTTTTGCAAGTGCTACTTCGGTAGTAGCATTTCCAATATCTACACCTGCTATTATTTTCATTTTGCTTACATCCTTTTATTTATTATTCTATTCTTAGTTTTTTTCTAACTTCATAAACCTCTGCCGCTTCTCTTATAAAGTCTGCATTTACTTTAGCGTCATAAATGTTTTCAAGTTCATCAGCTATTTCAAGTAATTCTTCTTTTGTAGATCTAAAAGGTCTTAATGCATTATATATTTCTAATATTCTTTCATCAGGAACACTTATAAGTTCACCTGCTCTTCTAAAATTTCTTGCTATTGCATTTCTATTCATTCCTTCAGCTATTTGAGCTTGCATTTCTAAAGTTTCTTTAGATATTCTTATATCTTCAGGCTTTATATCTTGTGACATAACACTTTCTAATGTTATATCTTCTAGTTTTTTACCTGTTGGAGTCTTTATAAGATTTGGTATCTTAGTTGCTAAAGGATAATCCTTAGGTGTTATTCTATTTTTTTGCATGAAATTTCTCCTTTCTATAATTAGAATTTAACTTTTATATCATTTGGTTTTTTATTTTCTATAATATGTTTCGTTTCCTTTATATGAAGTAATGCAGCTATTGCCATAAACTTTGGTCTAGCCATTTGATCATTTTTAGTTGGTACTGGATTTGGTGACTCTCCCTTTGCATATTTTGCTGCATTTTTTCCTATTGCTCTAAAAGTATCTAAATCTAAAAGAGGTGCTTGTGGAAAAAGTTCTACATTGTTTAGTGGAAGTAAATCCTTTTGATGTATAACTGTTGTTCCCTTAGATTGAATACCTATACCAATTCCTGAACCACTTAATTTCGCAGCATCATTTGCCATAAATGAGACATCAGAAGTTCTTAGTATTCTAACAACACGAGCATGTAATCCCTCTTCTTCTATACCTGCTATAAGTTCTCTTAATACTTCATCATGTTTTATATTAACTATAGTTTTAGTTTGATATTTTAAAAATGCAGGTCCTATCCCTATAACTACTTCATCTGATCTTGTTCCAACACTAGCTTCTCCCATTTCTTCTATTTGAAGAGTTGGCATTATAAACTTATCCATCTATATCAACTCCTTAATCTATATCTTCTGGTTTTATTACATTAGGTATATTCTTTATTTCATTCCATCTTTCTTCACTTAATCTATATCCTGTTCCAGGACCTTTATAGTCATTAATGTCATTAACGGCACTTATAACATCAAAGTTTTCATCTAATATAGCTGATGTTTGTAAATAATCTCCTGTAACTCTTTGCTTAAGCATGTTTAATACATTATTTGCAACATCATCAAATCCATGTTTACTTAACGCTTTAACTATATCAAGTCCAGTTATTTTATTTTTTAACATTTCTTCTGCTGCTTTTAAATCTTCAACTATGTTTCTTTCTGGCATATCTTTACTTCCATGTGCATAAGTTGCAGCTTCTACCTCTTCATCAGTTACATCAGGGAATCCTAATTCCTTAAATACTGCTTGTATAGCTTTTGCTGCTTTATTTCTAATAGCTATTATTTCCTCTTCACTTACTGGTCTAAGTCCACCATCTACCATTAAATCTCTTTGAAGTATATTATAGTCATCAAAATCTTCTGCATCGAAGTTTGATCCAGCGAACATATTATCATAGTTTGGAACTGCACTATATCCTGAGAATATAAAGTCCGTTCCTGGAAGCATTTGCATTAAAGTTCTCGCAGTTCTTCTTATATCAGAATGTGAGAATGTTTGATCATTTGCAGATGCTACTTCTATATCTAACATAGATGCAATTAGATTTTCTGCAAGTACAGCTCTTATTCCTGATGGAACAGCTCCTGTCATACCTATACAACTAACAGCTCCATTTTGAAGTCCTTGAACTCCAGCACCTTTAGTTATATATATACATCTTGCTTCTAAATAAAGCATTGATTTACCTTCTGCATATCCCATTAATGCTTCTGATCCAGTACCTGATGTATATCTCATTTTTAATCCTCTTGAAGCATAAGCAGATGCTAAAAATGCTTTTGACCAAGGTGTATCATCTCCATCTGTAAATACTGACTCTGTTCCATATACTGAAACTGTTTCAGCATAACTTGTAAGACCTCTCATTCCTAAGTCAAGTTCTGTAGCTTCTTCAACAGAACATTGAGTTAATATCCCTCCACGGCCAACTTGAGAACCTACAAGTATAGCTAATGCATTAAAAGGTGCATATCTAACTATTGCAACAGTAGTTTCTTGTTCTGAAAATCCTCTTTTTGCTGCTTCTGCTGCATCTGCTGCTATTTGAACTGGATTGTCTTTTAGGTTAGTTACATGGCATTGATTTGACGGAGTTTTTCTTGCTCTAGTCTTTTGAAGTGCCATCATCATCTCAACAACATTCATATGAGATACAACTTCAACAATCTTAGCAGGTGTTATAGCTGTACTTATATCAACTATTTCCTCTCTTGAAACATTTATATCTACTAATTTTTTAGCTATTTCAACTGAATCTAAATTCATGTATTCTTCTGCTTTTTCTAAATTTATAGCGTAGTCTGCTATAAATCTATCTATCATATCAAAATCTTCTCTTTTTTTACTATCTAACTCAACTACCTTACCATTTTCTATCTTTATAGAAGGCTTTGGATCATTTGGGCTACCCATTGCTATTAATCCTTCATCTGCCCACTCTCCAATAAGACCATCTTGATTTACTGGGCGCTTAGCTAAAACTTCAAATCTTTTTGACTTCATATTCTCATCTCCCTTAGTTAAATCGTTTTCTCGGTTTCACTTGTTATAATTTTAACTTATTTTTATATTTATTCCATTACAATATTTTGCCTTTATATGTGATTTTTTTATCAATTTATACGTATTTAAATAAGATTATTTTGTCTTTTATGTATTTTTAAATAAAAAAATAGTCCTATATTTAAATAGAACTATTTTTAATATGTAAATCTCTATATTTTTTTGGGGTAATGTTTTCTGACTTTTTAAATACTCTTATAAAATAACCACAATCTTCAAATCCAAGATTTATTGCTATGTTATTAATTGGCTCATCTGTACTTACTAGTAATTCTTTTGCTTTAGATATTTTTTTAGAATTTAAGTAGTTTATAAAATTTAATCCAGTTTCTTTTTTAAATAACTTACTAAAGTAACATTGGCTTAAATTGCAAACAAGTGATATCTTATCCAAAGTTATATTTTCATTTATATTATTATCAATATATTCAATAGCTTGTATTATAGGTGACTTAATTTCATTTTCTTCGTTAATCTTTAAATTAACATTTTCATCTATGTTTTCTTCTTCTATTTCTATATTCACTTCTTCTAATTGGTTTTTCTTATTTTCTTCTTTTAATTTATGACTAGCTTCATTTAATGACATTTTAAGAATTGCTTCTTCCACTATATAGTTACTAATATGAAACATCATTTGTGCTATGGCTTTTATCTTCGTAATACTAACAACAGGTAAGTTTTTATATTCTTTTTCTAGCTCTTTTTTTAAATCTTCACCTAAATTATCAAAGTCTTTATTTACCCGTACAATTTCTTCTAATTCGATATTTTCATTATCTTCAAGTAGAACTTGACCAGCCATAACAGCACCTAAGTATTGATCTTTAACTATTATTGGTGCAGCAAAGTCTACTAAACCTTTATGGCATATATATATATATGAATTTTTCATTCTTACAGATTCTAGTCCACCTCTTGAATCACATTTTTCACAAATGGCTGAATATCTATCTATTTTTCTAATCATAGAACAAAATTTAGTACAATTACTATGATTTGTTATTGCCTTTCCCTCGTAATTAACCATTATTATAGCTATTCCTGTAGCTTGTGCTATATCATCTTGTATTTTTTGGAATGATTCTATGTTTATTATTTTTTCTAATGATAATGTATTGTTCAATGTGACACATCCTTTTTACATTTTATAGACTCTTTTTATGTCTTTATTATATTGTTATGTGCAAACTTTTTCAATACCTTAATACTAAGCATACTAAATAAGGAGGAACAATTCGTTCCTCCTTTAATGTTTCATCTATAAACTAAATAGTTCATTAATATCCTCTTCACGTAAACTAGATAATAATGAAGAGTTATTCATATCACCACTTATAATATTTTCAATTAAATCTTTTTTATCATCTTGAAGCTTTATAATCTTTTCCTCAATAGTTCCTTTAGCTATAAGCTTTATGACTTCTACAACATTTTTTTGACCAAATCTATGTGCTCTATCAGTTGCTTGGTCTTCAATAGCTGGATTCCACCAAGGGTCAAAATGTATAACAATATCTGCACTTGTTAAGTTAAGACCTGTTCCTCCTGCTTTTAGGGATATTAAAAATACCTTATTTTTATCACCTTCATTAAATTCATTAACAAGGTTTATTCTCTTGTTTGCACTAGTTGAACCATCTAAATAAGAATAATTTATATTCTCTTTATCTAATCTATCTCCTAGATTTTTAAGTACTGATGTAAACTGAGAAAATAGTAATATCTTATGTCCTTCATTTATATTTTCTTTTATTAATTCTAAACAAACATCAATTTTAGAACTTCCACCACTATAGTCTTCTATTAGTATAGATGGGTCTAGACAAAGCTGTCTAAGCTTTGTTAAATATGAAAATATAGTTATTTTATCTTGTTTGAACTCTTCATTTTCCCTTTTTTTGTTTATGTCATTTACAAGTGCTGTGTATGCTTTTTTCTGAGGTTTGTTCATTTCAACGAAGAACTTCTTCTCAATTTTTTCTGGCAATTCTTCTAAAACATCTTTTTTAAGTCTTCTTAATATAAATGGATTTATCATTTTCTTAAGTTCATCTATATTTTTATTATCGCCTTTTATAAATTTTTCTTCAAAAGACCTTCTATTGAATAAATATCCTGGCATTAAAAAATCAAATATAGACCAAAGTTCTATTAAATTATTTTCAATAGGTGTTCCAGTTAAAGCAAATTTAACCCCTGCATTTATATTTTTAACACATTCTGTGTTTTTAGCAAATGGATTTTTTATATTTTGAGCTTCATCTATTACTAAATAATCAAAATACATTTTTTCATAATACTCAAAATCATTTCTAAGAGTTGAATATGTAGTAAGTACTACATCTACTTCACTAATTTCCTTAAATAATTTAATTCTTTGATTTTTATCTCCATGCATAATTAGTACTTTCATACTTGGAGCAAAGTTTTCTATTTCATCCTTCCAGTTATGTACTAGGGAAGTTGGAGTTATTATTAGACTTTTTTTATTTTCCTTTGAAAGTAAAAAAGATATTGTCTGTATAGTTTTACCAAGTCCCATTTCATCAGCAAGTATACCACCAAATTCATAATGATTTAAAGTGTTAAGCCACTTATACCCATCTATTTGGTAATCTCTTAATGTTGCATTTAGATTTTTAGGTACTTTAATATCTATACTATCAATAGTATTTATTTTATCTGATATTGATTTTAAATACTCTTTTCCGCTTATAAATTCTAATTCATCATTTTTTAAAAGTTCATTTAAATATATAGCTTTGTTATTATTTATCTTTAACTTACTACTACTTATATCTTTACTTAAATCACCAACTAATGTATCTAATAATTTAAAAAATTCTTGTACTTTATCATCTTTTAAATCTATTATAGTATCATTTTTAAGCTTGAAAAATCTCTTCTTTTCCTTAAAGGCTTTTAATATTTTTTTGTACTCTTTTTCATCGACATTTTCAATATTAAAGTTAATTTCTAAGTACTTTCTATCATTATTTTCATTTATACTTGCATTTATATTTGGATTTATTATATTATATTTAAACTTATCAGAATAATAAACTTCACCAATTTCTTTTAGTTCTCTTATTTTATCGCTTAATAATATATATAAATCAAGTTCACTTCCTACAAATACAAACTTATTATCAGTTTCTTCTTCAAATTTTAAATTATTTAAAACTTCTTTTATATTATTTTCTTTGTTAACATCTCTTATTATATAGTAATCTTTATTTTCTTTTTCATTACCATATATAAATTTTAAATCAAGAATTATTAAATCTTTTTTTCTATCTAAGTAAATCTTAGTATTTAAGTCTTTTCTTATCTTTTTACTTATGTTTTCATCAATTGATACATTTAAACTAGCTTGTTCTAACTTTGGTATTACTTTAGTTATAACTTCTTGTGCTTTTGATTTATCAAATTTTATACTATTATCTTCTTTTAAATGCTTATAAAAGTGCTTATATGAACTATATTGATTTATTGAAGGTAGGTATATATCTCCATTATAGAAAAATACATCTGCCTTTTCATTTAAAGGAATTGGCATATTTTCATCACTACTTATAACTAATTTATCATTTTTATCTTCTATATTAAAAGATATTGGTAAGTCTTTATAAAGTATATTAGGTTCATATATTATGTCATCTATTTTTATCTTAATTCTTTTATTTCCTAAAGTAGTTAAAAATCTTTTTAAAGAATCTCCAATTATATTTAAAATTTTTCCCTCTACTAATTCTATTTGATCTTTATCTTTTTGTAATACTTTAAATTGTTCGTTTATAGTTACCATTTCATCTATATATGAAGCTATTGCCTCATCTTGTGATGAAAAAGTATGTTTTTTAGGCTCATATTTAAAGTCTTTTCCATAAATTATGCTACTTCCAAATTTTCTAGCTTCTGTAAAATCACTTAGGCTTTTTAAAACATACATCTTGTTTTTTCCTATCTTAAATTCAACTTTTGCATATTGTTGATTTGTAGATGTATCTATTAATACCTCTAGATTTATTTTTTCTTCAGTCTCTATACTTTCAAGTATCATATCTTGTGGAGTTTTCTTTTCTATTATATCTATTGTTTCTATACTTTTTATATTTTCATGTAAAGCTTCAAGTGGAAACTCTTCTTTTGATTGTTTTATATCATAAATAGCTTCTAAAAATGTTGCTACTAAGTGTTTACACATATATGGATGACCATTAGGCTTTTTATTTTTAACATAATCATCACATGTGCAAGAGGTATCTTCAAGGGCTAAGTTTTCTAGATTTAAAGCTAATTCATTTTTATAGTCTATATATGCCTTAGATCCTTCTACTATTGAATGTATGCATATATATTTACCTTCTATAAATATATTTAGGTTGTATACATTTCCTATTTCATAGTATTCTTGTCCTCTACTCCATCTAGTTATATTAGTTATTTTTTTTGCATTTGAATTTATTTTATCTAGTATCACGAATTCACCCCTAACTACCTTTTACTATTTTGTATTATATCATACATTGTATTCTTTAATACGATATAAAAGGTCTACCCCAATAAATTAGGCATAGACCTTTTATATATTTTTAAATAATAATCTATATATTATATTAAACTTTAAGTAAACAATATAATTAAACAAAATATTGTTATAATATTACAAATTGCACTTACTATCCCTTCGTGCTTACCAGTTTTAATATTTGCCACACTTATTCTATGTTTACTGTATGGGTAAAGTATTGGTACACCTGTTGGGGTTAACATATCTAAAAGAAGATGACTAATATATCCAACAGTCACTCCCCAAGCAAATATATCTAAACTATTATAAATCATATTAGAAAATATTGTACATAAAACTATTAACACTATTAAAGATGGATATTCTAAATCTAATAACTTTTTTATTTTTTTGTTATGTACAAATTTAGGTCTCATTGAGTTTAGTGCTGTATCTAATGCTATCCATATTAAAAATCCACTAATTATTCCTATTGCTACTCTTGATGTTATGTCTTTAGTATAGAAATTTTTAAGTATATATATGCCACCAAGGGAAAGTATAGCTACTATAAGTGCTGCTACTAAGGTATGTGTAAATCCTCTGTGTTCTGTATGCTTTGCTACAAATTTAGATATTGGCTTTAGTTTTTTACCTACCTCACTACCTTTATGATCTATATCTGGTAGTAATGCTCCAAAAGATGCTCCTGTAACTAACATTACACCTTGTTCTATTGATATATTTTTAAATCCCCCTAGTGCTACCACCGTAAGAGTTGCTAGCGCTACTCCACCACACTTATGTGTTGTTCCATTCATTATATTTCTCCTAGTCTATATACTATCTTTTATTTAGCTTATCCTAAAGCTATTAATTCTAATTTTAATACTTATATAATATACACATTAAAATCTACTTTAGTCAAATAATTATTATATAATAAAAGAGCTTCTTAAAATATTTAAAATTTTAAGAAGCTCTTTTAATTTTATTTAATTATATTAACTAAGCATTAAATTTAATACAGATAATGCTCCTATTATCCAAAGTGTTAAGCTAATCTTTTCAGTTTCCTTAGAAACAACATGCATTATAATGTATGAAATAAATCCAAAACATAATCCTATACTAATACTATAAGTAAGTGGCATTAATAAAACTGTTACAAATGCACTAACAGCAATCTTACTATCATTAAAGTCAACTTGTCTAATACTTGAAAACATAAATACTCCTACCATTACAAGTGCTGGAGATGCAGCATAAGATGGTACTACACCTAAAAGTGGTGTAAATAGTAATGTTATTAAAAATAGTGAAGCTGTAACTACTGATGCAAGACCTGTTCTAGCACCAGCTGCTATTCCTGCTGCTGATTCTCCAAAAGTAGTAACAGTACTTGTTCCAAGCATAGAACCTATTAAAGTAGACGTAACATCTGCATATAACATTCTTGATAAACCTTTTATGTTACCATCCTTATCTTCAAGTCCCATTTGCTTACAACAACTTATTAAAAATGCTAAAGAATCAAACATATCTATAAACATAAATGAAAATATTGGTCCTATTAATGAAAACTTAAGTGCCCCTAATATATCAAGCTTAAAAGCAACTGGATCTATACTTGGAGGAGCTGAAATTATAGATGTAGGAAGTTCTACATATCCTAATACTATAGATAAAACAGTTGTTACAATAATACTTATTAAAATTCCACCTTTAACTTTTTTAACTTCAAATATTCCCATTAAAACAAGTCCAAATAAAGCTATTAAAACTGTTGGTGTAAAATCAGCTAAAGCAACTAATGTATCAGGATTACCAACTATTACTCCCATACCTTTAAGTCCTACAAATGATAAAAACAATCCAATACCTGCAGCTGATGCTATGCTAAGTTCTTTTGGTATTGCATCTGCAATATATTTTCTAACTCCAGTTATTGCTAAAATTAAAAATATCGTTCCAGATATAAATACAACTCCTAGAGCTTGTGTCCAGTGAACCCCTTCTCCAATAACAAGTGAATATGTGAAAAATGCATTAAGCCCCATACCTGGTGCAAGTGCAAAAGGTGCATTACCTAAAAATGCAAATATTAATGTTCCAATAGCAGTAGCAAGTATTGTTACAGTTATAAGTGCTGATTTATCCATCCCTGCATCAGATAGTATTGCAGGGTTTACAAATACTATGTAGGCCATAGTTAAAAATGTTGTAACTCCACCTATTACTTCAGTTTTTGCATTTGATCCACGTTCAGTGTATTTAAATATTTTATCCAAAAAAGATAAAGATGCCTTACTTTGTTGTTTTTGTGCTATCATACTTTCCTCCTAGATTTTAATTTAAAAAAAGATATATATTCTAATTGAATAGAACATATATCTTACAAATCTAGTCTATAAGTATGTGTAGCTATTCATAGCAAACTCATTTACGGCGAGTTCGTAGAAACATATGGACCATATCACCATATTATACGAATAATATATCTATATTTTGAATTAATTATACATCATCACTGAATTTTTATCAATATTTTTATTTAAAGGTTTGTATTTTTAATAAAATTTTAGTTATATTTTCATATTTTAATATATAATTTTATATTATTTTTCAAAAATTAAATTAAAATCCGAACTATTTTATGTAATTATAAATTATATTCATAAAATCTAAGTCGTACTTATCTACACATTCATTAAAATCATCATTTATATAATTTTTTTCATCTACATTTTCTTTTATATATTTTTCTGTGTCAATTTTATCAATTACATCTTTTTTAACTATCTCTGACTTTATTATTTTACCTCTGTAGATAATATATATTTTATAAGTGTCCTCACTAACTTCATTTAATGCAATTTTTATATTTTTGTCTATACTACTATTTATTACTTTTTGCTTATTAATTAAGCTTTTTATCTTGTCCATATCGTCTTTTATCTTAGATGCTTTTTCAAAGTTAAGACTCTCTATTTCTTTATTCAGATTATCTTTTAGTATGCTAAGTATATTATCGCTCTCACCTTTTAAATCACTTATTACTAATTTTATTATTTTATCATATTCATCTTTAGATATTTTTTCTCTACAAGGTCCTATACATTTATTTAAGTCATAGTTTATACACTTATTCATTTTTTTGCATCTTCTTAGTTTATAGTTTTCGTTTAGTATTTCTTTTATTTTCTCTAGGTTACTTAACTTTGTATATGGACCAAAGTATATGCTATTATCATCTATTTCTTTAGCTACTTCAAGGTATGGGTAGTCTTTATTTGTATCTATTTTTATATATGAGTAATTTTCATGGTTTTTCATTAGAGTATTGTACATTGGCTTTATTTTCTTTATATACTCACATTCTAGTAATAGTGCATCTAGTTCTGTATCTGTCTTTATTATTTCTATATCATGTATTCCCTTTACCATTCTTTGTATCTTTCTTGAGTGATTTTTAGAATTTGCAAAGTAGCTTTTTATTCTATCTTGAAGCTTTTTTGATTTTCCTACATATATTATATTGTTATTTTTATCTTTCATAAGATATATACCTGGTGTTTTTGGAAAGCTATTTATTTTTTCTTTTAAATTCATAATATCCTCCAATAGCTTATTTTTTATGATTATACAATAAAAATATAGATAGTTTAATGATTTATTGATTTAAATATCTTATTTTGTTAGACTATTATATATTATTGTTTAAAGGAAGGATATATTATGGGGAAAAAAATTTATACATTAATAATTATTGCTGTAGCTATAGTAATTATAGCAATTCCTGTGTACTTCATATATTCTATATTTTTTATAAAATCTACTTCTAAAAACTTTGAAACAACAGGTATTATTACTGAAATGGAATTTGAAGAGGGTAAATGGGAAACAAAAGAAGTTACTAAAAAGGTTAAACAAGAAGATGGAACAACGAAAAAAGTAAAGGAAAAGAAAAAAATATACGATTATGAAGAATGGGACTTAGAAATTGAATATACTGATAGTGAAGGTAGGGAAAGAGTTTATAAAGAGGAGCCAATCGAAAAGTCTGATTTATATAAAAGCTTAGAAAAGAATAATTTAAAAGTTGGAGATAAGGTGAAGTTATTAATTGAAGAACGTTTTAGAGGGGATTCATTGGTAGGAACAGATATAATAGGTGTAATAGAAGATAAAAAATAAGGAGGAACGAATCGTTCCTCCTTATTTTTTAATATTTCATCATGTCTGGTATAACACCTCTTACTTCACCACAATTTACATCAATATTATATTCATCTGAATTATACTTTTCATATAGTAGCCTTTTACCTTCATCTACTAAATCAAATATAGCATATGCTAATTCATTTTCCAATGTATAATTATCCATTTCACAAAGTCTATGATAAATTAGTTAGATAAAATCCCACAGATTTTAGAACCTATTTATAATAAGTGTTAAGTTAAAAATATTTCTGATGAGGTAGCTCTTACTTATCTTTATATGTTATTTTATCTCAAAATATCATCTACTTCTCATATAATTTTTCGACTTTACTCCAATCAATTACATGCCATATATTTTCAACATACTCAGCTCTACGATTTTGATAGTTTAAATAATAAGCATGTTCCCAAACATCTATTGTAAGTATAGGTGTTAACCCTTGTTCAAGAGTTGTATCTTGATTAGATGTAGCTTTTACATATAAATTTTTATTTTCATCCATAAGTAAAGATGCATAACCTGAACCAAACTTAGATATAGCAAGTTTGTTTAACTCACTCTTTAAGTTCTCAACACTACCGAAAGTATCATTTATCTTATTTAGTAAATCTCCTTTTGGTATTTCGCAAGGGTTTGGAGATAAATTTGCAAAATATAAATTATGATTGTAAACTCCACCACCTTGATTTATTACAGACTGTCTAATTTCTTCTGGTAAACTAGATACATTTTTTAATATATCTTCTAATGTTTTTCCTTTAGTAAATTCTTCATAGCCTTTTAATATATTATTTAGATTATTAACATAAGTTTGAAGATGCTTTCCATAGTGAATTTCTAAAGTATCCTCGTCTATATACGGTTCTAAATCGTGAAATCCATAAGGTAATACTATTTTATCAAACATTTTAAACACCTCTTATTTTAATGCTCGTACTTATTAAAAAAACATAAGTATCTAATTCCTATTGATTTTTAGTAAATACTTCATTATTATATTTTTATTTTCTTATATTTATACCCAAGTAAAATATATTTAACAATATTTTAGTTTGTTTTCTAATTTTTAATCTTATTTATATATTATTTTTATTTACATATATTTTAACTTCACTTTCATTAATTTCATATCCAATCAACAACTTCTTAACTATCCCCATAATACTATTAGCATTTAGATTTATCTCTAAATATAAATCTACTTCACTTAAATAATACGGTGCTTTCATAGTACTACTTTCTCTTGCAAAGTAAAGTCTTTTCTTTCCTCTTATGTCCATAGCCACTTTTATAAACTTTTCCTTATCTCTATCTATTAAATACTCACACACTTTTATATAGATATCTTTCCAAAATGAAACAGTTATTTTATTACTCTCTATTTCTATACAGTTTGGAGATTTTCCTGTAAAATCAGAATCTAATCCTAAACACTCACTGTTTATATCTGTACTAGGAGAATTTTCACCCTCATCTTTTATACCTTCTGGTCTATCCACATCTAATATATCATTTAATTCTTTTTCTGATACTACTTTGTCTAGCCCATTATGTACCACTTGATTTATCTTTATGCTATGTAATACTACTCGTACAAAATCTTTGAAGTTTTTATTTATACTAAATAACTTGTTTATAGTTTCACCATCAAGTTTTTCTTTTCTTCTTGGTTGAATTAATATTTCACTATCTTCTACATTAATCAAATTTAATTTTATAATTCCTATATTAAATGCACTAGATAATCTCTTTATCTCTTGCATTAGTTCTATATCATCAGTATTTATATCAACACCTACCAAATACCCTTCATTTGCCCAACTAGAGTTAGATACAGCCTGGAAAAATTGTTCTCTTAATGTTTCTATAGTTATAGTTTTTTTTAATTCAAAAGAGTATATAGTAGCTCTATTTATAGAAAAGTTACCACAAAGTTCTAATACCTTTTCATCCCAATTTTCAACTGGTAAATTAAAACCAACTATATCTGGATGTAACCATTCACTTTTTCCTTTTCCTAATTTAGTTGATACTTCGTGAAATATAGTTTTTGTATATATGTTCATCTTTTTAGCAAGATACCTTACTAAAAATGGATGTAATTCTCTTTCATGTATATCATTTAAATCTATATGTATATTGCTCATTTACTTCTCCTTCTTTATTCTATCCTCAGCTTCCTTCATCTTAAGCTCAACAGTAAACAATAAAGCCCTTACAAGGTCATCATAAAACTCCCTCTTAAAATCATCAAAATATGTATAACTATCAAAGCTTATAACACCATTGTTCTTAACACCAAACCTCTTACAATACTCCTTATGGCACATAGAAATAAGCCTTCTGTTAACTCCTAAATCTCTATTTTCATAAAGCACCTTCTTTAACATTTCCTCTTTATCAAGATACTTAATATCCTTTTCCTTAAACATTCCATCTAGCTTTTTCATAGCCTTTTCATATACCTCATCACCAAATTTAATACCTTCTTCATAAGGAGGTGCTGCTTCTATTTCTAAATTAGCATCTTGTGCTACTTCCCAAAAGTCCATTTCAAGTTCATCTATAATACTTGTAAGTATTTTTAAATTAGGTTCTCTTTGCCCTTGTTCATATTTTGCTATTGCATGTTTGCTTATTCCAATCCTTTTAGCTAGTTCTTCTTGAGTTATATTTTTTCTTTTTCTAGCTTCTTTGAGTTTTTTTCCTAAATTATCCATTTTTATCACCCATTAAATAATAACCCATTTTGGGTTATTATTCAATATTATTGGGTTATTTATTAAATAAAAAAGAGGAACGTTTCGTTCCTCCTTATTAATAAATATTAACTATCTTATTCTAAACTCTTTAATTATAGTATAATTGTAAAATATATAAGAATAGAAAACTTACCAAATAAGATATATTTTGTAGAATATATAAACTAAAGAAATAACTGAACTTTAGCATTTATATATTTAAATCACTAAAGTACAGTTATTTTATAGTCTATTTTTAATTTTATCTACCTTTTACATACTAGTTTTATAAATACGTTCAATTAATTTTTTATAAATTAGTTATTAAACCATTCACTAGGCGATTGATTAAAATAATGAGGTAAAAATTCTATAACGTTGTAATCTTGTATACCAGAAAGTTTAAGTGGCTCATTAGATAGGTACTCATCTATTTTTTCAATAGATTCTGCCTTCATAACAAATAGTCCTCCACTCATATTTTCTTTAAGTCCAGCCATTAATATTAATCCTTCATCCATTGCCTTTTGAGAATAAGCCATGTGCTTTTTCATGATATTTTCATCAATTGGATTTTTATTTTTTAGTTTTCCTTCAACAATAAAATACTTCATTTTTATTATGCTCCTTTAACTATGTATGATAAATATATTTGACTAGCATTTCTATAATTAGACTTAACTTATTTAAAATGATAAATACCCTTAAAAATACATTTAAAAACTATTAACTAAACAAAATAAAACAACTCTTTCATAGTTTTTGTAATATACCTACTAAGATAGAGTTTGTAATTAAATTTAGTAAACTTCTACCACCCTTCTTTGCTATACTTATCTATTAATTCTCTGTACCTAGATTTGCTGAACGTATTACAACTATTAATTATCATTTTTTATATACTCGATTAAATCATCTAAGGAATTCATATATAAATCTAATGATGTTCCATTTTCTAAATTACTGCTTCCATCTGCATTTAAACCTTTCTCTGCTGTACTTCTAACAACTAGACCACTATTTGGTAGTTTAAATACTATAGGGTCAATACCTACGCCGTCCCCACCGCTATTTTCATTTCCTACAACTTTTGCCCAGCCACTATCTTTACAAAATATAGCCAATCCTTCAGCTGCTGAAAATACTCTTTTATCTACCAATAAATATATATTTCCATTATAACCTTCTTTATTTTTTATACCATCAAATATACTTTCATTAGAAAATTTTAATTTATATTCAGTGTAATATTTAAAATCTTCTATATTTCTCACTTTTTTTAACATATCCTTGTTAGGAAATTTATTTATATCCTTTAAATCATTTCCTCTTGCTTCATAATATTCTTTTGTTATTTTTCCATCTTTATGAAGTGCATATGTTGTGCTTTCATATGTATTGTTTACTATAGGACTTACTATATGGTCAATCCATAATTTACTATTACCACCTCCATTACCTCTTATATCTATAATATAGTCCTTATAATTATTAATCTCTTTATATAACTCATTTATTTTATTAATATCTTCATTAGTAAATTCACCAAAACTATTGATTTTAATATACGCTATCTCATCATCAATTATCTTTGTTTCTATATTACCCTTATAATTTTTAGAAATCTTTTCATTAATTTTTTTATTTAAACTTTGTAAATTATTATTTTCACCTATGTAGTTTTTCCATTTTTTATTTTTATCTATTAAATCTTTATCATTTAAAACATTACCTTGATAGCTTCCTTTATATAAATTTATATACCAATCTATGATATCTGGTGGTATTAGATTGGTATGACCATCTCCAAGTAAATTTATTAAAGTGTTCATTATGTTATAAAATTCTTCATTGCTATTACTGTTTTCTACTTCTTCTTTAAAAACATCATATAAATCTAAGTATTCTGTATTGTATTTATTATAAAATACATCGAAGTTGCCGTAATTTTCTTTCATTGTATTTATATAATAATCAAAATCCTGTACTTTTTCTTCTTTAGTTAATTCTTTTAATTTATCATTACTGCTACATCCAATTAATAGACATAATAAAAAAATTATTACAATTAATTTTATTATTTTCCTCATACAATCCCCCTAATTAACCTTAATACAAGTAAAAGAATGTTTTTATATATTTACTTTGAATTTATAAACTTTAGTACCTTCTTTTTATATTTATCATTATAATCCAACCAAATCTTAACATGCTCACTATCATTAACCGTTATTTTGACCATATACTTAGTAACATCGACATCATCATAACTTAATCTTATTTACGATATTTACCGTAAACAACAAGTAATTCATTCTTTAAATAAAGTATATATATTCTTAGATGAAAATTCATTTGTAATTTTTAATGGCTATAAACTTTGATTAAAATATAAACTTAAATAATAGGTATAACTAAAAAAGAGTATGTCTGTTGAAATTAATATATTTCAGCAAACATACTCTTTTTTAGTTGGTTTTAACGTATATAACAATATCTTATGTATTTTTTGCTTGTTATTACTATATACACTAAAACCATCTGATATCTATATGTTAATCTTTTTTAATACTTTTTATAAAAATTATTTTCCTTAATTTCTAGTTAACTGAATAAGTTACTAGCTCATTTTCTCTAACATTTTCTAAAGAGAATTCCATTGTATCTATATGATTAAAAACACGTAAATATAATTTACCTAAATTTTGATCATATGCACACATATAACTTGAAAAATCTGAGTCATCTTTCTCTTCAAAAAAGCGTTCGACTCCCTTTGGAACCCAAACAGAATTTAAAATACTAAATAATTGAGCAGGTGATTCTTCATCACTAACTTCTCCTATAAGATTTCTTAAATATACTGCACGTACAAATCTTGATGGTGAAGTATAATCTCCTGGTAATCCAAGTAGACCTGTACCATTTGAAATTGGCGTAATTACAGTTTTATTGTTTAAATGATTTTGTTGTCTATTAAATCCTTGTGCTTGAATATAATTTGCTAAATTAGTCATATGCCAATCAAATGTTGGATCATTAGCCATTACACCTACATTATTATCAAAAACTCTAAAACGTCCATTATTTGTTGGTTCTAATACAACTGAATTACCCATCTTGTCTGTAAAAGTATAATGAGCAGTGATAGGGTTTCCTTTACCTAACTCTCCTAATGCAGGAATATCATCACCAGTAACTGCAACTTTTGATATATTTTTCTTTATATCACTAACATTTTCAAAGTTGCTTAAAATCCAAGGAATTACTTCACCACTATTAATAGCTGTAAGTCCTTCATTTTCTATGTTGTCTTTTTTATCCCATGTACATGCATTTAAAAATAAAAGTCCTCCAGCAAGTCCTTTTTCATTTACTCCATCAAAAAATAAAGTAGAGCCTGATAGACTTATACCTAAAAAAGCATATTTTGTTTTCCATGGTTTACTTTGTGTATCTAAAGTAAAATTTTTAGGAACAATAGTTACTTTTGAACCAATATCAAATGGATTAAAAGAAGTATCTAAAGTTCTTCCCCAATAAAAGTTATTTTTGTTGCTTGAAATGTGAACATGCGTACACATTTAAATCATCTCCTGTCAATTTATTATAATCTTTTATTTAATATTTTTTATACCCAAGATTATCCATTCAAAACAGAAAAATTTCTATTATTAATTTTCCCTTTAAGTTGTCCTGTACTCTGTCTAGACATTAAATTTACTCTAGTTCAAGTACTCTTCCTTATAAAAAACTATCTATTTAAATTTTGCTTATATACGTAAGTATTTCTTTTATCATCTATTCCTTAATCAATTTTTATTATTAAAGGACCGTGTATACTTGTTGTAAAGTTTTATCATATATACCCTGTTTAATTCCACTTAAATGTGTCCTAATGTCATTAATTTTATACAAAATACGTAACTAATCTCTAAAGTGAAATTTAGTAAATAGTTATATTATAATTAAATTACAAAGCATTTATTTTTCCTATAAAGTTTAGGAATAAGACAATAAACATAGATAAATTTCCTAATAATGAAATTAATAATATTGAATATCTTATAGTGAATACTTTATAAGGACAATTTCTATAATTGAATGTAAGCTTTTTTCCAGAATAAGATATCATAGCAAAAAGTGTAAATATTACTAACAATCCTTGTGCACTTACACTAAATAATTTAAATAAAGAATCAAGATTATTGTTTGTCCAAAATGAGTAATTCAATAAGCTTAAAATAGCGGTAATTATTGCAATTAATTGTGATATTTTAATCAGATCCTTTCTAGAAATCTAGTTTTTTTAATTATTATAATATATCATAATAATTAAACTAAACTTAAACTAAGCTTAAATTATTATTAAATTTAATTTTAACTAATCTTAAAAAACATTTAAAGATATCTAGAAAAATACTCTTAGAATCTTAATTTATCATAATTGTATGGGATACTTGTTCCAACCAATACATCTTCAATTTTATCTATTATTAACCAGTCATCCATCTTACTTTGTTTTTCAAATTCTACAAGACACATACATTTTTTATGCCAACCTTGCGTCTGTTTATTAGTAAGATTCAACTTCTCTTGATTATCGGTAAGAACAGTATTTATTTCATCTTCCGATAGCTTTACATAATTAGCATTTTGTATATGTACACTAAAACAGGTGTTTTCATGATAAATTTTAAAAATAGCTCTGTTAGATAACTTCGTGATAGATAGTAAGTAAAAAGGCTAGAAACATTGAAAATACATCAATTTCTAGCCTTTTTATATTTAAAAATAATAATTCGTAATATATTAAAATTGTTCATAAATCCAAGTGATAGATTGGTATATTATTTATCTTCTTGTTCATTTAAAATCAATCCATATTTCTTCATTAACACTAAGTATATAAATGATAATAAAGATCCTGCTAACCCATATATAGCATCAACAATATCTTTCGTGTTTATAATGCTTAAAAATAATTCATATGCAAAATTTCCTAAAATCAAACTTATACCTAATACAATTACATACCGAAATTTAATATCAAATAAGACCATAATATAACCATAAGCCAAGTAAAAAAGCATACTTAAAGAAAAATTTGATATATGTGAAGTAATAGTGTTATTAATAAATACAATATCACTATTAAAACTATTAATCCACCTAATAATAGTTAAAATGAAACAAAAACAAACTAATGCAAAATAACATATATTAAATCCCTTTTTTATATTGTATTTAGATTTTGGTTTCATATTATTCTCCAATTCAAATTTATATTTACTTAATAATATAATAAAGTTCTAATTCCTGTAATATAACGTTTGCAAACTTTATTATATTATACTAAATATTCAATTATTTTCCAATTACCAAATAATTGAATATGTTCATTAAATCATATGTTTTTTGAATGAAAAATAGAGTAATAATATTATTACTCTATTTATATTTATTTAGTTATAATATAATTTTAATTTCATATGCAGTATAGGGAATGGATTACCCTGTTCATCGAACTTAGATTTTAAGAACTCTAGTAAAATATAACAAAAACAAGTTATTTATGAGTGTGTAAATGTTTGTCCCTTAATTAATATAAAAATTCCCTAGAATTGATTATACTGATTATTTTCTATAAGTTTTTACTATATATAAAAACTTCTTAGTGACTAGTTAAATTTTACGCTTAAAGAATATTAAATCTCCAAAATTTACTCCTACCGAGCTTCCAAAACTTATACTAAAAATACTACCTAAATTTATACTTGAACTTTTCAGAATAAACTCTAAAATAAATAATACTATAAATGAACATAAAAAATCTTTTAAAGCATTAATTAATCTTCTTTTTCTATCCATTGAATTTAAATATATGATTTTTATTATTAATGAAATTCCTCCTATGACTAAGCATGAAATAAAACTTATGACAAAAAAACTTATACTATACTGTACTATTTCTCCCTCTCCTATAATAAATCCATTAAAAATCAATACAAGTACGGAAAGTATAAATAGGTATATTAATGCCCTTGTCAACTTAAATAATTTATTGTATTTATCCATCGAACCCCCCATTAATTTGTATTACTTTAATAATATATCTTTGAAAAATAATTTACAATCCATATAATAATTCTAAATATATCTTAAATTTTACTTTAGGAATTAATTATCTACTTTACATAAAGTTAAAATTAACACATTATTTATTCAAATAAGAATAATTTCCATTAATTTGGAAAATATATTTTTAACCAAAGATCAAATGGAGGTACATATTTAAATGTTTAAGCATGATAAAAAGTTATTAAGAGAAGTAAAAGTAGAAAAACCAAACCCTCAATATGCAGTTTTAATGCAAGAACAATTAGGTGGAGGTAATGGAGAGCTTAAAGCAGCTATGCAATATATGGCACAAAGTTTTAGAATAAAAGATCCTGTTATAAAAGATTTATTTTTAGATATAGCTGCAGAAGAACTTAGTCATATGGAAATGGTAGCTCAAACTATAAACTTACTTAACGGACATGATGTAGATTATAAGGCTGTTGATTCAGGAGAGATAGAGACACATGTATTAACTGGATTATCACCTGTATTAATAAATTCATCAGGAGCACCATGGAGTGCAAATTATGTAACTGTAACAGGTGATTTAGTTGCAGATTTATTATCTAATATAGCATCAGAGCAAAGAGCAAAAGTTGTATATGAATACTTATATAGACAAATTGAAGATAAATACGTTAGAGAAACTATTGATTTCTTACTTAATAGAGAGGAAGCACATAATGCTTTATTTAGAGATGCATTAAATAAAGTTAAAGATACAGGCTCAAATAAAGACTTTGGGGTTACAGAAGATTCTAAGTTGTATTTTGACTTATCTACTCCTGGGCCTAACCATGATACTAAAATAAATATTACACCACCATCATTTGATAACCCTATAAATAATGATAGTATTCCAGTTGGAAAAAATTCTAAAAAGTAACATTAAGTATATCAATTTAAAATATACACTGTAATTAGGTATTTATAAAATAAAGTTAAAGCCCTTAGAACCCAAATAAATGGATTTCAAGGGCATTTTTCCTAGATATATTTACTTTAAATGTGTTTTAGATACTAATTGAAATTAAATTTATTTGTAAATTGTACCATATTTTTACATTTATTGTTTTTTAATTATAAGTCTATATTTTTTATTCATCATTATCATTATAATTATGATCTTTATCATCGTCTTTGTTATTATCTTTATATTTAAGATCTTTATCGTCATCATCTTCGTTATT
Organism: Romboutsia sp. D33t1_170424_H2; assembly: GCF_015669105.1. Taxonomy (NCBI): domain Bacteria; kingdom Bacillati; phylum Bacillota; class Clostridia; order Peptostreptococcales; family Peptostreptococcaceae; genus Romboutsia; species Romboutsia sp. D33t1_170424_H2. The sequence continues at coordinate 525,937 of NZ_JADOZQ010000001.1, read as the reverse complement.
ATCATTATAATCACGATCTTTTTCATCATCTTTGTTATTGTCATTATAATCACGATCTTTATCATCGTCATCTTTGTTACTGTCATTATAATCACGATCTTTATCATCGTCATTATCTTTGTTGCTGTCATTATAATCACGATCACTATCGTCATTATCTTTATTGTCTTCATATCTATCTTCAAGTTCATCTTTTATTTCTTTATTTAAATAAACTGGAGTAGCTTTATTTTTTAGTAGATTTATAAGCTCATCAACAGACATATTTTCTATAGTATCTTCTAATAAATCTTCATTTATTATCTCATCTACTTTATATCTTCCAAGGCTTATCCCTTTTTCAATTGCCTTTTCTCTATCTTGTGATGAACCATACATATAAACTATTTCAACTCCACTAAAGTTTTTTCTTATTATATTTTGGATATTTTTTTCAAATACTTTATTGTTTGTATTTTCTAAAAATGCAAACCCTACTATCATTGAATCTTTATTCTTTATATCTTTATTACTTTGTACATAGGATCTAATAATCTTAGTTGCTTCATCAAGACTTTTCCCATTTAAATCTTTCATATTCATTTTCTTTCCATCTTTATTTAAACCTTTTGCATTAACTACTATTTTATTCTCATCAACTTCAATCCCTATACTTGGATTTATATCTAATGTCACTAATGCATATGGATTAGATATAGGTTCTTTGTCTTTACCTGAAAAGTTAAATATAATTATAAAGAAAATTGATGCAACTAATACCAATGGCTTTATCCATTTTTTATTTTTAAATTCTATAACTTTGCTTTCTTTAATTATATCTTCTTCAGTAAATATAATTGCATCCCCAATCAATAACCCCTTTTTAATTTTTATTTTTAATATATCCCCACTATTTATCATAACTATTGCATGGTCTTTGTTTAATTCCATAACGATACCTTTGTAATACATAAGCTTAGTCACCTCTATTTCCCTATCCATAACATTAGGTTTCTATATTTTTTAAAGAAAATTATTATAAGTGAAATTATAAACTTTTTACTTCTCTTTATCACTTTTTCTGTAACCATATATTTTAAAGAGATTTTTTTTATTGGAAGTCTCTTTTTTTCATACATAAAATCAGTAACCTCAAGGTATTTACTTGCTTTCTTTGATACATTAATAGCATTTTCCCTTGTATCACTATGCTTTGGTGCCTCTTTTATTAAATCTTCCATTGTTAATTTAAATAAATTAAGTTCTTCTTTAAATTGTTGTATTTCATTTATAAGTTCTGTTTTATCTTCAATTGGATTATATAAGATATTATTTATGTCTATCCCTATCTCCTTATATAAATCTATTGATACAACATCAACCTTTTTTTTCTCTTTTACTAAATAATTTTTTACTCTGCTTTCAATTACTATCTTTGCAAATGATAAAAATGGACCTTTTTCTTGATTATATTTATCTAATGCTTCAACAAAAGCCATAAGGCCTATGCTAAATTCATCGTCATTTTCAATTGAAACATATTTACCTGTAACTTTTGAAATTGTATTTATTATAAATCCGATATTTTCTTCAACGATCTCATTTATATCACCCTTTAGAAATACCTCTTTTGACATAATTATTATTCCCATCCTGATTCTTGAAATATATTTGCTAGTTTTATATAATAAATAACTTTCTATTTAATTAACTACATATACTTTTCTTATTGATAAAATTAATATTAGTAATGTTCAATTACATTACTAATAGAAGTTTCTTAATTTAAATTATTAATTTATATATCATCCAATAAGTAAAAGCAGATATTTTAGTAAACTATCTGCTTTTGTACTTTATATAACTTCTGTACTTGGTGCTAATACATTTACACTATCTATTTTTTCAAACTTTAGTAAGTCATCTATCAATAAATTATCTTGATTATTTGATACCTTTATCTCGTAAACTATTTCAAAGGAATCACTTAATATATTTTTAGCTTTTATATTATTTTTAATTTTATATTTATCAAGTATCTCTTGAATTATATTTAAATTAACTTCTTTACCTCTTACAACTAGCAATAATTTATTTCCACACTTACTTTCTTTTCCCGTAATAATCATAAATAAAGCTATTAAACAAGAGCTTATTAGACATAAAAAAAGATTTTGTGTGGCTGATGCAAGACCTACTGACATACTCCAAAAAATAAATCCTATATCTCTATAATCTTTTATATTTGTTCTAAATCTTACTATTGATAATGACCCTAGCATTCCTAGAGATATGGCTAAATTACTTTGAATTAAATCCATAAGAACAGTACTTATAAAAGCTATCATAACAAGTGTTATATTAAATTTCTTATTATAATTTAGCGTATCATATGAAAGCTTATATGTATAATAAATTATTGCAGAAAAAACAATAGTCATGATAATACTTTGTATAATAAATTTTGGTGTTTGTGCATTTTGAATTATTGAGTTTATATCTATATTTCCTTTTAAAATTTGATTCATAATATCATCTCCTGTCTAATAATAATATCTATTTAATAATTGTCTTGATGTTCCATACTTGCTTGGAGGCTTCCCAATAAAATTACATTTTGATAAAATTTCTTGTATCTGATAAAACAAGAATCTATCATATTTAACTTCAAGAATAGTTTGATCCTTAGGCATAGCTTGTTTGAAGTTTATATCTTCATCAAATAAATTATAATTAAAGTTTGTATACCTTAAATTGTTATCAAGAGTTATTCTTGTATTAAAGCTTTCATGTGTGAATGCTCTCCTATCATACTCAACCATAGAAACTGGTCTATAATTATGAGTTTTCATTAGATTAAATGCATAATGTGAAAGAGGATTATTATTATATTTTAATAGTACAGAATAATCTCCATTTATTAACTTTATTGCATCTTCTTTAGAAATTGTTATACTTTCTTTTAATTCTCTGTCTAAATGTTTTCGCTTAATTTCAAATTTAGCAAAAGTATCCGTAGTGTTGTATATTCTTAGTCTTACACGCTTTCTTTTTTCAGTTTTTACTAACTTTTGTGTAAAATCTTCATTATCAATACTATCAAAATATACACTTCTTGTTTTATAGCCATTATAATCACCATATTTATCTGGAGTTAATACTTTACTTAAATAATTTAACAAGTAAATTCTATCTATAAGAGAAACTAAAAACTTTACTTCTTTTCTTGATACAGATAACATGTCAATATTACTCATATTTTCACCTCCTAAATTATCTTTCGATATATAATACAATTTTTTTTAAATATTTAGGGACTTTTTTCTAATATTAAAGAAATTTTTAAATAAAAATATAATTAATTTAGAATATACTGATACTATGAATGCTCATTTAAGATTTATCAAATAAATATATTTATAGATTTTACATAAAGTTAAAGCCCTTAGAATCTATTTATTTAGATTTTAAGGGCTTTTTTACTATATTTCTTTAGGATGTATTTTTTAAGAATAATCAAAAATGTATCTCTTTTGTTACCACATAAATGAATCTATAGTTTAAAATTAGCATAAATTACATTTTTAAAATATATACGAAATGAGGGGTATCTATTATGGATATGTATTTTTTTGATCCAACTTTTGACTTATTTACGGTCATGTTTTTTATAATCTTTTTTCTTATTTTAGGTACAATTATAATTAATATAATTAGAGGTGTTAATCAATGGTCTTACAATAATAAACAACCTATATTAGATGTAAAAAGTAAAGTTGTTTCTAAAAGAAGTGAAGTTATAAGACACGCTGGACATGTTGACTCAAATGGAGTACATCATAACGGAGGTTCATCTACAAACTATTATATTACATTTGAGTTTGAAAGTACTGATAGAATGGAGTTTAGTGTTTCAGGAAAAGAATTTGGTATGATTGTTGAGGGAGATGTAGGGACTTTGAAATTTCAAGGGAGTAGATATCTAGAGTTTAAAAGAGATATTTAATCTCCAGAATATGTTTATTTATAAATTTTTATACAGGTTTTATTGAATAATTATCCTATAATTAAAACATCTACGACTAATAAAACAGATATAGGGGAATTATTATTTGAGAAATATCTAAAAGATAGTTATGAGAATTATATAAATGGCGAATATGAAACTATAAACATACTTAATGGCTATAATATAATTAGTTCTGAATTAACAAATATTTGATGTAAATAAAGAATTAGGTTATGAAGGAAAAGAAATACATGAAAGTGTTGATAAAAACTTAAATAAAATGCTTAATAGACTTAATTATTTAAAAGAAGTGTATTCTAAGCCTCTAAAATAAAATATCTAATTATAAGTTAGATAATATATATAGCTTTAACTCTTGAAATTTTAGTAGTAAGCTTTTGTTCACTTACTTTATTTATAAAAACTCTAAAGATATATATAATAATTCTTCATACATAAAGTTTATAACAAGTTTCTAAATTAAAATTCTCAAAATAGTAAAAAAAGAGTGTATCTATTGAAATTGCTACATTTTAGTAAATACGCTCTTTTTTCTTTTCTATGAAATTTTATTTATTAATTATTATACTAATTTTGATTTATTTTTATCTATATTATTTGCATTTATTATATATTTTCTTTAATTATCTAATCTTTAAAATTTAATCCTCTTACTATTCAGGTACTATAGTAACTGTACATTTAGATTTTTTTACCACATATAAAGTTACAGAACCTATAGAATCAATAAAGTTCTTTTTAGTAGATTTGGTCATTATTATTTCATCAAATTTACCATCTATTGATTTTGATATAATTTCTTTGCCTGGATCTCCCAATATCCAATATTTTTCTACTTTATATCCTTGCAATTTATTCTTAAACTTTTCTAACATAATACCTGCTTCTTTTTGAGATTTTTCTATCTTCATGTCTATAATCATTGGATTTGTAATATTAGTTAAGCTAATATCACTAACAGTTATCAATACTATTTCAACTTCATCTTTAGAAAAATTATTTGATACAAAATCTAAAGATTTTTGGCTTCTTTCTGTTCCATCAATAGGAATTAATATTTTTTTCATTTCTCAACACATCCTTTTTAAGAAATATTAACTGTATAATTAATATATTATCAGAAAATATTGTAGAAAAATAGTCTTTTTTGGAAAACATTTCCCAAATTATTATAAAAATTTAAAAATTAAAAGGAATGGTTATTATGCCAATGATTGAACTTATTGATTCTATTATAACTTCTAGAATAGGAGGATTTAGTTCATTGTTTTATAAGTATTTTATAAATAATAAAATTTAAGAATGCAAATTTAAACTATTACTTAAATTTGTATTTAGGTAATAGTTAAAAAAAATCTAATATCTTCAATCCTTGTAAAGCCTATCAAAATAAAGAAAAGTCAAACTTAATTTTATTAATTCATCTCTAAATGTATTTAAACCATTTTTAACTATATAATAGTATGTATACTAAATGGCTTTATACCTGTACAGTGGTAAGTATAAAAATCCATATTTTTATTTGATAGTTTCTCGCTCATTAACTCAATAAATTCAAATCTCTCACTTTTCATTGATACAGTATTGAACAAGTGAAATCCAGCAATAGTCATATCTAAATTGTTACCAATTATCTTCTCTGCTGTTTCTATAATATTAGTTATACCACGATGAGAACAACCTGCAATAAGTGTATATTTATTGTTTTCTTTTAAAATAAGATTTTGCTCATGATTAAAATTATCTTGAACATATCTATCTTCTTCTTTTTTTAGTAGTGATTTATTTGAATTTGGAATTAAATTATTTCCTTTAACATTTGAAAATAAATATATACTATCATCTAATTTATAATTACCATCAATTAAAACAATTCTATGATTATTCTTAATTTTAGCATCTAGCCCTACATAATATTTTGCAAACTTCATTATTGAAGTATAGTCCGTGAGAAATAATAACTATATCAACATCAGAAATATCAATGTTTAGCTTTCTAGCGTTTTTTATAAATGTATCATCTGGACCTACATCAAACAAAATACTATGTTCTCTAGTTTTAATATGTAAGCACAATCCATGTTTTTTCTTATATTCTTTTGATATTGTAGTATTCTCAACTAAAGTTGTTATTATCAAATATAATCCCCCAATCTTTTCCCCAATAAATTAGTATCTAAATTATTTAACATATAACCATCTCATTTATTGATATTATACAATACAAAAGTTATCTTTTTAATATATAATAGCTTAGTTAGGGAAAATATACCAATTGTACAAGAAAAATTCTCCTAAAACAGATAATATAATATATATGATAGCCTCATTTTTAAATATGGACATAGTGGTTTTATATGTATCCACAGTATCTTCACTTTTAGATATAAAAGCAATTTCTTTATTTATGCTATTAAATAAATTGCTTACAAGTACCCATATAAAATACCCCAAAACAGCACCTAAAGAATTCATTACTAAATCATCAATATCTGTAGCTCTATGGTTGAATAGTTGACAAATCTCAATTGCTAATGAAAAGCCTACTCCAGTTAGAAATACTCTAATAGGATTTCTAAATCTCTCCCAAATCAAAGGAAGTAAAAATCCTAAAGGCATAAACATAATAATATTTAAAATATAAGTCAAAATACCATTTGAGTTAAATAAAATTAAATTTATTTCTTCTAATCTAATAATTCCACTATATTGACCTATATCCCATACACTACCAATCCCTGCTACACTAATTGCTAAATAAATATAAATTAAGAAAATATATACCCATATTAAATGTGGTACTAGATATGTTTTTTCTTTTAAATCTCCCTGTTTTATAGCAAATATTTGGTATATTACACAAGGTAATATTACACAAATAAATGGATAAAGACTCGACATAATTATAAGTTATCTCCTTTCAAAATTTGATTTGTTTATTAATATAAATACTAGCATAATAGTAATTTTTAAATATTAAGAAAATATTAAGAAGCTCTTAATATTTATTAAGGTGTATTTTTTTAATTTAAGTCATATATAAAGTCAGTGTGATATATGTGTAATATAGAGATATAAATATATCACATTAACAGGGGGTATTTTTAACTTATAAATTTGATACAGGAAACTAAAATTATGGCAAAATTTATTAGTAACTTAAAAAAGTATCGTCAATTTAATGAATTAACCCAAGAAGAATTAGCTAATAAAGTTAATGTTAGAAGAGAAACTATAGCTCGCTTAGAAAATGCAAAGTACAATCCTTCACTTGAATTAGCTGTTAGAATTTCAAAGGAGTTAAATACTCCCCTTGAAAAACTATTTATCTTTGAATTTTAAATAGTATTGAAAAATATTGTAATTAACCAATTAATAACTTAAAATATAAACTTGTTATACTAAATAATATATAAAATTATAAACAATAAAAAGACTAGAAAAAACTGGTCTTTTTTTATTTTGCTCTATTTTAAATAATTGTTGATAATTAATTACTTTTTTTAAATTAAGTTGTAATATAGATATATAAAGTTTTAAAAAGATATTTAATAAAGACCAAGTATGTATTTAAATTAAATAGAAATTTCGGAGGAAAAGAAATATGAAGATAAGGGAATATAAATCAAGTGATTGTGATAAAATAGCAGATTTGTTTTATAATACTGTTCATTTCATTAATGCAAAAGACTATACACAAGAACAATTAAATGTATGGGCTACAGGAAATATTGATATTTATAAATGGGATAAATCTTTTTTAAATAACTATACATTGGTTGCAGAAGAAAATAATATGATAATTGGCTTTGGTGATATTAATAATGAAGGATATCTAGATAGATTATATGTACATAAGGATTATCAAAACATTGGTATTGCTACTGCTCTTTGCGATAAATTAGAAAAGCGATACCATGTAGAATACATTATAACTCATTCATCCATAACTGCAAAACCATTTTTTGAAAAGCGTAGATATAAAGTAATAAAAAAACAATTTGTTGAGAGAAATGGTATAAGGCTAACGAATTATATAATGAAAAAATATATAAATTCCAGTTTATCTGCATATTAAATGAATAATCTTAAATTTATAAGCATTTTACTCCTACTATAAATTTTATCTCTAGTATATAACACATCCTAATAAAAAAAGAGGAACGATTCGTTCCTCTTTTTTTATTAGTTATTTATAACGTACCCATCATCTGGAACAAATTTTATTGTAACTCCCTTTAGCTCTATATTAGTGCCATCCTTTAATACTACATTTTGTTCTTCTCTTTGATAAAAATCATCATTTCCACTTACGCCCATTATTAGATTTACTCTAAAGTCAGATGACATTACATTTCCTCCACCTTTTACAGCATATAAATCATATACACCTTCTGGTATATCCTTACCTACTAAATAAGTTCCATTTCCTAAAGTTATACTTCTTGCATCTAATTCAGCTTGTTTTTTTGCTTCTTCTTCTTTTTTCTTCTCTTTGGCTATTCTTTCTTGCTCTTTTTTATTTTCTTCTTCTTTTTTATGAGTTTCTATTTTCATAGCCTCTTTTTCTGCATCTTTCATTTCGAAAAATGGCTTTGCTTCATCTACTTTTGCTTGTAATTCATTTACTGTGTTCTTTGAGCTTTCTAGTTCATTACTTACTTTATCATACTTTGATTTTAATTCGTCATAGTCAGCTTTTGATACCATACCAGATGCTCCCATACCTATTCCTAGGAAAATTGCTACTACAAATGTAACTATATAGCTTATTACTTTCTTTGCACCCATTTCCCTAATTTTAGTTAAAAACTTATTCATATAATTGCTCTCCTTAATACAAAATTTATTATTCCTATTTAAAAATTTTTATACTGCATCACTTATTAATCTACCTATAGCCATTACATCTATGCCTTTGCCTAGTTCAAACTCATATTGAACACTACCTATTACTAACTTAACTTCACTATCTAAATCAAAACTTCCAGAACTCTCTATTGCATAGCTGTTTATTTTGTTGTAATGGAAAAACCTAAATTCTTTTTTCTTTCCTGTTAATCCTTGGATATTAAGCATTATTACTCTTTTGTCTGTAAATACAAGTTCATCTCTTATTCCTTTAAATGAGTATATTATTTCTTCATTAGTTCCTAAGAAGTGATTGAATCCTTCATGTTCTTTTCCCATATTTTCATATCCGAAAAATCCTAATTTTACTATGTTCATACTTTATCTCCTTTTCTTTATTGAATACCAGATATTGTTATTTTGATTTTCACCATATTAATTATACATATCTACCTTGTCGAAATTTGCCATTTTTAGTCGTCTTATTAATTTTTTTATATTTTTTTGGTAGAATTTACAGTTAAATATATTAATATATTAATTTTTTCATTTAATATATTGTAAAATAAGACCTTTTAAAAATGTTTAGTTAAATAAAAAAAGTGACTAGAAATTATTCTAAATCACTTTTTATTTATGTTATTAAGTTATAAAAATATATAAATAATTTAATTACGATTCACAATTATTTATATACACCCTTTTAAAGACTCAATATTCTCGTTAAGAGTATTTAAATATTTTATTCTTGCTTCATATTGTTTAATTGTTAATGACCCTAACTGTGTTTGACTGTACATAATAGATGAGTTTTGAACCTCATAAAAATTATCAAATTTTATATCTAAATTATTTTCTTTACAATAATCATTAAGGATACTTACATATTCTTCAACTTTATTAAAGTGTTTCTCATGAAGTTTAACAAAAGGTGTCATTAGCATAAACATAATTGCGTTAGTTGTATACATAAATACACTTAGATTAGACTTTGATTTTTTTATATGATTTTGAATAATATTACAATCATTTTTAATATTTGACATATAAATCTCCCCTTTTATTTATAATTATATAATAGATTAGGTTAGATATAATAGTTACGATTTATATCAAATATATACACATATATTAATTTTTAAAATTAATTAAACAAGAATATTATTTCTTTTTCCATAATACTTTATATACCTTTCATATATTGCTTTTTTAATCTTTCAATTATATTTTTACATATTATGCAAATAAAAATAAGGAACGAATCGCTCCTCCTTATTCTTATTTTTCTGATTTTATATTTAAAACTAATTACTAGCTTGTATATACGCTTTAATTTCTTCTATATTTGGATATTCTCCACATTTGATAATCTCATCATTTATAAATATTATGGGTAACTTTTTATTGCTCATTTCCTTGACTAATTTATTTCCACCTGTATTTATTAAAAAATCTATTTTTTTAGGTCTAGCTCCATATACATCCACCTTATAAGTTAAAACTTCTATATCGTTATATTGAGACTTTAACATATTTAAATCTTGATAAAATTTTGAAGCTTTCATATCCTTAGATGTATCCGTTAAACCTTGTATTCCATAATTCATTGATTCAAAAATCTCTATTCTCACAATTATTCACCTTCTATATAATTTTATTTTACAAACTAGTATCTGGTTTTATTTGCTACTTCAACAAATACTTCTTACTTATATAAACATATTCAAATTTATGAATATGTTTACTTATATTTAATATAAATATATTATCTTAAATATAGATTTATTTTGAGTTACCCTCTCTTATAAGTCTTGCAAATTTATTTGGAAGTATTTCATTTTCCTCAATTTCTTTTGCTAGTTTCTCAAAATTATATTCTACTTCAATTATTTCAACTTCAACACTTGAATACGTTTTTGCTAACTCATCATCATTTTTTATATCTATAATTACATAATTTGCATCAGGTCTATTAGTTTTTGGCTTTCCTACACTTCCTGCATTTACAAGTAATTTTTCTCCATGATACTTTGCATATGGTATGTGCGTATGACCACAAACTAATATATCCTCTACCAACTCGTTCATAACTTCATCTGCTTCTTTAGAGTTTTCCTTTAAGTATTCATTTATTACTCTAGTACTTCCATGAACAAATCTTATAGTTTTATTGTTAAAAATTAATACTACTTCTTTCGGAAGATTTCTTAAATATTTTTTATTTTCTTCAGTTATTTCTTTCCCTGTAAAATGCATTGAAAGTCCAGCATTATGAGCATCTTTAGGATCTGGATAATCACATCCACATACTATTTTAGAGTTTCCTATAGCATCATCATAATTTCCCATTATAGTAAGTATATTTTCTTCCTTTATCCTATGTATAACTTCATTTGGTCGAGTTCCATATCCTACTAGATCACCTGTGCATACTATCATATCTACATTTTTTTTGTCAATATCTAATAAAACTTTATCAAGTGCATATATATTACTGTGTATATCTGATATTACTGCTATTCTCATGTTCTTCCCTCCTAAAGTGATTTTCTTTTGTTAATTTTACAAATTATATCTTTAACTTTAGATACATTTTCACAATTTAATCCAGCATCTTTATAGGCTGTTAAAATATCATAGTCATATTTTAATTTTTCCTCTTTATCTAATTCATTTTCTAAAAAAACTTTTATAAAGTTATATTTTTTTAAAGTTTTTTCATCTAATTTATAATACACATATTTTGCCTCTTTGTAATAAGTAACTATATTAGCATTCATTAACTTATTCAAATGCCTAGATGCATTAGATTGTGTAATTCTAAGTATTGATTCAATTTCACAAACGCATAATGGACCTTCTCTTAAAATATTGACTATTCTTATTCTAGTTTCATCTCCTAGAGCCTTTAACATTCGTATTATCTTCATAAAATCTCCTTCATCAAATTATCATATTCACTTTTAATCATATGGTATGCTAAAAAATTAATTTTGTAAACTATTATATCAATTCTTTTTTATATCCTTCTTCTTTATAATTAGCTTAATATAATAAAAATAGCCAAGGATAAAAATCCTTGACTTTATTTTTAGTGTTGAGCATTAAGACGCTTTACATAACTTGTTTTTCTTAAAGAGCAAGTAATAGGAACTGCTATAACTATACTTGTTATTCCTTGAACTATGTTTGCTGGTATAGAACCTGCTGAAACTAAAACACCTCCATTTAATAATATACCTGCTAAAAAGTAACCAATTACCATAACTATACTTCCTAGTAAAGTTGAAGAAACCATATTTATCATTGTATGTCTTTTTAATATAGTAACACCTACTATATATCCTTCTAAACCTTTTATAATAAGAGTAAATAATGCCCAATGAGAATATCCACTTAAAATATCTGCTAGTGCTGAACCTACTCCCCCTGCAATCATTCCTGTAAATGGTCCAAATAAAATTGATGAAATAAATATTACACTATCACCTACATTTACATATCCTTGTGTTCCAGGTATTGGAATTTGAATAGTCATTGTAGCAAGGCATACTAAGGCTATCATAAGTCCATTTATTACAATTTTTTTAGTTTTATTATCCATTTTACTCCCTCCAAATTTTTAGTATCTTATAAGTTAATTATATTTGTGTTTATAAAAATTCTCAATATTAATTGTAACCATACAATTTGTTTTTTAAGGACAAACTAAACTCATACACATATATTAATTTAACTTAAAGCATCTCTCTAATAGAATCTAATAAAAAGGAGTTGATAATATGAAATGGTACTTAGACTTTGGTCATGGTGGCAAAGACCCAGGAGCATTGGGAGAGTTTTCAAAAGAAAGCGACGTAGTCTTAAAGGTAGGAAACTTAATAAAAAATACATTAGAAAAATCAAATGAAACTATAATAACAAGTAGAACAAATGATACATACCACACACTAGAAGAAAGAGTAAATAAGGCAAACAAAGAAAAATGTAATTACTTTATAAGCATCCACCTAAACTCATCAAGTAATAAATCAGTAAGAGGATGCGAAGTATGGGTATACGACAAAAATTCAAAACTATATAATCTATCTAAAAACATTTGTAATTCCCTATCAAAATCAATAAATACTAAAAATCGAGGAGTGAAAATATCTAAGGAATTTTATGTGCTTAGAAAAACAACAATGCCTGCACTATTAATAGAAATAGATTTTATATCAAATATAGAATTTGAGAAAAATCTATCTAATAGTTATTTCCTGGAAAATATAGCAAATACAATATCAAAAGAGCTTTTATCTTTTGAAAATAAGGAAGTGAATAATAAAAAACTATATCGTGTGTGTATAGGAGCTTTTGAGGATAGTGAAAATGCTATAAATCTTAAAAACAAAGCTATATCTAAAGGATTTAGTGATGCTTATATAATATAAGAGATAGATGTGTAAAAAAGTATAAAATATATTATCTAATTATATTTATTCTCAATTTTAATAATATATAAATCAAGGAGGAACGATTCGTTCCTCCTTCTTATAAATATTAAACCTTATACTTAATCTATATTCAAATACATCTTATATTGATAATATTATCTGAAAATTATAGACTTAAAGAAATTAAAATGAATTTAAATTATCAGTTAGTTTATAATTATAGTAGTTTTATCTAATACATTATTATAAATCCACCTAGCATTTTCTGTAGCTAATCTAACACATCCATGGCTCAAAGCCATACCAAGTCTATCATCAATTATTTCAGTTCCTGCTGCATTAAATAAAATTGAATGATAATAGTAGCTACCTCGGATTCTAGTAGCGTATTTTACCCTATAAATATCAGAACCAAAGTAAGGCTTTCTACCGCTAACATAAAAAGTTCCCTTAATAGTTGGTGTACTAGGTTTTCCTACTGTACATGACCACTTATAAAGTAATTTCCAGGAACCATCATAATTTTTTTCAAATATATAAGTAAGCTTATTTTTTAAATCTGTTGTAATTAAATTTGTAGTAGGGCTTTTAATTTTATTATCATTTACAAACTTTGTCATATCTGTGTAAAAGTACTTAAAATCATATTCTTTAGGTGGGTTTCCATCATCAGAAAGGAAATAGCTAAATATATATCCTTCTTGATTATTATACATAACATGACTCCAATCTCCATTTACAGACAGAACTTGTACTATAGATTTTGGAGGAATTGTAGTTACTGGATTTGATTCAGCAGATGGATAAGATCTTAAAGTAACATCTGTCCATGTATATTTCGTTTTGGATAAATAATCACTATATATATATCCTCTTTTTCCATTATATAATACTTCATACCAATATTCTTCAGCTTCAATAACTTGAACCTTAGACCTTGCAGGTATTACAGTGATTACATTTGAAGAAGTAGACTTTTCTTCTCTTAGATTAGTGTTAGCTAAGGTATACTTATATAAATTTTGTTGTTGTCTTTTATATTCTTTCATACTTCACCTCTAAATTTACTTTCTTATAATATCCTATGAGGCTTTTTCTTTATTTGGCACCATTATACTCAATACTAGCTAATACAAAATTTTTATTCTTAAATATAAAAAACACATTGACTAATTAATCAATGTGCTTTTTATATTTATTTTTTATAAAATATATATCCTTTTCTTTTACGCATTCTATTTGTAGATATTTTCCTATACAATATTATAGACATTGCTAAAACAACTCCTACAACAGCAACAAAAATACCATATGGTACTATATTAGCTTTAATTAAATCAAATAATGATATATCCACTTTTCCTGGTACCTTTGCTTTATAATTTGGTAATGAAAATGTTAGCTCTACTTCTTTATCTGCTAATTTCCATGCATTTTTATCTTTAGTGTTATATTCTATTTTTGCATTTTTATCATTGATAGGATTTTTATAATACATTATATCTTTTGATACTACAATTGGAGCATCTACAGTCTTTTTAGGCCCGAATAACCCAAATAACTTGTACTCTAATTTTAGAGTATCAATCTTTTCTCCAGCTTTTTTAAATACTTGCTTTTTAGCATTATATCCATCATCTGCAATTATCTTTGTATCATTAAATACATCTACATCATTTGCCCCATACACAGAATTAAGAGCAACTGTAACTAATTTTCTACCATCTCTTTCAAAGAAACCAACAAAACATCGACCTGCTTTAGCTTCATTTCCTGTCTTTCCACCTATATTGCCATGTTGGCCAAGCATTTTATTTCTTGTTTCAATAATAACAGATGATCCTGCTAGGTTAACAGTTACCTTTTTATTTTTTTCTGATATTGTATCTCTAATCCATTCATTCTTAAAAGCTTCTCTTGCAATTATTGCTATATCATATGCACTTGATAAGTTTATTTCTTTATTTTCTGGATTTAGAGCATTGCTTTCTAATCCACATGGATTTACTACATGTGTATCTTTTAATCCCATAGACTTTGCTCTGTCGTTCATCATCTTTACGAAATCTTTAGTATTTCCAGCTACAGAGTCTGCCATTAAATATGCAGCATCATTAGCAGAAAAAATCATAACGGCTTTCATAAGATCATCACTTGAAATTTTATCTCCTGGATTAACTTTTTTAAAGTTATTTAATGCAGTTTGAGTAGTTTTAAGTGCATCTTCAGTAAACGAAATCTGCTCTGACTTTGAAGTATTTTCTGCATAAATTAATGATGTTAGTAATTTTATAGTACTTGCTACAGGCATCTGCTTATCGGCATTTTTTGATGCTATAATTTCACCAGTATCCATATCCATAACTATTGCCGACTGAGCAACTATTCCTTGGATTTGACCTGTGTTATCTTGGGCATTAGCTAAACTACTAACAGATGTTAGTGCTAATATTAAAATTGTTAGAATTATTGTCTTAAAAGACTTAAATTTTTTCACTTTAAACCTCATTTCTATCGTATATTATTAGTTGCTACTTTTAAAGTTTTATAGCTTTTTTCTTGGTCTTAGCCTAAATATAGCCTTCTTAGACGTAAGAAAGCACTCTTACTAATAGAATAAGAGTGATTTAATCGATTTCTTTTTAATTATACTATATTAATAATAAATAAACAAAAACTTATTTATAATGTGAAAAATAACAACTATCTTCTATTATCTAGAGATATATTTTTTATATAAAATTAAAAAGCTATTGATAATTTATCAATAGCTTTTTCGTAAATTTCAATGTTAAAGATAATTCTCAACAATCAAATCCACAATTGTATTATTAAATATAATATTCTAGTATATATATCTATATAAATATTAATAGTTATATTTTTAGTTATTGTATTGTCTATCTCTAACTTTTTCTTTAATATATTTTTCTACTTCTTCTCTAGGTATTCCTAAGGCAATTGAAAATTCATCATTAATTAATCCTTGAGCTAGTTTCATAAACTTTTCATCTACTTGACCTAGTTTTTTTCCATTATATTTCTTCTTATAAACACCTAATATTACAGCTAATAAATCTACACACTCATAGTTTTTAATAAAACGTTTATATTTAGATTGCAATAAATTTACACTTTTCTCATTACAGTCCATTTCCTCCATGGAAGAAATACCCTCTATTAATTGTTGAACTTCTTCATACGTAGAAATTGCTCTCATAAATACATCTGTATCTATTGGTGTGAATATTTTTCCATTTTCATATATTGGTTTTAGTGTGTAATAATCCTTTTTATTGTTAATACCTGAAATATTAAGTGGACCTATATCCTCTACTTCACATAATCCACAATTACTATAAATAATAAATTCTCCAATTTTGTACATGCTTTTATCTCTCCTCTTTTATTTTATATATGAAAATAAAACTTAGCCTATTTAACTAGATTTATCTTTCTAAAGCTGTACTGTATACTAATATAGTATTTTATTTAAAGTTTACTAGTAATGTAGATTTTAAGTTTAAATTATTTTCTATATTAAATATTATTATTAATATTATATTCAACTCTTTATACTGTTATAAATATAAAAAAGACCCCACTAAGGAATCTTTCTAATAACAATGTATATATTATAATATAGTTATATTTTCTGCTTGAGGACCTCTAGCCCCTTTAACTATATTAAAGCTTACTTTTTGACCTTCTTCTAATGATTTGAATCCATCTGATTGTATAGCCGAAAAATGAGCAAAAACATCATCTCCACCTTCAACTGATATAAATCCAAAACCTTTTTCATTATTAAACCATTTTACTATTCCGTTATTCATATAACTTCTCCTATTGAACCTGCATCAAGATATTCTTGACTTGCTTTTGTATCTCTACAATATTTATTATATCATAAATATATAATAATAGATACTATTATATATTTTTTATTTTAAATCTGTCTTATTTATTTTATATTAGTGTATATTTTTAATTTATTAAATCTGACTCAGCTGCTAAAGGTATCGCTTAGAATTAACAGTGTGTGCTCACATTTTAATATATAGTCTATACAACCTAAATAGGTCTTAAAATTATTTCTTATATAAATGCTGAAAATGAATTTGAAACTATCACCCCTAGCAGCTTAGGTGGCACAATTAAAAGTGGTATAACAAATATAGCTTTTTATAAAATATTTGTTCATGCCAAGGGGTTTCATTATACTGATAAATTCATTTGCTGCGGAAAATGTGTAGAACTCTGTTCTTTAAATAATATTAATTTAAATAATCAAAAGCCAGTTTGGAAAAATAATTGTACTCATTGTATGGCATGTATTTGTGGTTGCTCTACTGAGGCTATTGAGTATAAAAATAGTACTCAAAATAAAGAAAGGTACTATTTAAAATAAACCTTCTAAGACTTAATATACTCGTCTATTCTTATATTACAAATTATTATAGATACCTACCAAAAATACGCTTCTATCAATATTTTTAAGAAGCGTATTTTTTATAGTATTAAATATGTCCTCCATAATCAAAGGAATTACAATATGCATCGACTTTATCTATTTCAACATATTCTGCATGGCACTTTTTATTTTCATTATATCTACAATTATGAGCCTCACATTTTATATCAGATGGTTTTGTAGTTGAATCCCCTGTACTATTTACAAAACTGTTATTAGAACTATTAAAAAATGATTCTTTCTCATTAGGACTTCCAGCTAAACTATTTGCTAAACTACTACTCTCTCTATCTACAAAGCTTGTACAACTAGTCCCTTTAACCTCTACTGCACCAAGCCCACTTACATGTATGGCACCTGCCTTACAGTCATAATTTATGTTATGTATACAATCAGTTGCATTACATTTTAAATTCCCACTTTGCATTTTGTTTTCCTCCTTAATAAATATCTATTTTATTATTTCCAAAATGCAAAATATAATTCGATTTGATGTGTTTAACTTTATCTAAAAAAATAAATAATATCTATAAAACAGACTATATATGTCCTATTTAAGGTTTATATTAAAAAAAACACTTTATATCTTAAAGAATTTTTTACTGTATATAGTGAAAAATATAATATAAGCAAATTTTTTATCAAAATTAATAAAGAGGTGCATATATATGAATGACTTTATAAAACAAGCAGATTTAATAAAAGATGAAATAGTAAATTATAGAAGAATAATTCATAGTAATCCAGAAGTTGGGGCTAAATTACCTAAAACAAAGACTTTTGTAATAAATACATTAAAATCATTTGGATATAATCCAAAAGAAATTTGTGAAAGTGGTATAATAGCTACTATACAAGGAAATAAACCAGGAAAAACATTTTTATTAAGAGCAGATATGGATGCACTTCCAATGGAGGAAGTTACTGAGTGTGATTTTAAATCAACAAATGGATGTATGCACTCTTGCGGTCATGACATGCATACTGCAATGCTTTTAGGAGCAGCTAAACTACTTAAACAAAACCAAAATCAAATTGAAGGTACAGTTAAATTAGTATTCCAACCAGATGAGGAAGGATTTACTGGGGCTAAAAATATGTTAAAAGCAGGTGTGCTTGAAAACCCTAAAGTTGATGCTGCTATGGCTATGCATGTTCACTCTGGAACACCTTCAAATGTTGTATTATATGGATTAGGAACTAGTATAGCAGGATGTATTAGATTTAGAATAGTTGTAAAAGGAACTGGATGCCATGGTGCTCTTCCTGAAACAGGCGTAGACCCTATAAATATTGCTTCTCATATATATTTATCTTTACAAGAGATAATTAGTAGAGAAATATCTCCAACTAAACCAGCAGTACTAACAATTGGTAAATTTGCTGGTGGAGATGCTCCAAATATAATACCTGAAGAAGTTGTTATGGAAGGTACAATAAGAAGTTTAGATAAAGAATTAGGAGAATTTATATTTAATAGAATGAGTGAAATAGTAACTTCAACAGCACAAATGTTTAGAGGACAAGCACAACTTATAGAATTATCCTCTGTTCCACCTCTTACAAATGATACAAATTTAGCTAATGAACTTGGAAACTATGTAAAAGATTTAGTTGGAGAAAAATCTGTTGTTTCATTTGAAGGTGGAGGTATGGGCTCTGAAGATTTTGCATCTTACTCATATGAAGTTCCAAGTGTTTACTTTATGCTAGGTGCAGGTACTGAACAAGAAAATCCACTATATGGACTTCCTATGCATAATAATAAAGTTGTATTTAATGAGGATATAATGGTTACAGGAGCAGCAATGCATGCTTATTGTGCTATTCAGTGGCTAAAAAATAATAAGTAATTAATTAAAAGGAGAAAGATATGAGATTATTAGAAATACTTTTTTATCTATTAAAAATCAACTCTAAAACTACAATAAAGAATTTAGCAGAGATGTTTAATGTATGTGAAAAAACTATACAGAGAGATTTAGATAAATTATCGCTATTGGGTATTCCTATAATTTCATATCGAGGTGTAAATGGTGGAGTAGAAATAGATAAAAATTATATAATAGCTAAATATATATTAACTGACAATGATTATAAAGATTTAATATTATCACTATATATTTCTCAGCATATAAAACCAGACTTAAAAAAGACAGATCTTATTGAAAAATTTAGGCTAGTTGACTCTGATAGATGTAATAAAATATTAGAAAAATTAAAAGAAATATTTATAATAGACTTAGATGAAGACCAAAGTATTAATAAAAAAGATGTATATAAAGTAATTGAGGATGCTATAGATGATAAGTCTTTTGTAAAGTTACAGCTTGAAAATACTGTCATGGAAGTATTTCCTATTTCTTATGTTTTAAAAAAGGAAGGATTGTATTTATATTGTTATGATGAGGAGTATAAATTAGTTTTAATGAATATGGTATTTGATGCTTTAAAATGTGATAAATATTACACCGGGCCTATAATTAAATACAATGATAACATGAATAAATTAAAAAATTATCTATAATTTTTAATTGATGTAACTAGTATACCAAAATTGATTTTTACCAAAATACTGTCATCATACCTAAAACTTGGTAAATTCTATTTTACGTATAAATAAGGAGGAACGAATCGTTCCTCTTTATTTATCCTATAATTTAATCTCTTCCCCTTAACACTTACCAAGTACCCCTTACTCATCTTAAATAGTCCTACTACCAATATACTCATCAATATTAATAATCTCATTAAAGCTATATATATTTTTACAATACCATACTAGATTTAATTCTACAAAACTTTATTCTTCAATAAATTTTACCAATTCTTCGTTAAATCTCTCTTGCTGATCATAAAAGGATGCGTGACCACTAAATTCAAATGGTACAAGCTTTGAGTTTTTAATACTTTGATTTTGTACTTTGCCTAGTGAAAATGGAACAACTTTGTCATGAATTCCATGAATAATTAAAGTTGGAACATTAATTTCTCTTAGATCAGTAAATAACACTTCATTTATCCAAGTATTTGCAATAGCTGCTGTTGACCAACCTGCTGCCTGTAAGCCTAATTGCAAGAACCAATCAGAGAATGGTTTAGTTATATACTGAAAGAAAAAAATGTCACCAAAATCACTCAACATTTTAGGACGATCAGTATATGTTCCCTCAATAATTTTGGTAACCTCCTCTTTTTCTAAACCATATGGAAAATTTGAACGTTTGATAAGGCTAGGAGCTGCTGCTGCAAAAAGAGCAAGTTTAGATACTCCGTATCCTTTATGGCGAGACATGTATCTGATAGCTATAGCTCCTCCAGTTGAATGTCCTGCCAGTGTAAAATTATGTAGCCCTAATGCATTAACCACACATCTAACATCGTCTGACAATCTATCGTAGTCATAACCTTCATAAGGCTTATCTGACTTACCAAATCCTCTCTGATCTATACCAATACATCTATATCCCATTTTAGGAAGCTGATTAAACTGATATTCAAACAATTTATGACTCCCTGGCCACCCGTGCAAAAACAAGATTGTCTTCTTCCCCTCTGGGTTAAGATCTTCTACGTAAAGTTTTACATTTGATTCTACTTTAACATAATATCCCATACAAATACCTCCATTAATAGAAAGTCTTTATTAGTAGCTTATTCTTATTGATATAAATATGTAAGTTGTCTTTTGCCTTTTTATCCTGTATTTTAATTTTCAAATATCGTAAGTTAAAATACTAAATGCTTTTAATCATACTAATATTTTATTTTTAAAGAACTATCATAATTTAGGGTATAATATATATCATTAATAGTAATTTTCACATGTCAAGAGGTAAAATTATATGAAAAATAATAAAATAAAACAGAAAGTCCCTCCTTGGGAAAAACCTATATTTATAATGATAGTAACCATTGTTGGAGGGTATATGAATGGATATACCTACATTACAAGGCATCATATATTAGCTAATATGCACACTGCTAATATGTCTAAATTAGGAATTAACATAGCACTTGGTCAGTGGCAAGGTGCACTAAGCTACTTTATTCCAATTGTTGCTTGTATATTAGGTGCTGCATTTAGTGAACTAGTTAAAGCTCTACTTGTAATACATAAATTTAAAGGAGATTGGAGAAAACTAGCCCTAATCTTAGAAGCAATTGCACTATTCTTTATAGGACTTATACCTACTTCTTTCCCGGATATTATTGTTACTAATCTAGTTTCTTTTTTTATGGGATATCAGCTGTGTTTATTTAGAGAATGCCTTGGTATTGCATTTAACACAACTATATGTACAGGAAATATTAGAAATGTTGGTCAATTATTATATAGTGCATTAGACGAAAAAAGTAAAGATTCTATAAGAAAGTTAATTATTTTTACATGTCTTACTTTCTCTTTTGCATTAGGAGCTATTCCAGGGACTTTAATATCTATTGCTATAAGTACTAAGGCTGTATGGGTTTGTAGTTTTATATTATTAACACAAGCAGTTTGGATAAATATCTATGAATGTAGTATGGTTTAATTTTATAAGAAACTCCCATACCTAAGAAATTCATCTTAGGCATGGGAGTAAAATTTACTTTTATTTAGTCATATAATCATTCTTCCATTGTCATCATACCATATATACAATAGTTATTTTTCAACTTTACTTTGCTATACAATAATACCCATGATTCTCTATATAAAAATATAGATTATCTAGCTATTTTTCCAGCTCCATATTGCATTAAGTTTTCTACATCATCTACATTAACTAAGTTTGCATCTCCATATATACTATGCTTTAAAACTGATGATGCGGTTGCAAATTCTACCAGGTACTCAGCTTCTTTATTATTTAATATAGAATATAGTATTCCAGCAGTTAAGGCATCCCCTCCACCTACTCTATCTACTATATCATCTATAATATATTCTTTAGATGTATAAAACTTCCCTTCAGTATAATAATTGCACTGTAAAGTATTTACTGATACTGACTGTATAGTTCTTATGGATGAAAACATATGATTTATATTTGGATAAATCTTATTTATTTCATTATAATAATGACTTAACTTTTCATACTTATCTTCATATTCACAATTCATTTTTAATATATTTTCAGCATCTAATATCCCTGCTGATAGTATATTTACGAAAGGCAATATCTCTAATGTAGCTTGTCTTGCTTCTTCTATAGTCCAAAGCTTTGCTCTATAATTTGAGTCATAACTTACTAATATATTGTTCTTTTTACAATGCTTTAGTATATTCATAGTTAATTCTCTTAGTTCTTTAGATAAAGCTAAAGTTATTCCTGAAAAATGAAATAAATCTACATCTTCTAAAGCTTTTTCTATATCTAAATCAGTAACTTTCATATTACTAAATGCTGAGTTTGCTCTATCATAAATTACTTTTGATGCTCTATTTCCACTTCCTACTTCTAAAAAGTATATTCCCGTTCTTTCTTCACCTTTTTGAACTTGGCTAGTATTTACTCTATGGCTATTTAAATAATTTATGATTCCTTCTCCAATGTCATTATTAGAAACTTTTGTTATCATTTTTGTATCTATTCCAAACTTTGATAAAGATATTAAAACATTTGCTTCTCCACCACCATAATTTGCATTATAGTTGTTTGTATTAGATATCATAAAACCTTTATTAGTTGCTAGTCTAAGCATTATTTCCCCAAATCCAGCTACTCTCATTCTATTATCCTCTTGCTTTGTTTAATTTTTCTATATATTTTTTGCATATTGATGTTATTTCATCAAATTTACCTTCTTCTCCGATAGTATTTAACTCTCCACCTATTCCTACTAAATCAGCTCCAGCATTTATCCATGCATCTAAGTTATCTATGTTAACTCCTCCAGTTACCATTACATTTGCATATGGAAGTGGTCCTTTTATAGCTTTTATATAGCTTGGTCCAAATGCACTTCCTGGGAATAATTTTATAACATCGACTCCACTTTCATGTGCTAAAACTATTTCATTTATAGTCATAACTCCTGGTATGTAAGCTACTTTATATCTATTACATAAAGTAGCAGTTTCTAAATTAAATGATGGTGATACTATATATTCAGCTCCTTGTAATATAGCAAGTCTCGCAGTTTCAGGGTCTAGTACTGTTCCTGCTCCTATCACTACATCGTCTTGAGTTTTAAATTCTTCACTTAATTCACGTATTATTTCATTTGCAAATTTATTAGTATAAGTCACTTCTATTGCTTTTACATTTCCTTTTATACAAGCTTTTGCAATGTTTATTCCTGTTTCTTTTGTATTTCCACGAACAACAGCAACTACGCCACACTCTTGTAGTGCTTTTAAAACTTTCATCTTTTTCATAATAAATTCCTCCGATTAAATTTTTATATTTAAAAAGAGAATCTCAAATAATTATATATTAATTTTGAGATTCCCATTTATTTAAAAGCTAATTACAAAAGACCTGGTAAAACGTTTTGGAATAAAGATAGTATAGATATAAATGCAAGTGCTGATAAACCTGCTATAAATCCACCTACTGTCCAACCTCTTATAGTGTCTTGAACTGATATTTTAAAGAATCTACTTATAGCCCAGAATCCTGAATCATTTGGAAGTGATAAACCTATTCCACCTGCACATATTGCTATTGCACATAATATAGGAGATACAGAACTTGCTGCTATTGTTCCACTTAATATAGATGCTGTTGTCATAAGCGCAACTGTTGTTGAACCTTGTGCACAACGTATAATTTGAGATATTAAGAAACAAAGTAGTAATATTGGTATACTAAATTGTGATAATGAACCAGCTATATAATCTGCTATTCCTGTTGCTTGTAAAACTTTTCCGAAAGCTCCACCTGCTCCAGTTATTAGTAATATAAGACCAATTTGGTCAGCTGCGTCATTCATAATATCAGATATACTTCTAGTTATATATGGTTTTGATATAAGCGCTGCATATATAACACCTATCAACATTGCAACATTTTTATCTCCTAAGAACTTAACTAAAGGTACTACCGAATTATTATCTCCTAATGCTAAAGGTACAAAACTACCTAAAAGTATAAGTATTATTGGAACTAATAATATTGATAAAGACTTCATAAAAGATGGCATAGGTCTAGTTTCCTTATTCGCTTCTAATTCATCTTCTATCTCTTCTATATCTTCAAAAGTATAGAAATGTCCATTTTTCTTATCTTGCTTATCTAAAAACTTACCATATAATATACCACCTGTAATTGTTGCTACAAAAGCTGTTAAAATTGCATATACAAAGAATATTCCTACATCAATTCCTAAACTTTCTGAAACAACAAGTGGTGCTGGTGTAGGTATTACTAATGAATATGTACAAGTAGTTGCTACTGATATTGCACATGCAAATGTTACCATTGATATATTAGTTTTTTTAGATAAAACTCTTAACATAGGTGCAAACATTATATACACTACATCCCCAAATACTGGTATACCAGTTAAAAATCCTGATATAGCTATTGCTGCTGGACTATTTTTCTCACCAAACTTATTAAGTATTGCATTAGATATAGTTTCTATTGCTCCACATTCAAACATAAACTTTCCTAACATTACACCTAATCCAGTTACTATCCCAATTCCACTTAATGTAGATCCAAATCCACCTGAGATAGTAGAGGCTATATCTCCTATTGGCATTCCAACTAAAATAGATGTTACTAATGATGTTATTAATAATGCTATAAATGCATTAAGTCTAAACTTTATTATTGAAACTAGTAATATAGCGATTGCTAATAAAAATACACCTATTAATAATGGTCCAGTTAACATATTTTTCCCCCATTTTATAATTAATTTTTAATTATTTCATATATCCACCTAACATTGGATCAACTGCACTTTTAGAATATATACTTAGTATTCCTGATTTGTATTTTTCCTCTTTAGGAACCCAATTTTTTCTACGTTCTTCAAATACTTTTTCAACTTCTTCTAAGCTACATTCCTTGCCATTAATTCCTATAACTTGTAACGTTCTACTTTGTATATCAATTTCTATTAAATCATTTTCACAAACTAAAGCTATTGGTCCCCCTACTGCAGCTTCTGGTGATATATGCCCTATTGCAGGACCTTTAGATGCTCCAGAAAATCTTCCATCTGTTAATAATGCTATACTCGCTGATAATTCTTCATCTGATGATATAGCTTCTGTTGTATAAAACATTTCAGGCATTCCACTTCCTTTTGGACCTTCATATCTTATGATAACTGCATCACCTGGCTTTATAGCTTTTGTTAATATTGCATTTATAGCTTCTTCTTCACTATCAAATGGTCTAGCTTTTAATATAGCTTTGTGCATTTCTTTTGGAACTGCAGAGTGCTTAACAACAGCTCCTTTTGGTGCTAGATTACCTCCAAGTATAGCTATTGCACCATTGTCACCTATTGGATTTGTATTTTTACGTATTACGTCTTCTCTTTTTAATCCAACTTTACTTAAATACTCATCACACTTTTCATAATACCCATTTGTTTTTAAATCTTCTAAGTTTTCACCTAATGTTTTTCCTGTAACTGTCATAACATCTAAATGTAAATAATCTTTTATTTCTTCCATTATTGCAGGAACTCCGCCAGCATAGTAGAAGTACTCTGCTGGCCATTTTCCAGCAGGTCTGATGTCTAGTAAGTACGGTATATTTCTATGTATTTTATCAAATTCATTTGCATCAAGGTCTATTCCAAATTCACGTGCAATTGCTGGTATGTGTAATAATGAATTAGTTGAACCTGAGATTGCTGCATGTATCATAATAGCGTTTTCAAAAGATTTATAAGTTACTATATCTCTTGGCTTTAAATTTAACTTAGCTAACTTAACAGCATAACGTCCTGCTTCTTTAGCTACATCTTCTAAATCTTTGCATGTTGCTGGCATTAAAGAACTTCCTGGTAACATTAATCCTAATGCTTCTGCCATAACTTGCATTGTTGAGGCTGTTCCCATAAATGAACATGCACCACATGAAGGACATGCATTATGCTTGTAATATGTTAACTCTTCTTCTGTTATTTCTCCCCTTTGATACATAGCACTATACATTCCTATTTGCTCTAATGTAAGTAAATTAGGCCCAGCTTCCATAACACCACCAGTAACAACTATTGATGGGATATTTACTCTACCTATTGCCATTAAATGAGATGGAACACCCTTATCACAACTTGAGATAAATACTCCACCATCAAAAGGTGTTGCATTTGCATGTATTTCTATTAACGCTGCTAGCGTATCCCTTGATGCTAACGAATAATTTATTCCATCATGGCCTTGTGCTTGACCGTCACATATATCAGTTGCATAAAATCGAGAACCTTTTCCTCCAAGTTCATTAACACCTTTAATAGCTTGATTTACAAATATATCAAGATGTGCACTTCCTGGATGACTATCTCCAAAAGTACTTTCAATTATTATTTGTGGCTTAGATAAATCATCTACACTCCATCCCATCCCTCTCCTTAAAGGATCCATTTCAGGAGCTATTTTTCTAACTTCTTGACTAATCATATCCTACTCTCCTTATTGGTTTTTATAATACGTCTGACGTCTTTCTTTACTTAATATTAACACGTCTGACGTATTTTTACAATATTTTATCTAATTTTTTCATAAAAACTTTTTCCTAATGTATTTAAGTAGGTTTAATCAGCATATAATTAAATACAAAAACAAAAATACATCTGATTAATCAGACGTATTTTTGTTTTTGTATTTAATTTGTTTTTCAGCTACTATTCTATTTATATTTCTACGGTTGTATGCTAAGTGAAGTAACATAGCATCATGTGCTTCATTTGCATTCTTATTTTTTATTGCATTTAAAATCTCTTTATGAGTTTCTATTGTTTCATTTTTTAATTGTGTATTTGTAACGTCTATAAATACTGCTATAGATTTATTTATTATTGGAACTAAACTTGTTGTTACTAAGTTTTTACTGCTTCTAGCTATTGCTGTATGAAATTCTATATCTTTTTCCATATGTGGTATTCCATTTAATATAAGTTCTTCAACTTCATCACATAATTTTGATAGCTCTTCTATATCTTCTTTAGTTGCATTTATAGCTGCTAAACTTGCTATTTTAGGCTCTATCATAAATCTTATTTCTAATAAGTCAACTGCTAGTTTTAGTTTGTCTTTTACAAACATTAATCCTAATGGATCATCTGCTACCCCACATTTTATAAATGTTCCTGAACCTCTTTTTATTTCTAGTATATTTCTTGATACTAATGCTTTTATCGCTTCTCTTATTGTACTTCTACCTACACCTAATTTATCTGCTAGTTCATATTCATTTGGTAATTTGTCTCCTATTTTTAGGTTTTCATCTACTATTAACTTTATTATTTTTTCTGAAGTTGTTTCTCCTAATGGTTTTGTTATTTCTTCCTTCATATTTTACTCCTCTTGTTTTTTGATATGTTTTTTGTAGAGTCTTTACGCTTAATTATGTAATTGCTTATTCTAAGTTTTTATGTCTCCTTATAAAATAAAAAACCACTTATCTATTAACCGTAGAAAAAGTGGTTTAAAGTTTTACTTTAAATTAAATAAAAATAATTTATACTAGAAATCACTACTCTACATGACTAGATTGTGATTTCTTTTTTTTCTTACAACTATATTATACTATATTAAATTTAAAAATAAAGTACCTGGAGATAATAAATTTACTATCTTCAGGTATTTTTTATCTTATCTATTAGCTTCTGCATATATCTTTTCAGCCAAATAATGAATCATATAATTTTGTAAATTATTATTAGTTAATATTTCTTTTACCAATCTATCATTTCTATTCTTGGTCTTAACAATCCCCCTCTTAAAATGACTCTTAGCAAAAGTGTTAACTAAATCTTCATAACTATTAGCCTTAGCTATATCCATGATATTCTTATCATTTTTAAACATCTCTTCATACTGATCTATTATAATTCTATCTTCCTCTGTAAGTCCTACTCCAAAAACATCATTTATCTTTTTAATTATATCTTCTAAATATTCTTCATCATCTTCACTTACACGAGAAGTAGCAGTTTCAGATATACCAACTAATTCACCTTCACCATTATAAAGTGATATATCATTACCTTTTTTATCATCATCACCTAACTTTTGTAACTTATAATAATCCAAGCTTAACATATCATCTATATCAATTCTTTCCTTACCCTTTTTAGGTAATTTCTTTAAAAGTGCTACTAAGTAAACTTGTAATCTTAAAAGATTTAGATTTTTAATAGGGTAAATCTGAATTAAGAAATTATAAAAAGTAATATACTTTTGACACTTTTTCTTAAACTCATCTGCTCTTTTTTCGTCTTCTTCCTCTAGATAACAATATCTCTCTACAGCTTTATCTATTAAGCTATTCATATTAGCGTCTTGTGAACTTGTTCTTTTGTCCTTATAAAACAACACTGTAAAATCATTTACCTCTTCATCAGTATATATTCCATACTCATGTAACTGATACCAAAGGTCATTTACTACATTAGGATCTGTAACTTTATCTATATTAGTCATTTCAAAATATGGCTTATAGGCTTCTTGTATATCCTCTACACTATTTTGGAAATCTAAAATAAAAGTATGTTTATTAGGATAAGTTCTATTAAGTCTTGATAAAGTCTGAACAGTTTTTACACCATCTAACTTCTTATCAACGTACATAGCACAAAGCTTAGGTTGATCAAATCCCGTTTGATACTTTTCTGCAACTATAAGTAACCTAAAATCACTTTTTTCAAAAATACTTGGTAAATTTGAATCAGTAATATCAGGTGCTACTTCCTTATTCATACTTACTTCTGTATATTCAATATCTTCATCTTTTACAGTGCCTGAAAAAGCAACCAATGCTTTCATATTGTACCCTTTTTCTTTTATGTACTGATCTATTGCTAATTTATACTTAACAGCATGTAATCTACTTGCTGTAACTATCATTCCCTTAGCTCTACCTTCTAACCACATAGACCTATTATATACAAAATCATCTACTATAGTTTCAACTTTCTGTCTTATATTATGTTCATTTAAGCTAACAAACTTATTTATAGCTCTTTTAGCTTCTCCCTTATCAAACTCAGGATTATCAGCTATTTTCTTTCCAACCTTGTAGTATACACTTACTGGCATAAAGTTTTTTAATACATCTAGTATAAATCCTTCTTCTATAG
Source organism: Romboutsia sp. D33t1_170424_H2 (assembly GCF_015669105.1). Lineage (NCBI taxonomy): Bacteria > Bacillati > Bacillota > Clostridia > Peptostreptococcales > Peptostreptococcaceae > Romboutsia > Romboutsia sp. D33t1_170424_H2. The sequence continues at coordinate 495,909 of NZ_JADOZQ010000001.1, read as the reverse complement.
CTTGTTTCATAGAATATAGATGAAATTCATGAGGAAGTCCATCTTCACCTATTCTACCAAATACTTGCATAGTCTTATTCTTAGGAGTAGCAGTAAATGCAAAGAAACTTATATGGTCTAAATTAGTTCTCTTTTCTATAAGGTCATTCATCTTATCTATACTAGATTTTTCATTCTTTTCATTTTCTGCATCAATTTTTTTAGCTTCTTCTAATGTCTTTCCTGCTAAAGTTTCTTTTAATGCATTCATATTCTCTCCAGATGTAGAAGAATGTGCCTCATCTATTATTACTGCATAACGTCTTTTTTCTAATTGTTCTATCTTAGGTAATGCATATTGGAATTTTTGTATAGTTGTTATAATAATTTTTGCTCGATTTACAATAGCATCTGCTAAATCTGATGAATTTTTATTATCATCAATCTTAACAACCAATCCGTTTTTATGCTCTAATTGATATATAGCATCTTGAAGTTGCTTATCAAGTACCTTTCTATCAGTAACAACTATTACAGAATCAAATATAGCGTTGTTATCTTCATCATGAAGACTTGATAACCTATGTGAAGTCCATGCTATAGTATTAGTCTTACCACTACCTGCACTGTGTTGTATAAGATAATTTTTACCTGCTTTATTTACTTCTAAATCTGCTACTATCTTTCTAACTGCATCTAACTGATGAAACCTAGGAAATATGGCTCTTTTATTTCTCTTATCATCTTCTTGTATAAAATAAAATCTTTTTATAATATCAAGTAAACTATCCTTAGTAAGTATTTCTTCCCATAAATAAGAAGTCTTTTCCTTACCTTCTACCACAGGATTTCCCTTTCCTCTGTTGTTACCTTTGTTAAATGGTAAGAAAAATGTTTTATCTCCCTTTAACTCTGTTGTCATATATACTTCATCTGTATCTACTGCAAAGTATACTAATACTCTTTGGTTAAATCTAAATAAGTTTTCATTTGGATTTCTATCTTCTTTAAATTGCTTTATAGCATTATATACGTTTTGATTAGTAAATTGATTTTTAAGCTCCATTACTACAACAGGAAATCCATTTAAAGATAATACTATATCTAAGGTATTGTTGTGTTTAGAACTGTATTTTAATTGTCTTGTTATTTTGAATATGTTTTGCTTATAGTTTTCATATGCTGTTTTGTTAGTAGTTAGATTTGGTTTATTGTAGAATAGTTGAAATTTTCCGTTCATCATTATATCTTCTACACCATTTCTAAGTACACTTATAAGTCCTCTTCTTTTGATGTTTGTGCTAAGTAAATCTATAAAAGCTTTTTTGTAGTTACTTCCTCTATTACTCTTAAATTCCTCTAATAATTCTTTCTGAGTGTTTTCTAAAAATCTAAATAAATCGTCTATAAATAAAGAATTTTCAAGGTCAAATTCTTGTGAGTGTCCTTGTTCATAACCAATTGAAACTAAGTGATTTTCAATTGATTCTTCTAAATGTTTTTCCTTTGGTAGCATGTTTCCCCCTCCTATTAATTTCTAATAGTTAAATTATAAACCCTCTATCAATTAATTGATAGAGGGTTTTATTGCAATTCTAGAATGTATGCTTAACTAATGAGTATATGGTTATTTGCTCACACATTTTTATAGCTTTTTCAAGCTCCATACTATTTAATCTATCTATAAACAAATCTGCAACTAAGTTATTGTATCTTTTTTTCTTAGGTATCCGTTTATAATCATTTACATCTTCACATACCTTTATAACCTCTTTAGTTCTATACTCTGAGTCATTTAAATTAAATCTAATAATATGATTATTTATAAAATCTTTTTCATAATCATTATATTTATATTTTTCGCTAACTATAAATTCTTGTTCTAATAAATTGTATTGTAGTTTATATTTATTATTTGTAGTTTTATTTGTAACACCAAATGGTTGTAATATAATCTTAGCTTCCTCTTTTTTCATATATATATCTTTTATATCTTCATATGCTTTACAAGGTATATTGCAAGTTGATTCACATTTACAATTGCTTTCAAATTCTTTTACTTCACAATCTTTAAGTTCTCTTTTTTTCTCTCCTACCCTTTTAAAGGATAAATTACACTTCATACAAGATATAGCTATATTTATATTACAATCTTTTAATTTATCCGATTTTTTCTTTTCTATAGAATGTTCTAGATGAGCTGATAACTTGTTATCAACAAGTACTTTACTATAACAATACATGCAATAGTTATCAGATGTTTCAAGTAATACTTTTTTAAGATTTTGTTTTCCTTCCTCACTGGAGTAAATATAATTTTTATTCAAATCGTACTTAGGTTCAAATATTGGTATATCTAATAAAAATAAATCTTCTCTCAATTTAATCACCAATTTTTAATTTGATGTAATAATAATAATTGAGAATTTGTTAAATTCTTATTTTCTATTTCCTCTAAGTCCTTTTCTTCTTGTTCACTCCACTTATCACTAATCTTTAAACTTAACAATCTACGTAAAGTAGTATTAACATCACTTTTACCTTCATCTATATTCTTATTATATAAATTTCTAAATATTTCTTGTACATCTGTAATTGTATTAAAATCATTACTATCTAAGTATTCATAGTTATTTCCTTTTAAAATAATTAAGTTAAAGTTTTTACTACTTGCTATTACTTCAGCTGAATGTGTTGTAAATATCCAATTAAAGTGTTGAAACTCATTTTTTAAAAACTCAACTATTCTAGACTTATTTTTAGACGATAAATATTCATCTACTTCATCTATCACTAAAGTTATCTCATTAGAGCCTTTATTTTTATCTAAATAAATTATTTCTAAAAACAATCTAATTATAGCTTGATATCCATTAGACAAGTTTTCTATTTCACCATTTATAATAATCTTTTCTTTTGATGAAAACACACCATACTTTACTTCTTCTACATCAATATCAACCTCTAAAAACTTCCTAAGTAAAATCTTAAGTTCATCTAAATATTCAAAAAATATCCCCTCAACATGTCCCATTCCATCTGAATATAAATCAAATGAATCATTTAAGTTAAAAATATCTTCTTCTACTCTACGTTTGCTTATATTTTTGTAGTCTCTTTTACTTTTACTATCATTATTAGTAATTTTTGAACTATCAAAAGTTCTATTTATAGCATCTATCAAATAATACCTCTTAAATGATAAATTAACTAAAGACTTTAGTATTTCTGATTTTCCACTTGAGTTATCACCTACTATAATACTATTTTCATGAGTTAGGTTAAGATTATGTATTTTATCTATTACCTGATTTAACATACTCTTGTAACTTGTTGTAGACATACTCAAATCTCTCCTTTACTTTAATCTTTGCTGATGAAGGAGACTTTATATAACTTTGGTATTGTTCATCTTCTATAATACTTATACAAAAATCATCACTTATCTTATAATTCCCTAGCGTATATATACTTGCTAGATATAAACTTTCTAGTAGTAAATGTGGTATCTTCGTCTTACCTTCAAATCTATCTATAAAGCTTTTTATATTTAATTCATATTTATTTATTTCATATTCATTAAATGTTATAGCTTCATCTGAAAAATCATTTAATAACGATGTATATGAGCCATTATAGTTATTTATAATAAATTGCTTATTATCATTTAACTTAAAATATCTTTCAATAGATGCAAACCTTAAAAGCAGCTCTACATCCTTACTATGTTTATGCTTATCACCATATAAACTTCTCCATTTTTTATTGAAATTATTTATTTTATGAATCATATCATAAAATGCTGATTGATAAGCACCATTTCTAACTTCCTGATTTTTAAGCTTTGTACCTCCAGTATTCAGGTTTTTAAACACTGTATAAAGTATTCTGTTTTTGTACATGTTTTGACCAACATTTATTTCTATTATTGTTATTGGTGTAAAATCTAATTTTCTTTTTACTACTTTATCTAATTTATCATAGTTTATATTTTCTATTTTTTTAGTACTTTTAATTTTTTCTATACCATCTTCTATATATTTTTCATTTTCTATATATTCAAACTGGTATTTAACATCTCTTAATAAGTTTTTTCCTATAAGTAAATCTTCAAAGCTTATATCATCATTTGATAATATAGGATCTGTCATTATGCATGATAAATCTACGTTATTTTTTTCTAAATTCTTAAAATATTTACCTTTGTAGTATAAAAATAAACTTAGCATTCTTTGCTGACCATCTAATATCTCTAGCTGGTTGTAATCATTTCTATATGCATAAATAGGAGGAATTGGAAGACCTCGTAATAAAGATATTGCCAACTCTTGAACTTGCTCTTTTTTCCATACAAACTTTCTTTGGTACTTTGGAATTACAAAGTTCATAGAGTCAAACCCTTCTACTAATGTTTTAAATCCCATCTCACTTCTTACTTGTGTTATATTCATATTAGTCATTATGCTACAATCACTTTGCTCTGTTGTCTCTTCTATATCTTCATCTATTTTGTTTTGAATATTTATTTCTTTTTCTAGGTTATTCATTGCCTCACCACCTTAAATAAAATTTATTATAAACACCTTCTAGTCAAAGTATTAATATTGTACATATTTGGTATATTTATCAATTTAATTATATCATATATACTTATATTTTATTGCATGCTAAATTTACTAAAGCCTAGATATTTAGACTTTAGCAAGTTCATTGTATTATATATTTATCTTGCACTAGCTAATATTTTATCTTCAGCAATGATATCTTCTATTGTAAATGAGTAGTTTATTATGTCTTTAATCATATTATAAAAGATATCATTATGCTTTTTTTCTTTGTTTAAATCTTCTTTACTTATTTTATTTATAACCATCCACTCTTTATTATCAAAAAATTTAATCTCACTATTTAACCTTTTTACTAATCTATCTCTTCTCTCATATTTTGAGCTCTTATCTTTTAATCCGCTATTTAGCCTAGCTATAGCTCCTTTACCTGCTAAATCAGATATATTTTTTACTAGATATATATACTTATCCTCTTCTAGAGCTTGTGATATTTCTAGTTGTGAAAAATATTCCTTTGCACTACCAAACTTGCTAGTACTTACACCTAAGGCTATATGCATTTTTTTAATTCTATAACTATAGTTACCACTTAGTCCCCACTCACCAATATTTATATAGATTACTTCTTGCCTTCCATTTATTTCAAGGCATGAATATTCATCTTCTGTATTTTGACTATTTAAAAAATTGTACATTTTCATATCTCTATCAAAAAATACTAATGATTTTTCATATCCACTTACATCATCAATCCTTATTTTAGCCTTTATATTTTTATATTCTAATTCTATGATATTGTCTAAATTGGCATTAAGTAAGATATCTTTTATTATTTCTGCATTATAATTTGTGATTAACTCCATAGTTCTCCCTCTGTTATATATATTTTATTCCACTCTAGTCAATATTTGTACATCATTCTTTATAAAGTCATATTATATATTCATTCTTTGGTTGTGGCCTTATTTTCATCTGCTAATTTACTCCATATATTTACTGGATTATTATCTAATGTTAAATCATTTTTTAGATATTATAATCCATTTAATATATATTCTTTGGTTTCTACAGAACCTGTATAGTTTCCTTTGGCACTCCCTTTATGAGTCCTTCTTAGCACAGAACTAAAATCACACTCTTTTGACAATTTTTTGATACAGAAAAAGGACTTCCTTTAAATATTTCTCCTGCACTTATTTGCCATTCACCTCTAGATTCTATATTTTCTTTTGTTATTATCTCTATAGATTTTATTGCTACTTGTGAGAATTTAACCATTTTTCCTTCTTATGTAGAAAATACTAGAAGTTAATCTAGTATCTCTATTTTTCCTGTAACTGCTTCACTTATTAAACTTTGTTTAGCTTCTTTTAATTTCTCTATTTGTTGTTTGATTTTATATAAAATATTATCTACTCTTTCAAGTTCTTGAGATAAATACTCTACTATTGATCTTTGAACATTCATATCTCTAGTAAATGTTATAAAAATTTCTTTTAGATGAGTTATAGATATTCTTGGTAATGCAGCTCCTTTAATAAAGCTACTTATCTGTTCTTGAGATATATTTGAGTTTAACAAGTATTCAAAGTATTTAGATTCTAATCCTTTAATAGGTGTTAATATAACTAATGATGATGCTACTACAAAATCTTTATCATAATCTATAGTAACAGTTTTACCTATAGTACCATCCTTACTTATTAAAACATCCCCTGGTTTTGGATTGCAGGAATTTCTCTTAAGATATTCATAATTAGATACAGATGTAAGTAAACAATTATCAAAATCTAGGAGTCCATTTTTTAAATCTTTGACAGATAAAAATGGATATACTCCATTTTCTATTTCTGGAGAAATATGCGCTCCATCAGTAATATAACCACACAGATACTTTAGTTGTCCATACTCCCAATCTTTAGGTATATCCCCTAACCATTCAACTCCACTATCCTTCATCTCTTCACTACTTCTCTTAACTATCTCATATCCATCATCAGTCTTAACAACCTTCACCTTACCAGTAACAACCTCACTTATAAGGCTCTTTTTAGCTTCTTCTAATTTTTTTATTAGTTCTTCTTTTTTAGATATTATTAAGTCAAATTGTGAAGTCTTTTCATCAAGAAAGTTTGCTATTTTTTCATCTTCATTTTTTGAAGGAATTGGAATACTAATTTTTTTCATTTTTTCAATGTTAGTAGACCATAGGTCATCAACTATTCCACTTCCCCATCTATAAAATTCTTCAGAAAAATAGTAATTTCTAAATAGACTATGAACATACTGAGGACATAACTTTTTTGATGTTAGTACATTGCATATTAATGAAACCGAACCATCATAAGATGAAACACCACAAGACCCTTTTCTATCAGCTCTACTATTTATAACAAAATCACCTACACATACCATTTTTCTATTATCACTATTATCTGATTTTGCTACATTCTCCAACTGTGGTAATATCCCTTTCTTTGTAACAGATAACGGTGGATATTCTTTATCACTTACTTTTTCATTTCTTACTTTGAATTCTTTATCTATCCTACTTACAGTCCAGTCCTTAGGAATCTTACCTATCCACTCAACTCCACTATCCTTCATTTCACTTTCATTTCTATATCTATACTTCATTACCCAAGCACCTTCCTTATCTCTAGTGCTATCTCACTTTCCAACTCTTCTACCTCCTTCATAATATCCTCAAAAGCTCTAAGTTCCTCATACTTATAAAAATGTCTAGTAAAAGGTATCTCATACCCTATATTATTTATTGTACTTTCGTCTATATAAGCATCTTCAACATGAGGTTTTACCTCTTTTTCAAAATACTCATACACATCTTCTTTAAGTGCTATACTTTCAGTATCTTTTAAGCTACTATCACTTTCTATATTTCCTTTAGTATCTTTGCAAACTACTGCATCTTCATTTCTTACTCCAATAGCATTAACTATAGCTTTTATAAGTCCTGCAGATAATGCTATATCATATACCTTAGATTTGGATTTTAAGTCCTTAATAAACTTATCTCTATCCATATACTCAAATTCACTATCAAAACTTTCTAAAAGCTTTAATAATTTTTCTTGTTTTATTCTTCCCTCAGCTTCTTCTATTGCCTTCACTTCTTCATCTTTTTTCTTAGAAACTGCAAGATTTATAAATTGAGTAGTACTTTTAACATTTTCTATAGCTTCTTCATTAACTATAAAACTTAACTTTAAAGGTCTTTCTATTGTTACTTTTCTATATCCAAAATCTTTATTATCAAATATTTTACTTTTTTCACTTTCTTCAAAGCTTATATATATCTCTTTTATTTCTTTTATTTGTTCAAGAGTTATTTCTTTTCTCTTGTTTCCTAAGCTTTTTCTCATAGGTTGATAATATTCAGTAGCATTTACTAATTGAATCTTACCTTTTCTTTTAGCTTCTTTTTTATTAGTAAGCACCCATATATATGTTGCTATACCTGTGTTGTAGAACATATCAGTAGGTAGTGCTATTATACCTTCTAATAAATCATTTTCTATTATATATTTTCTTATATTACTTTCTCCACTTCCTGCATCTCCAGTAAATAATGGACTTCCGTTAAATATTATAGCTATTCTACTTCCATCTTCATCATCATACATTTTGCTTATCATGTTTTGTAAGAAAAGTAATGAACCATCACTTACTCTTGGAGTACCTGCTCCAAATCTTCCATCAAAGCCTAAGTCAGCTTCTTCTTTTACTTTCTTTTCTTCATCTTTCCAAGTTACACCAAAAGGAGGATTTGATATTAAAAATCTTATTTTTTCTCCACTAAATCTATCTTGAGTTAGAGTATTTCCAAGTCTTATATTATCTGGGCTTTGTCCTTTCATTAGCATATCTGCCTGACATATTGCAAAAGATTCGTCTAGTAATTCTTGTCCATATACGTTTACTATTGCACTTGGGTTTATTTTTTCTACATATTCTTCAGCTATTGAAAGCATACCCCCAGTACCACAACAGAAGTCTGCTATTGATATTACTTTTCCTTCTTCTGTAAGGAAGTTTTCTTTACCCATAAATAGCATTTCCATACAAAGTTTTATAACTTCTCTTGGAGTGTATTGTTCTCCTGCTGCTGAGTTTTCCGTAAATCTTCTTAACATTTCTTCGTAGATGTATCCCATTTTATTGTTAGATACAGCGTTTATGTGAAGATCTACTTCATACATTTTGCTTAAAACTGCATATAGTTTGTCCTTTTTGTCTAGTTGGTTTATTTCATCTTTAAATTTGAATTTACCTATTATTTCTTTTACATTGTTAGAAAATCCATTTAGGTATTCTTCAAAGTTTGATTTTATATTTTCACTATCATCTAATAGATTTTTCCATGTAAAATCACTTACATTATAGAATTGTAAGTTTATATTATGATTTTCTTTTAAATCTACTATTACAACTTCATCTCTTTCTTCTTCTGGTAAGAAGTCATATTCTGAGTATACTGATTTTATTGTTTCTCTATTATAATCATCTAGTAGACAATCAAATCTTCTTATTACTATCAGTGGTAACATTACTTTTCTATAATCTTCTTCTTTATATGTTCCTCTTAAACTTTCTGCTATGTTCCATAAAAATGCAACATGATTGAAATTCTTATCTATGTTCACTTATACTATCTCCTTTTATAAAATTTTTCGTTAATTTATATTATATTTTTCATTAATTTATATCATAATTATATCATTCAAGAATGCAAAAAAACATACTGACTGTTTAAACAATATCTTTTTCGTGGATTTCAATGTTGGAGACGAGATAAGTCGAACACCTGTCAACCATTTAAATAAATCCTATTTAAATACTTATCATTTATATAATAATAAAAAAACCAACATAAGTAAACAAAGAGGAACGATTCGTTCCTCCTTATCCATATATCCTATAATTTAATCTTTTCCCCTTAACACTCACCAAGTAATCCTTACTCATCTCAATAATCCTACTACCAATAGCCTCATCAATTTCAACAAGCTCATCAAAGCTCTTTTCCGTACTTACAATCATTGGCAAATTATTAAAGTATCTATAATTAACAATCTCAAATACAATATTTATATCACTTTTACTAATCCCACCCTTAAACAAATCATCAATAAGTAGTACCCTAGCCCTTTTATACCTGCCAACAGCTTTTCTATAATACTCCTCATCCATAATATTTTGCTTAAGAGATATAATAACATCCCTATATGGCATATACAAAACCCCTACCCCACTATCCATCAAATCATTGCTGATAGCTAGAGATAAATGAGTCTTTCCACTTCCTACTTGACCCATAAATATTATAGAGTTTTGTCTAGTCTTTTCTATATCTTTAAAATTCTTTTTATAACTTAAGGCCTTGTAATAAGCATCTATTGTCTGAACATCATAAGCATAGTTAAAGTTTTTAAAAGTCTTTTTTCTAAACTCATTACTTATACCACTATTTTTTAATATATCTTCACACTCTCTTAAAGCCCTACACTCACAGGGTATAGCAGTATTATCTTCTATTATAAATTTTAAATCTCTACACTTAACACATCTATACTCATTGTAGGAGTCTTTGTATTTCTCTGATTTGTTCTTTACTTGGCTTTTGATATATTGGCTCGTCTTCAAGTTCTTTGATACATCTACTCTTTCCATTTATCCTATCCCCTTTGTTTTTAGAACTTACTTCATAAGCATTTAAATCCTTTAAGCTTCTTATATTATTAGTTATCCACTTATTTATAATGCCATTTATATATCCTTTATTAACATGTCCTCTATCAATAGCTACTTCTATAGCTCTTTTAAATAATTCTATATCTATATTTTCACTTATATAAATTAGCCACTCACTAACTAATTGATTTACAAATCCTATATTTTCTTCATATAATTTAGCATACCTACCTACATCATTTACTTCTTCTTCTTTATATTCTTCTTTATCTTTTTCTTCTTCTTTTTCTTGTCCTATATTTTCATACGACTCGTTATACGTATGGTGGTACGAGTCGCCATTGCTATACATATCAAACAAATCTTTTATTTCTTTTTTAGGTATACTCTCACTTACATATTTTATAAGTGATTTATCTTTTACTTCTTTTAACTCTTTATTTATACAATCCATCATTGGCTTTCCAGTTCTATCTAGGTTGTACTTTCCCCAATGTTTAATGGCCAATTCCCTAGTTTCTTCATTATATTTTATAGTTTTGTATTTATTTATAAATATGTCCATTAAAGTATTTATAGTTTCAACAGAATAGCCTAGTTCAAAGGCTATCTGTTTTTTAGTTATTTTATATATTCCTATTTGAGTAGTATTTTGATTGCTAAGAATATAGACCATAAATATTTTACATTCTGGAGTATATTCTTCTAATACTTTATCATCTCTCCAAAACTGTGTATGTATCTTTCTAAATATTGCCACAACCTCACCTACTTCATTCTAAAAGTTCTAGATGTACTTGTTTTTGTATAATTTTTAATTATTTCTGGATAATCTACTTTTAATTTTTTAGTGTCTATACTATTTTTAATTACTTTCTTCCAAGTTATTTTTCTATCTTTACAAAATGCTGTTTCATACTCTCTCATTTCACTTTGAATAATATGTTCTATTGTCTTTTTTTCTTTTTCAAGCTTGTTTATATTATCTACTATGCTATTGTACTTTTCTATTTTTTCATATAGACCATCATCTAGCACCACTACTTCATTTAAAGTATCTTTATAGGTTTCTTTTAAAAACTTCCCAAACTCATCACTTCCAAATGGTAGATTTACCTCTTTTTCTTTTTTCTTAATGAAATCTGTAATTTTTCTCATATCCAAATTCCTCCCCTATAATTTTTATAAAATATTTTTGACCTTTCCCTGTTATATAAGTAGTTACTTTTATCTTTTGACCATTATTTGTATTTACTACATACTGACGAGTTTTAAATAGTCCTTGTTCTACATACTTTTGCTTTGGTTGATTTTCATCTCCTTGATTCATAATATATCCATTTACTCTAAACCAATAAAAAAGTCTATTTCTTCCTATATCTATTCCTAGTGAATTTAGCATTTTAGCAAATGCCCCTATACTTATAGCATCTTCACATTCCCCTACTACTTGTCCTATTTTTATATATGGTTCAAAGTCTTTTATAGCTTTATTTAGTGCTTTTACTTTTTCTTTTTCACCTTTTAATTTTTGAGCTAGTTTTAATAGAAATTCTGGATTTTTAAGTATTTCATCTACTGTTTCATCACTCATATATCCCCCATTTCTTCTTATGCTTGGTAAAATCTCTTCTACTACCCACTTTTCAAATTTCTTTGCACTAGGTAGTTTAGATTTTAATACTAGCCTATATAGATTTGCTTCATCTATAAATTTTTTATTTATATTTTTAGTTTTTAAACTTCCATCTTTATTCTTTCCAGTTATTACTTTTGCCCTATAAATTGTCCCCATATCTTTATCACAATGATCTCTTATTGCTTTTCTAGGATTAGTGTATCCTAGTATTTGTGCTACTTTAGTTGCTTCAAAGTATTCTTTATTGTTTTCAAATACTACACTTATTTCTCCATATTCACTACTTTTAAATACCTTTAAATCAAACATTTTATCCCCCATTTTTTAATTAAAATTTATTTCATATTTAGATAATTTATTTGTTACCTAAAAATATGCTTTCCACACTAACTCCAAGTATTTTAGCTAAATCTAATGCTTCATAAACTGTAAATGAGCTTTTCTCATTTTCTTTTTTTACATAAGTTACTTTTGACATATGTATAAGTTTAGCTATCTCCTTTTGTGTAAATCCTTTACTTACCCTTAACCCCTTTAAGTTTCTTTTATATCCCATATTTACTCCTTTATATATTTTATGATTATTTTTATTTAAACTTTGGTAACTTCCCTTGATAATTTAATAGTATTACCCTTTAGGTAAAATATCAACATGTTTTTATCCAAAAGGTAAAAATATGGTAACAAGTTGTATTTTTAGATAATTTTGTTATACATTTGGACTACTTCTGCTATAATTAAATTAAGGTGGGTGAAAAAATGGAAACTTTATCTATGAGATTAAAAGCTTTAAGAAAAGAAAGAGGGTTGACTCTTGAAGAGTTAGCTAAAGAATTAGATACCACTAAGGTAACTCTATCTAGATATGAAAATGGAATAAGAGAACCAAAAGGTGAAACTTTAAATAAATTAGCAAATTATTTTAATGTTTCTACTGATTATTTGTTTGCTAGAACTGATGATAAAAACTACTTATCAGATGAAGGAATAGCTGATGTTAAATTAGAAATGGATAAAATGCTTAAAAAGATTGGAGCTCATGGTAGTTTAATGTTTGATGGTGAGCCTATGACTGATGAAGAGCTAGATAGTTTTTTACAATCAATGGAGGTTGTTCTTACTTTAGCTAAGAAAAAGCAAGAGTCAAAACTAAGGGGAAAATAATTAATATTATTGGGGAGATTTTATGAATGCTAAATATGAAGCTAAAAAGCTTATAAATAAATATAAAACTAATAATCCTTTTGAACTTATGGATTATTTAGATATACTGTATATTCGCTATCCTCTTAAGGGAAATCTTAGAGGATATTATACTAAAGAATTTGGTGAGAAAGTTATATGTATTTCTAGTCGTCTTTGTGATGAGGAAGTTAACTTAGTAGCAGCTCATGAACTTGGTCATGCTATACTTCATGAAGATAAAAATATATTATTTATATCTAGAAATACACTTCAATCTAAGGATAAACTAGAAAAACAAGCTAATAAATTTGCTGCTGAAATACTTTTAGATGATAATATATTTAGTGAGTATTATGGTTATTCTTTAGAGGAAATTTCAAAGTGTGAATGTGTTTCTTATGAATTAGTTGAGCATAAGTACAATAATCTTAATAAGTAAATTTTATAAATAATAAAGAGGGCTAATTTTAGCCCTCTTTATTTGTAATAACTGAATATAAAAAGATATGTATTTTTGAACGCAAAATAGAGATTAAGCCTTATACAAAAATGCACCTAGCAAGGCTTGATTACATTTGTAAAATAATTAAATTAACTATAAATTAAAAGATTTATCATCACTCTTTATATTCTTCTTATCAGCAACCCCAGTAAGCATAAGAGTCAACGCACCATCTCCAACAACATTACAAGCTGTTCCAAAACTATCTTGAAGAGCAAATATAGTTAATATAAGAGCTGTTCCAGTTTCATTAAATCCAAGAACACTAGTTATCAATCCAAGAGATGCCATAACTGTTCCCCCAGGAACACCAGGTGCACCTATTGCAAATACTCCAAGTAATAATATAAATAAAACCATATTCCCAACACTTGGAAGATGACCATAAAGAATTTGAGATACAACCATTACAAAGAATACTTCAGTTAAAACAGAACCACAAAGATGTATATTTGAACAAAGTGGAACAGAAAAATCTAATATATCTTTTCTTAAAACTTTAGACTTCTTAGCACATTCTAGTGCTACAGGTAATGTTGCAGCAGAGGACATACTTCCAACAGCTGTTAAATAAGCTGGACCATAATATTTTATAACTTCCATTGGATTTTTTCCTGACATCATACCTGCAATAAGGTATAATACTGACATCCATATAAAGTGACCAATAAGTACAATAACTATAACTTTTAAGAATACTGGAAGATGATTAGTTATAGAACCTTCATATGCTAAACTAGCAAATGTTGTAGCTATAAAGAAAGGTAATATAGGTATTACAACTTTATTAACCAAGCTTAAAACTATATTTTGAAACTCATTTAGAAATTTTTCAACTAAGTCAGCTTTAGTCCAAGTTACAGCTAAACCAACTATTATAGATAAAAATAAAGCACTCATAACAGGCATTACTTGAGGTATGTCTAATTGAAAGATAAGTTCTGGTAATTCACGTAAAGACCCTGTAGTTGAAGCGATTGATAACTTTGGAATTAATATGTAACCAAATATTGCAGAAAATGCTGCTGCACCTACTGATGATATGTAAGCAAAACCAATTGCAAATCCTAATAATTGAGAAGCATTATGTCTTAATTTAGCTATGGATGGAGCTATAAATCCAATGATTATTAATGGAACTGAGAAGAATATAACCTGACCTAAAACGTATTTAAGAGTAACTATTACGTTCATTACGGACTCTGAAGATATAAATCCAACTATAAGACCAATAGTAACTGCTAGTACTAGCTTAAATATTAAGCTATCGAAAATCTTTTTCATAATAAATCCCCCTTTTAATATGAATAAATTTTTAAAATAAAATATTTAGTATGACAAAATATTATCATCATCAACACAAATGATAGCAAACTAGTACTTAATATTCAACAAAATTTAAGTATTTCTATAATATTAAATCAGATACACAAAAACAGAGTAATAAATTTAGATTACTACCCTGTAAGCTCACAATATATTAAATAAATAAACTACTTAATTTTATCTAACTTATCAAAAAATATTGAAATCTCACCACAATTTGGACAAACAGTAGCCTTTACTTTTCCTTTTGTATCTGAAAAAACTCCACTTCCCTTTCCTAATAACACTGAAGCTTGAGCTGTAAAATTTTCAGTTTTCAACATGTAATCTTCAACCATAGTTTCATTACATCTTAAACACTTTCTCATACTATCTCCTCCATTTGAATATTAACAAAAAACATTTTTTGAGCATCATTTACTTTGTTTTTGTCCTTTTTAAAATATATTTTAATCTATCATAAAATGTAAACTTATGATTACATTCAGTACAATTTACCACAATAGTTTCCCCTTTCAACCTTTTATTGTAATATATAACAATTGATAATTTAATTATAGCAGAACTTATAGTTAAACAACTGTCCACTAAAAGAAATAATTTGTTAATGATTTAGTATTTATATCTCCATATGCTTTTTAATATTTTATTTTTTAACTATCTTAAATAATTACATGATAAACAAGCAATAAAAATAGCTAGACCTATGGGAATTACCTAATATCTAGCTATTTTAACTATATAAATAATCTGATTAAATATGCCAATACTATAGAAGTCATTAAACTATATATAGATCCCTTTGGAGTATCGTATAAAACAACTAATATAGTTATAAAAAACACTGTATTTATTATACTTGTAAAATCAAAATACCACATTCCTATACTAAAAGAACATAATATCATAACTGTAATTATACATACCTTAATCATAAATGGTACAATTCCATTTCCTTTAGCATACCAACAAACAAATGCCAATAATGGAGAAATAATTGTTACTGCATACCATATCATCATGTAATTCATAGGATTAAATCCTGCAAAAATAATACTATATAGATGATAGCTAACACACATACCTAAAAAGAATAAAAATACATTAATGCCTGCTCGTAAAGGTGTATTACTAAAAATAGATATACATACTGCTATTAAAATCCACACTCCAAGTAAAGAGAATACATTTCCTAAATCGAGTATACCTAAAATATGTTGCCACCAAATACCATCATCTATAGATAAAGTATCTAGCCACTTTGAAAAAATTCCAAGTCCAATTCCAAGAAAAAAAATTATGATTGAATTTATTATCTTTTTTGAAGTCGTCAAATCATACTTAGGAATTCTTATTTGTTCTAAAAATTTTATCACTGTCTAACTCACTTTCTTATGTAAATTCCTATTTATATATATTATTTAAAATATTTCCTAAATGATAATCCCTAAAGATAAAAATATTTTAAATCCTCTATTAGTTTACTTTTTATGCTTATTTTTATTATATAAAAATAAGCCAACTCCAGCTATCAATATACCAAATACTGCAATTGCCCCGTATGGAATTGTAAAAAAATATGTAGTCATTTTATACCCCCTCTATTTAACACTTTGTCCACTAAAACTCCATTCATCGTAAAACTCATTTAAAAACTCTTCCATAAATTTATGTCTTTTTTCTGCTATTTCTTTTTCTGCTTAATATTTAGCTAAGTTATAAACCCTTTCTATGTGAAACCAATCATGTCCACTTCCTTCACCATATAGTTTGTTCTTTACAAACTTCTTAGTTTTTTCTATCATTAAAATCTTATTCATATCTCTTAGCCCTTCATTTAATAATAAAGTTTATAATAACATACATTTAATTTTTTATGGATAGTTTTTAACCTATATATTATTATTTCTTCTTAAATTTATTAGATTTTAAAACTCTCATAGCTATTATATATCCACATTCTGTACATACACTAGCTACTACTTCTTGTGTTTTAGGAATTAAACTATTCGAATTAATTAATCCACCATAACCTACAAAACTACCTTCTCCAATTTCATTACATTCGCATAATGGACATTTTTCTAAATCCATTGATAATCCCCCTAAAATATGTCTTATTTAAATTAGCATTATATTAAAATTGTTCAGTATTTATTATGCTAATTTAGCTAATTTTCTCATCCACCAATCCTTAGTTAAATACATATATCCATTTGGAGTTATTACAATATATTCATCATTTACATCTAGTACATCTGGTACTCCCGTATATACTATATCTATATAAAGATTAAATCCCTTAACTTTTCTATTTAATTCACATCTTAATTCATCTATATAATCACAAAATCTATTTTCTACCATAATTTCATAGTAAGAAATCGCACTTTTACCTCCAGCTTGCATATCCCACCACTCAATGAAATATGGATATGCTTTTTTACAGCATTCCCTAAGCTCAATATATTCCAGCTCTAAAAAATTATCTACATTATATATTTCACTAACAAGTATACTCATTCTATTATGGTTAATATTATTACACCTTTCTTCTATAACTCCATTAAACCATAATTTCCACTGTGATTTTAGCTTTTCAATATGTAAATCATCGAAAACTAGATTTGATAGATTAGTTGGCCAAGGTGTATTTGATTCATTAAAGTTTTCATTATCAATTAAATTATACATACACCCAGTAAATATAATAAAGTTTAATAACTCATCCTTAGATGTTCTAATAGACCAAGATTCATTAGTATCTTCACTTATCATTTTAAATACCCCCTTACTATTATTTTTTATTTTGTGTTATATAATAATTGTAAACAAATAATATACATAATTATACTATATGTTATAACTATTTGTATATTTCAACATAATTGACTTTAACTTGTTATCTTATATCTTTAAAATGATAATATACATAAGATTAATGTAAACCTTAATAAAGATATAATTTTATTGTTAATTATTACGTTTACTGATATAATTTTATTACAGTAAACGTAATAAAGGTTACTGTAATAAAGGAGACATAAAATGAGAGATAATGTAAAAGGTGGTGCTTTAACAGAAACGACACTTTTTATCCTATTAGCACTTTACAAGCCTAACCATGGCTATGGGATTATGCAATTTATAGAATTAAAAACAAGTGGTCGTTTATCATTAGGGGCTGGGACTCTCTATGGAGCTATTAATACTTTGTTAAAAAAAGGATGGATAGAGCCATACGAAAGTAAAGATGATAGTAGGAAAAAGGAGTATTTAATAACATCTAAAGGTAAAATCGTAGTTGAAAATGAAATTGCACGATTAAATGATGTTCTTAATATCTCTTTAAAAATAGTAGGGGATGATAAAATATGAAAAAAATAGTGTTTAAGTATTTCTTTGATTTTTTAGAGGGTCAAGAAAAATGGTTAAATCAAATGGCTAAACATGGATATAGACTTGTTAAGGTAGGAAAATTAACCTATGAGTTTGAAAAATGCAATCCATCAGAATATATATACTGCGTTGAATTTGTTGCTGATAAATCAAACTCTGAAATAAAAAAATATAAGAATTTTTTAGAAGATGATATTGGATATAAAAGTTTTATAAAGAATATAAATATAAATTGGTCATTTGGAAAAATGAAATTTAGACCATGGAGTAATGGCGGTAAAATTGCAACTTCCCCAGGAAGTTTTAACAAAGAATTACTAATATTAGAAAAGCAAAATGATGGAATGGATTTTAACCTACACACAAGTAATGATGATTTAATAAAATATCTTACTCCAATACGAAATATGTATTTATTTACAACTATACTTCTTGCAATAATTACTTTTGTAAGTAAATACAAAGCTTCTAATCATTTATTATTAAATACTCTATTATGGGGATTAATTTTAATTACTCTATTTTTAGGAATACAAACTATAAAATACTTTAACTTAGTAAAGAAATATAAAAAAGATAAAAAGCTTTATGAATAATTCAATATTAAAAGAGTTATAAAAGAGTTATATATGATATAAAGTTTAAACTATATATAATTAAATTTATCACATAGCTATACCACCTGACTAAATCAATTTTAGTTACTGTGATATAGCTACTTTTATTATTGTTTTAACTTTTTCCACTTTCGTATTTTCATTCTAAATTATTTAAATTCTTATATAAATAATTTTAAAAAAATTATTAATAAAATTTAATAAACTGGTTAAAATAATAACTGTAACAGACAGGTAAAAATTTTCTTCCCTATCTAAAATATATGGGAGTATGGCTCAGTTGGTAGAGCAATTGACTGTTAATCAATGGGTCACAGGTTCGAGCCCTGTTATTCCCGCCACTTTAAAAACTCTTAGTTTTGGCTAAGAGTTTTTAAAGTGGATATTTAAATATTTTATCAATTATATTATATAAAGAGTCAACAAAGTTTAATTAACATAATTCCATTTTGTATATCACAGACTATTTATAAATATTTTATAATAGTTAAATAATTTAAAAAAAATATTAATAAAATTTAATAAACTGGTTAAAATAATAACTGTAACGGACAGGTTAAAATTTTTACCCCATCCAAAATATACGGGAGTATGGCTCAGTTGGTAGAGCAATTGACTGTTAATCAATGGGTCACAGGTTCGAGCCCTGTTATTCCCGCCACTTTAAAAACTCTTAGTTTCGGCTAAGAGTTTTTTATTTGGCTATTTAAATATTTTATCAATTATATTATATAAAGGGTCACCAAAGTTTAATTAACATAATTCTCTTTTGTATATTAAAGCTATTTATAAATATTTTATAATAGTTAAATAATTTTTAAAAAATATTAATAAAATTTAATAAACTGGTTAAAATAATAACTGCAACGGACAGGTTAAAATTTTTACCCCATCCAAAATATATGGGAGTATGGCTCAGTTGGTAGAGCAATTGACTGTTAATCAATGGGTCACAGGTTCGAGCCCTGTTATTCCCGCCACTTTAAAAACTCTTAGTTTTGACTAAGAGTTTTTTTATTTGGCTATGTTTTAATAACAAAAAAGTAATTGTATACCTACTTATATACTCCTACTTTTTATTCACATTTTTACAATGAATATCCATACAATCTTTCAGCCGCAAATTAGCTACATCTTACCATTGTTTCACCAGTTTTAATTCTATCTTTATCATAAACATCCCATATTTCCATACTTTCACACCTTCAAAATATATATTTAATTATAATTTAACTATATAAACTTAACATGATTTTTTCTTTTCCTTTTAGTGCCATTTTTACAAGAAGTCCATGTTTTATAACCTGATGAATTAGGTCTTTCCCCAGCACCATATCTCATAATCAAGCCTGCAATTATCATTAATATACCTAGATAATATGAATGTTCAAAGTAATTCACATTATACCCCTCCTATTTTTCTACTTATATATAAATATATTATTTATTAAAACTTATCTTACTCTTAAAAATAAGAAATGTTTTACCTAAAAGATATCCAATTCCTATCGCTCCCATGCTAGGAAATAAGTATTTAAATAAAAATGCTATATTATGAATTACTAATTATTTAAACTTCTAGATTTCTTAATTCGTAATATAACAAAATTATAATCTAAATCAGAACTCATTTGATATCATACTTTTTACTTCTTCAATACTATGAAATTTCAAGTATTGATCTATAAAGAATTTATTTTCATCACTACTCAATATATAAACTTTATTATCTTTAATATTTTGAATATATCCTATTTTATTACCTATCCATAAATTATAACGATGGACTCTACTTGATACTCCCTCAATTTTATTATATAAAAATAAGGACATAGTATTTGTTGGTTTTCCTAATTTTCTAGCATTTTCTGAGTTTATATCTATACCATTTTTTCGTTTTGTGAAACAAACCCTAATGATATATTCTTCATCTTCTTTTGAGATGTTTTCATTTTTATCAAGGTTAAGTGCACCAATACTTCCACTTATTACTGCTCCACCAAACTCTTCATTACTTTTTACAAATACTTTTATAACAATAAACATAATAATTATTATCAAACCTAATATTAGGATTATCTTGTTTTTCTTCGAATTCATTTTTCCCCCTTGTATAATACTGTATAGCCTATTATATAATTCATAATATATAACAATTTCTAATTAATCTTTTCGTATCTATGCAACCTATGAGGTAATAAATCAAACAAAGGAATAGTTATAAATAATATTAATATTTGCAATTTAAATTTTAGCATAAAGTCATTTAAAGTAATGATATTATTAAATACAAATATATTTGACATAGTAATAATAAAAATGTATATTCCCCTATATACATTTGCTTTAGATTTATAAATTGAGTTACATTTTGAACATTTCAAATGTCCTTCTAAACTAAAAAAACATTTTAATCTATCATAAAATGTAAACTTATGATTACATTCAATACAATCTCTCACAATAATTTCCCCTTTCAATCTTTTATTGCAATATATAACAATTGTTAATTTAATTATAACAGAATTTACAGTTTATGAAGTGTCCACTAAAAGAGATGATGTCAGAAACACAAATAAGACAATCACTTAAATTTATATAATAACTTAACACAAAAACATAATAATTTTAGATTACTACTCTGTTAGTTCAAAATAAATTAAACTAATTTATATCGTACTCATTTTAAAATTCTACTAGCACTCTAGTTGGAAGAGCATCTATACCCTCTACTTTTATAGGTAAGCAATATACTTTAAAATTTTCATCAGGTATACTTTTTAAATTACATAAGTTTTCTATAGCATAGATTTTATTTTTTGCTAAGTACTCATCTATAATACCGTGGTTTCTTTTCAAACCTAAACCTAAAGTATCTATACCTATCATATTAACTTTTTTATTCACTAGATATTCAATTACCTCCATAGAAATTTCAGGATGATTACTATATTTTTTATCATCATCTAGATAATCATCCCAGTTAATTTGAAAGAATACATATACTCCCTCTTTAATACGAGAAATATCTAAATCACTTAATTTAACCTGTCTATTCTCTACATTAGAAACATCAAACTTTATACCTTCTGATATCAATCTATTATTTTCTATTACTACATCTGCTCCCATTACATCTATGTGAGTTCCCATGTTGTGAATATCTCAAGAAAAATTAATTGTAGTATATTCATTTCCACTTCTAGAATATCTCTTCACATGCTCTACTTCCAATGGCTTTGAACCCACTCTATATACTTTTCCAATTTGAGTTGTTTGTGTTATATCTACTATCATATAAAACTCCATTTCTAATATTTAGTTAACTTATATTTTACCACTAATACTTATAAAATTTAATTAACTATATAACAATTGTTAATTTAATTATGTCAAAACTAAAACTTAATAATATGTCCACTAAAGCAGATGATTTTATAAACAATACTATTACATAAAATTATATTTATCAAAATCTTATAAAGAAAAACTAGGCTTAAAGCCTAGTTTCTCCTATTTTAATATTTACTTTTCACTTTTAAGCCACTTTAGAGCATTTTTAAGTTTTATTGGATTTCCATACATTAAAGTAGCCATTCTGTATATCTTAGCACCACCTATTCCTGCTAATACTGTTGATACTATTAATATTAATGCAGATATTATAAATTCTACTGATGTAACAGCTCCTGTTGCAACTCTTACTATCATTGTCATTGGAGATGCAAATGGTATGTATGAACAAACCTTTATTAGTGTACTATCTCCATTAGTTAATCCAAATATACTAATCATAAATACTACAATAAATATCATCATTATAGGTCCAACACTTGACCCTATGTCTTCTGTCTTTGATACTAAAGCTCCCAATGCTCCAAATATAAATGAATAGAATAGGTAACCTAATATTCCAAATATAGCAAATGTAGCTATTAATTCTGGTGGAATTTTAAATAAATTATCTAATATTCCATTCCAGGCTTCACTGTTTACCTTATATGCAATAAGTACTGATGACATTATTACTCCAACTTGTATTATACTTGCTATTGCACCTGCAATAACTTTACCAAATATTAAATTATTTGTATTTGTACTTGTAACTAATACTTCTATTGCTCTATTGCTTTTTTCTGCAGTTATTCCCATGGCAATTAATTGACCATACATTAAAATCATCATATATATAACGAAGATTAGTATATAAGCATAAAAATAATTATTTGCACTATCTTTGCCTAGTATTTCAACATTAGCTGCTATTTTGGTATTATAAATTGCATCTACCTTATTAAAATCCATTCCTTCGCTAGTAATTTTATTTTTTCTATACTCTTTTTGTAAAAGTTCATCAAATATATACTTATTTTCATCATTAAACTTAGTATTTTGAACAACATAATCATACTCAGTTGGATTTTTAACATTAAAACCTGCTTCTACATCTTTATTTTCAACTAACTTATCTAATTCATCTTTATTTTTTACCACTTTCCAATATGAGTTTGGAAAATAAGTCTTTAGCTCTCCTTTATTAGGAATAATATTCTTTTCATCATATATTGCAAAATTAGTTTTATCTTCTTCTATAAGATCCTCTACTTTAGCTTCACCTTTATTTCCTATTGGCAATATAGATGACATATCTATAAAATTAGGTAGGGATAATCCAATTATCATTACTAATGAAATTATTATAGTACTTATTATAAAAGATTTTTTATGAAAGTAGTTTCCAAGTTCAAATTTTAGTACTGTGAAAAATTGTTTCATTACTCTTCACCTACTTTCTTTACAAATATATCTGTTAAGTCTGGTTCATATACAGAAAACTTCTCTATATCTATATTTTCTTTTAATATACTTTCTAAAAGTTGGTTTTTCGTTGTATTTTCATTTAGCACTAATATTAAATAATCCTTTTTAACTTCATCTACCGTTACTAATTCCTTAAACTTATCTTTACATATAGATTCTAAATCATTTAATGTAAAATTCTCTGCACTTAGTATTAATCTATTGTTACCAAATTCTTTTTTTATTTCTTTAAGATTTCCACTCAGCACAATCTCACCTTTATTTAAAATAGCTATTTCTTCACAAAACTCTTCAACATAGCTCATTTGGTGGCTAGAAAATATTACTAGTTTATCTTGATTTATTAATTCTCTCACAGTATCTTTAAGTATCTGTGAATTAACTGGATCTAATCCACTAAATGGTTCATCAAGTATAACTATTTCTGGATCACATACTAATGTTTGTGCTAATTGAACCTTTTGCTGATTTCCTTTTGATAAACTCTCTAATGTTCTATTTGCATATTCTTCTATACCTAATTTTTCAAGCCATATCTTTGTACTTTCTTTTGCTCTCTTAGCATCTGCACCTCTTAACTGAGCTAAGTAAACTATCTGTTCTGTAACTTTCTTTTTAGGATATAATCCTCTTTCTTCTGGTAGGTACCCTATCTGGTAATCTCTTGGGTTAAACTTCTTTCCATCTATTAATACCTCTCCTGAATTAGCCTTGAAAACGTCCATTAATATACGAATTGTTGTAGTTTTTCCTGCACCATTTCTCCCTAATAGTCCAAGTGCCTTTCCACTTTCAACTGAAAAGGATATTCCATGTAATACTTCATTTTCTGAAAAACTTTTTCTTAGATCCTTCACTTCTAGCTTCATATTTTCTCCCCTCTTTAAAGATGTTATCTACTATATAGTATATTAACGATTATTTATATTCAACTATTTCCCTTAACAAATCTAATTCACTAAACACTTTATAATTACCCATGAAACTTCTTAAAGTATCAGTTAAGTTGACTTTATCAATTTTTTATTGTAATATATAAAATAAGTTCCATGAATTTCAACATCTTCTACTCTCAATTATCAGAAAATAAAATCATAAGAATTTAAGTTTCTAAATTATTCATTATGATGTTTAAAATTTAAATTTATATTAAGGAGGGTAAACTTATGTTTCAATTTTCAAATGAATTAAAAATGCTGACCCTAAATTTAGATATAATTCAAAGTATTGCATTTACTACTGCTGTACTTTTAATAGGGTCTTTTATAAAAAGTAAAATCTCTATATTAAATAAATACTGTATACCATCACCAGTTGTAGGAGGATTTTCTTTTGCAGTAATAGCCTTTATATTAAGGCAAACAGGAATAATTACGATAGTATTTGATACAACGCTACAAAATATATTAATGACAGCCTTCTTTACAACGGTTGGATTCACTGCAAGTATGAAAGTCTTAAAAAAAGGTGGAACACAAGTAATTAAGTTTTTAATTATATCAGTATTATTGATATTAGCTCAAAATATAGTTGGTGTTTTCTCTGCTAAGTTAATAGGTGTAGACCCACTATTAGGACTTGTTTCAAGTTCTGTTTCTATGACAGGTGGTCATGGAGCTTCTGGTGCATTTGGACCTCTTCTTGAAGCAAATGGACTTAAAGGTGCTCTTAGTATAGCTATGGCCTGTGCTACATTTGGATTAGTATCAGGAAGTATTATAGGTGGTCCTCTTGCAAATAGATTAGTTAAAAAACATAATCTTCAACCAGAGGAAATAGAAGTAAAAGAAGAATTAGTATCAACAAACGTAAATGAAGAAGTATCATACAATGAAATATCTATAGGAAAACTTTCAGAAAGTAAATTGACAAGCTCAATTATACAAATAATAATAGCTATGGGACTTGGGACTATAGTATCAGGCTTATTTTCATATATAGGTATAACAATGCCATCTTATATAGGTTCTATGATTGTAGCAGCTATTATGAGAAATATTTCAGATGCAAAAGGGATACATAATGTATCAAGCAATGAATTAGAATGTATAGGTTCAATATGTTTATCATTATTTTTATCAATGGCTATGTGTAGCTTAAAATTATGGGAGCTTGTAGACCTAGCTATACCTATACTAATACTACTAACTTTACAGACATTATTAATGATACTATTTGCCTACTTTGTTACATTTAACGTTATGGGAAAAGATTACACAGCAGCAGTGCTTGCAGCAGGACATTGTGGATTTGGTCTTGGAGCTACACCAAATGGAATAGCAAATATGGAGTCTGTAACTTCTAAATATGGTCCAGCACCTAATGCATTTTTCATATTACCACTAGTTGGAGCATTATTTATAGAATTTATAAACTCAGCAGTTATAACGACTTTTATGAATCTACTATAAACATATTTATTTACAAAAATAATGTATAAGATATTAGAATATATAAAAATAATGTATTTAAAATAATTGTATATTTATTTCAAATATATATAATAAAAACCGTATCACTTCTTGTGATACGGTTTTTCCTTTGTAATTCTAAATCACTAATTTATAATGTATAATTATATAGGATATATTGGAATTTCATATGAAAGTATATATTAGGGGGAAAACATAATGTCATTTATAATTTTTGTAATATGGGCATATTTATCAACACTATTATTTAGTTTTTTATTTTATAAGTTAAATCATATCAAACCACAATTATTTCAAAGAGTACAAATAAAAATAAATAATTTAAGTGAAAAAAAGAAACGTAGATTAGGAATAATTGCAAATATATTATTTTTAATAATAATTTTTATTTTACCTATATTTAATGATAGTGATATTATAGCTGGTTTAATTATAGGTTTTTTATTTTCATTCAAGGATATATGTTTTAATAATAATGTTATTGAATATGCGTTAAAAGATCATAATGGGATAAAGTAATATATAAAACAATACACAGTATAAAAGAATATCAAAATTGCCATTCTTTTTAGTTATTATAATAGGTGTAAGTTATCATTTAATATATAACAATTATTTGGTTAATTAGGGGGTGATATATTATGGATAATGTTATTAATTTTAAATTAGTTATTCCATTTATGATTTTAATAATTATGTTTTTAGGGAATTATATATCAGAAAAGAAGTTTAAACCAAATAAAGCACTTTTAGAAGAAATTGAAAATTTAGAATTTTCAAGAAGATTTTTTATATTAGGTATAATACTAGTTATCTTAATAACTTCTCCTCTAAATAAAAATACTTATTTTTCTTTATTAATAATTATAGTCGCTTTAATAGCTGAATGGATTAGAATTAAATATGCTTTAAAATTTTTAAGTGATAAAGATGAAAGTGAAAGCACTAAAAAATATATATCAACTATGGCTATTTTTCAATGTGTATATGCGATAGCTTTAGCTTTCTATTTTATATTTTTTTAATAAAATTATACTTATATAAAGATTGTATTAGGTATTATACCATTATTCATTAGTTTATATAAAGTTAAAAAAGTATACACCAAGATAGATGATTTCATAAATACTAACAATACTATTAAATAATCTTAGTAAATAAACATACATAAATTAATACTCCCTTATTTCACAATCTATTATTTATTAAAACTTATCTTACTCTTAAAAAATGTTTTACCTAAAAGATATCCAATTAGTCCTAATCCAATTCCCACCACCCCCTGCTAGGTAACAAAAATAAGAGTAATAATTTTTGATTATTACTCTATAAGTTCATAATTAATATGACACCATAAAATAAGATTAGAAATACTTCTAACCTTATTTTATATATACTAATTTAATTAACCGCTCCTAACTTATCAAAAGGATATAAACGTATTGAAACTTTACCAACAACATCATCTAAAGATATAGTCCCTACCTCACTATTTCTACTATCTCCACTATATGGTCTATTGTCACCCATAGTAAATATGTGATTTTCAGGTACTATAATATCTATATCACCAGATGTATATACACCATTTATGTAACTTTCATTTAAAAGCTCACCATCTATATAAACTTCATTATTTTTTATGACTATATGTTCCCCGGGCAATGCAATTACTCTTTTTACTAAGTTTTTTTCCTTATTACTTTTTGGGTCAATTAACTTAGTATTAAAAACTATTATATCCCCTCTTTTAGGACTTTCAACTTTGTACGCTAACTTATTTACAAATAAATAATCTTTATTTTCTAATGTTGGATACATAGACTGTCCATTAACTATAGTTGGTTGAACTATAAATGTTATTCCTATTACAAGAACTAACGAAAAAAATATGGTTTTAATCCATTCTAATATCTCATATTTTACTTTTTTATTCAAAATTAACCCCTCCCTAATATAATTCTAGGATAATTATATATAAAAATACAATTAAAATACAGAATTTTTTCCAATATATTCTTTATAAGGCCTTTTAAGTTCTTTATGAGTCATTCTTCTATAGCCTTGGTAAACATAGGGATAAAGCAATACTAGATATGTTACTACAAAAGAAACTTATATTGCACAATATAATATCAAAAATATACATATCAAATTAACATAATGTAGTATAATTTATAATAAAATATAAGGGGGTAATATTGATGAATATAGGGAATAAATGTAAAATAAAAGACATTTCAAAATGTTTAGCAGATGAGTTTAAAGCTCAACAAATTACTAAAGAAGATCTTTTAAATTTAAGTGGAAATCTTTCTACTATTGAGTTAAATGACAATTCAATAATATATAAAATAAGTGATTTAGATTTCATTCAATCACTATTAAGTGAAAATGAAAAATCAGAAATACAAATAACTATAAATCATTTAAGCGAAAATGTTAAAGATATAGATTGCTCATCTTATGAATATCAAATAAGTACTGGAAAATTAATAATTATTGTTTTAGAAAGCGAAGATGGAGATAATTTATCTAGTTTTATAATGGATGGAAATGGAGAACTATTATTTAATTATTTATCAAAATTTATTGGAGATGATATTGAAAAAATCGAGAATCCTTTAGATGAAGTAATTGAAGAATTAAAACATTTTACGCCTTACGGAAAATATTTTAAATAATATAAAAAGTAGATCTATTACTATGATAAATAATCTAAACTTTTATGCTATGTTTAATTATAATGTTGAAAAATACAATGATTAAAAGGACCGTTATACG
This sequence comes from Romboutsia sp. D33t1_170424_H2, assembly GCF_015669105.1. Taxonomy (NCBI): domain Bacteria; kingdom Bacillati; phylum Bacillota; class Clostridia; order Peptostreptococcales; family Peptostreptococcaceae; genus Romboutsia; species Romboutsia sp. D33t1_170424_H2. Next base: position 466,945 of record NZ_JADOZQ010000001.1, on the reverse strand, counting down.
GTCCTTTTAAATTAGAATTCTTTATTATATTTATTTTCATGTACGACTTTTTAAATTACTTTATTTTATAAAATTATTATCTAAACCTAAATTTAGAAACTACTAAAGAAATTGCATAATTATCAAATAAATTAAACTATAACAATTTTTCAAAAGCTATTCTTTTACTTGAATCATCTACATATATTATTCCGCAATACTTAAATCCATTTTTCTTAAGTACCCTTTGCATAGGAATATTATCTTCATGTGTATCAATTTTAATACTATGTACACCACTATCTACACAAAGTTGTTCTACACATTTAATGATCTCAGTTGATAGACCTAACCCTTTGTGGTTATTACTTACAGCTACTCTATGGATAGCTGCATATTTATTGTTACTTAGCCACTTTCCATCATAGATAGAGTCATACGTTGGCTCTCCTTTAAATGTTACCATTGAAGTAGCAACAACCTCACCATCTTTTTCTAGTACATAGCTTTCAACATTTTTTATATCCCCAATAATTGTATCTTCGTTTGGATAACCATTTTGCCATTGGTCTATTCCTTTATTTTTAAAGAATTCTTGGGCTTGATTGATAATTTTCATTATACTTTTTACATCATTTGTTTTTGATTTTCTAAACTTCACTAATATCCTCCTTGTCAGTTACGCATTCTTTAACAAATGCAAAACACTGTTTTATATCTTTATGATTTAAATTTTTAACATCAAAATTAAATACTTTATACATCATTTGAACACAGTAACCTATCCCAAATACAGTTAATAAAGTACCCAGTCCAACAGTCCCACCTAATATCCATCCAGTTATTAGAGCCAGACCTTCTATAAAAAATCTTATTATACTTACAGGCTTTGATGTAAGCTTTACTAAGACTACCATTAATCCATCTCTCGGACCACATCCCATTTCACACCCTATATATAAATAACTTCCTATTGCATTAACAAACATACTTCCTATCATAAGTAATACGCCGTAAAATAAATTAGCACTTGTAGGAATTATATCTATATAGATTATTAAATCTATGAAACATCCAATCATAATCATATTTGCTAATGTTCCAAATCCTATTTTTATACCTAATATACTAACTATAATTACAATTAATAGACCGACAATTATACTTGCCTGACCGATTGTAAGGCCAACTAAATTAGACAAACCTTGATGAAAAACATCCCATGGACTCAAACCCAAATTTGATTTTATTAACAGTACAGTAGAAAGTGCACATAATAAAAATCCTGATAACATTCTTAGAAAAAGCATTAATATTCTTTTCATAATTAATCTCCTAAAAAATAATAGCTGAACTTTAACTATTATTTTTAACTATTCTCCAATACCTTTTTTTAATATATCTCTATGATATAATTATATTATAACTGTTTATATATATCATCATAATTAATTTTAATCTACTCTTTAAGTTCTTTATTTTCTTATTCAAGTCTGTTTATTTTTCTTTTTGGCTATGTGTTAGCTAACTTTGTGATAATATTATGATAAAAGTAAACATACCTTAGTATTTTCAATATTTTTCATCACTTCATCTGAAGTAATTTTTTCTCCTTTTATATCATCTTCTATCATTTCAAAATACACTTGTTTTAAGCTCTTTATTTTTTTCCCATCATTACCCTTCATATATACCATAACCATTCCTACTATTCCCAATAAAAAACATATCCTTAAGACAATATTTCTTTTTTTGTTCATGAATCTCCCCCTAGATTTAATAATTTTACTAGCTTTTATCTTTAATAATATTGTACTATCAATAGATTAATTTTCTATAATTTTATTTAAATCAAAACACCAATAATATTAAATTATGGTACATAATTATTTTACCTATTTTTAAAATTTAACTAGTTTATATGCACAAAAAAAGTATCTTAAAAATTAAGATACTTTTTTGAATACATAATTTGAATACATAATTAAGGGTTTAAGGATTTATTATAGTTTGGCTACTTCCTCACCAAAGTATATATATCCATTAAAGGAAATTGATTATCTTTATCAAACTTTCTAATTAAATGATAATATTTTTCAATTAATTTGTCAATATTTTTTTTAAATTTTTATCATTAAATTCTCTAATAAATCTACTAAATAAAATTTTGTTAATAATCTTATAAATATTATTAAAGAAGGCTAATTTTTGTCCTCTTTATATACAATATGCTATGCAAAAAAATACCCATTTAATTTCTTTAGCTAACTTAAATCAAGATACTTTACTTCAAGTTTAATGAAACCATTTTGTAATAGGAAAACGATTAAATATTATGTATAATATAACTAAAGTTTGAAATTGTTATAAATTGTAAATAATATATGTGGGTAAATAATTTAAGGGGTGGAGATGTATAATTTAAAGCAAATATATGAAAATGAAATAAAAATTAAACCAATATCTTTATTAAAATCACTTTTTGCTATAGCTATATATATTTTAGTTCAAAATATAATAAGTTTGTTATCAGTTTTTATCAGTGTTTTAATAAATCCAAACATGTCTTTTGGAAATAATATTATACTTGTAATGATATTAACAGTATCTATAAGTATAGCTATGGTAATATTGGCAGGGCATATATTTACCGAAAAAGGTAGTACTAAAATAAATAACAATAATTTTAAACCTAACAAGAAAGATTATTTACATATTTGTTTAATAATAATAGGGTATATTTTAATTAGAGAGGCTGTATTGTTTGAAGTATTAACACAGTTTGAAGGACCTATACCTGATGAAACTATTGATTTTATTATTGAAAATTCTAGTGGTATAGAATTTTTTGTACTAAGTTTAATGTTATTTTTACAAACACTTATAGAAGCACCTATATTTGAAGAACTGTTTTTTAGGGGAATATTATTAAATGGATTTCTAAGTAAATATAAAATAAATCATAAAAAAGCTATAATATATTCTGCGATAATATTTGCCATTGCACATTTAAATATACCTCAAGGGATAAATGCCTTTATATTAGGAGTAATACTAGGATATATTTATTATTATACAAAATCTATGAAACTATCTATTTTCGCTCATTTTATAAATAATTTAATTATATTTATACCAGTACCAAGTAATATAATAATTAAAATTGCATACATTTGTTTAGGATTATATTGTATTGTAAAAGGGCTGAGCTACATAAAACAATTACAAGAAAAAAATAACAAGCTAGCTATAGATAATTAGTTATAAATTTACGGTGGGAGGTATTTTATCATGTTATTATGGATTATGGTGTTTCTTGGTACTTTACTCTTTGTTGTGGGACTTTATTTTATTGTAAAAAATTATAAAGATGGAAAATACATAAAAAAATATGGAGTAATTTCTTATATAGGCTTAGGCATAGCAGTTCTTGGAACAATATTATTAATGGAGCCTGTATTTACCAAATTACCCCCAAATTTATCTGGAGTTGTACCAAGTTTTATATCTTTAGCTATTTTTATGATATCAGCTCAATTATTGCTAAAACCTACATTTTTAAAAAAATAATTACCAATTTATTGAGTAGATTAAGTAAAGAATCTTAACATATTTAAACTAAAGTATATAAAAATGGCTAGACTTTTGATAATTCAAATAGTTCTAGCCATTTTTTTCTTATTTATAATACAAAATTCTAATGAGGTCTGAATTTAATAAAAAAGACATTTATTATGCTAATAAATTATACATTATTTTTATTATCTTTTATTGCCCGTGTTAATTTACGTAAATTATCATTTATAGAAATTAATAATATTAGAATTAAAATACCTATAATCCCTGTTCCACCTGAATTATTTATACTATTATTTACATTGTCTACACTATTTTGCAAATTAGATATTTCACTAGATATATCTTTAAGTTGCTCTATTATTTGATTTTGTTCTTCCACTGTCTATCTCCCCATACCCTTTTGTTAAAAATTTTAAGAATTACTTATATAGTTTTTGATATATAGTAATTGTTGCTTTTTTATATTATATACTTTTTAGAATTTTTTTCCAATAATTAAATAAATTAAATCTAGCCCTTATAAATTTAAACTAATTCAATGAATCTATTCTTGAATTAACGAAAATATTTCCACATCCAAAAAGACGCCTTCTTTAAACATACTTTGTCTAAGCATTCCCTCTTTTTTAAATCCAAGCTTTGTTAATAAGTTAGAAGATGAATTATTCCCTATAACAACTTCAGCTTCTATCCTATGCAAATTTAAATCATAAAATGCGTATCTAATTATTTCACTAACAGCTTCCATTCCATAGCCATTGCGCCAATAAGCACTATCTATATCATATCCTAAATTACATTTTTTGTTTTTAAAATCTATGCTATTATACCCTGCTAACCCAATTAATTTATTATTTTCCTTAAGAACAATTCCCCATCTCATACCATTACTTTCTGAACTAGCTTTTAAAATTTTATCAATTAATATTTTAGCCTCATTTTCACATTTAAGTGATGTTTTTCCTAGGTATTTAGTCACTTCATCTTTTGATAGGTAGTTAAATATATCTGATGAATCATTCTTTGATATGCTTCTTAACAATAATCGATTGGTTTCTAAATTCTTAAAATTCATATTCTAATCCCCTTATTAAAATATTAAGTCTACAATATTTCTTTTTTTATTCATAAATCTCCCCCTAGATTTAATAATTTTACCAGTTTTGCTCTTTAATCAAATAGCTATGTTTTAAATTAATATTGAAAATGATATTATTAAAATAAATATACAATTATTATATAATGCGAATTTAAAAGCAGGGGTTATACTCCTGCTTTTGTTGTTAAAATAATTTATAAAATCAACATTGGTTTAAAACAAAGCCAGTACAATAAGTACAATTGATCAAACTAATTAAAATAATCAGTTTTCTATATAATTTTAAGGCAACCTCTGTTTATGGTATTAGATAAAATTTTATGCACATTGTTTAAAAAACTTTTTCATATCTAAATAAATAATGACTATTATAGCTACAATTATTACAATAGTTTCACAAATACCTCCTTCAGGTCCAAACTGTCCACCTGACAATGAGGGATTTCCAACCAGGTTTAAATCAAATAGTGTACCAACAGAAGTATTAGTTCCACTAACTTCAAACCCAAATATATTTCCCATAAAGAAATTCCATGAACAGTGAATGCCACAAGCCCCCCAAAGGTTATTAGTTTTTAGAACATAAAGTCCAAATAAAAATCCTGTTAAAACTAAATTTATAACCGCTATATAGCTAACATTTGGATTAAGTAAATGCATAAATCCAAAGTAAGTAGATGATACAATTAAACCAACCCATACATTGTACTTAGCACTTAAAACATTCATAAGCCATCCGCGAGTTACAATTTCTTCGGCAGAACTTTGAACTATCCATCCAATTAGTATTATACTTATATACTTTATAGCAGATAAGCCTACTGGTTGGCTAGGATTATGATTTACACTTATCAGTCCAAAAGAATACAATAAAGCTATTTCTGAAACAGTTAATATAGCGCCTACTGTAAAGCCAATTAAGTATTTTTTTATCCATCCTTCCTTACAAAAACCGATAGAAGAAAAAGGTCTTATATAGTAACATATAAAATTAGATTCCTAAGAACTAAAAATATTTGAAAAATTCAAAAATAGGAGCATCTCTATGCTGAGATATTCGCTTAAATTTACACTATTGTATTTAGTTTATCTATGGGTAGAGTCAGCATTTTGAGTATTTACAATGTTAATCAAAGTACTGACTTTATATCTTTAAGTAACTATTCTAAAATTGGGAAAGTATAGGTTTTATGCAATTACAAGATTATATTTTATAATTAGAATGAATTGACATTAGAAACTAAAATATTATGGTATATTTTTCTATATTTAGCATTGCAAAGTAAAGTCTTTGAAAAATAAAGTTAATATAGTTTTAAAAAAAATACAAAAGAGTATATCTAATGAAATATAGTTATTTCAAAGGATATACTCTTTTGTATATACAGCTATTCCGAAAATCTAAATTTCGGGATTAGTGATTTATTTTATGTATTAAAAATTATAATTAAATAAATATAGATTATCTGATTTATACTTAAACATTCTATTTTAGAGGTTTAGAATATATGTCTTTTAAATAGTTAAGCCTATCAAGCATTTTATTTAGATTTGCTTCAACATTTTTTTGATTTTTCTTTCCTTCATAACCTAATTCTTTATTTACATCAAATTCATCATCTACTGCATCAGCATTAACTTTAATTGTTGCAGACATGACTTTCCATTTCCCATTTATTTTTGAAAGATATACTACATAATCATTTCCTGCCCCGGCTTCATATATTTCCCTAGTATTTTCATCTTTAAAAGAGTAATATTCCTCTATATAAACATTAATTTTTACACAGTTTCCAGAGCTCACAAAGTTTCCATAATCAAATTTAAAATTTTGAGAAAGTACTTTTGTATAATTTGTTTTATTATTAGTAGCTTTTACAGTATTTCTTGCTAATAGATATTTCTTTAATTGTTCATTTCCAACTGTTGAGAAATCATTTTTTCCTCCATTATAATTGTAATCATCTTTGATAAAAGTTTCCAATACTTCTGTTATAGAACTTCTTTCAAAAATAGCATGTTTATATACATATACACTAGAAATAAGAAGAATTGATAACCCTAGCAAAAGAATAAACCGTTTGTTTTTCGCCTTTATCATGTGATAGCCTCCATATATATATATAACTAGTCTCTAAAGTAAAATTTTAAGACTACTTACTTTAGTTTCAGGGAATAGTTATTTTATTTACTAAGTTTTTTAAACACCCGAGTTATATGCAATAACATATAGCATAGGAATTGTTATATATGTGATTGCTATTAAGCAATAATGAATTACCATATTTATATTTTTATTTATTATCCAATATATTACTGATAAAAAGCAATATATTAAAAATACACCTGCTACCATTATAGGAATATTATATGGGTAATCATAAACTGTTGCCATTATAGGAACCACATATAGATTGTGGTCTATAATCCAATTAGGTACTGATACAGAGGAGAAAGCTAAAATTCCTGCTATAATCCAATCTATCATCTTCCAGTCTTTATACTTACTCATTTCTGAATTCACTCCATTCAAGTTAGCTTATTTACTAATTTTACCATAAATAAATTAAATTCACAAAAAATGACTAGCAATTTCTAATTATGAAATTCTAGTCATTTTTGTGTTTTTTATGTATATCTACTGATATAAAACCAAATCCTTTTTCATTGCCAAACCATTTTACTATTCCGTTATTCATAAAAAATACCCCTGTACACCTATTTCTAGATTTCTCTAAATTTATTAAAATTCAAAAATAAATAATTCTTCAATGGGAGTATTTAACTCCCTTGAAATTCTAACAGCTAATTCAAGTGAAGGATTGTATTTTGCATTTTCTAAGCGAGCTATAGTTTCTCTTCTAACACTAACTTTATTAGCTAATTCTTCTTGAGTTAACTCATTAAATTGACGATATTTCTTTAAATTACTAATAAACTTTGCCATATTTTTTACTTCCCTAAATCAAATTTGTAAGTTAAAAATGCCCATAAATTCATTGATATTGCAAAAGTAAGTGCTACTATTAATATTTGTAGTCTATAAAGTGTTAGTACATCTACTGTATATAACTGAATTAATACACTTGATACAATTGCTATAGCAAAACATGCAGGAAATACTATAGAAGCTGCTCTATGTTTATTGTAAATTAATCTCTCATCTTCACAATCACCTAGCTTGTACCACCAATAATTAGCTAATTGACCAAAGAAGGCAAAATATATAAGTCCTAGTGGGTCACCGTTTAATTCTTTAAAACCTAAAAATCCAAAAAGTGCAAAAAAAATTGAATACTAGTTTAACTCTTTCATAAATAAATCCCCCTTCATATATGTGATATATTTATATCTCTATATTACATATATATCACATTGATTTTTATATTATGACTAAAGTAAAAAATATATATTTTAATATTTGGCTATATTAGCCAACTTTGTGATAAATTATAGATAAAAAAAGATGTACCTTAGTTATTTCAATATATTAAAATACTAAGGTGCATCTTTTACTAAATTTAAGATTTTATTTTACAATATATAGAACAAACAATAGCATTTAGTGTAATTGTAATTACAAGAAGTAATGCTGATGCAAGTGCTACTGTACTTAAAGTATCCATCATTGCTGTCCAGTCCTCTATATTAACTAAATGACTTATGTAGAAAATTTGCATACATAATGAAATAGCACATGCACTAGCACTAGCTATAGAGAAAATACTCCAATTCTTATTAATAGACTTATTCTCCCTCATAAGATTAATTATTGGAAGTATAACAGCAATCACTCCAAATAGTAAGCTTCCCCTATTTAACAGACCATAACCCATAATGATATTTACCCCCTAGCTTTCTAACTTATGTATTTGTTTAACGAAAAATAATTGACGTTAAATTACAGTTACTAACTTTGATTATATTATACATTTTATTGAATTATTTACCAAGTACAAAATAGTTCAAAATTTTTTAGATAAAGCATACTTAAACTTTACATCCATTATTTATCAATTTAGTGTTCATTAAATAAACTAGTTATTTATATTAATAAGCAAATTAAATCTACATTACTTACTTCTTCTTTTTATTATTCTTCTTTATCTTATTCTTTTTCTTCTTCTTTTTCTTGTCCTATATTTTAATACGAGTCGTTTTAATTTTTTTCACTACTTGTTAACGATTGGTTATACGTATAGTGGTACGACTCGTTACAATTTTAAAACAAGTAAAACTTAGTATATAAATATAAAAAGGAAGGGATTACATGTTATTTTGAATCCCTTCCTTCATTAAATCTTAAACCTATTTTATTAGTCTCCAATAATTTTAATAAATACTTTATTATAAATTTACCTTATTAGTTAAAACATCATATCCTGTGTATGCTAACGCTAGTGATGCCGTTAGTAGTCTTTCATGACCAAGTAGGGTTATTGTAGCATCTGCTAATTCTTTTTCCTTAATTTCAGTAATCCCAAGAGCTCTTAAATTTTCATTAAATAATAATTCTTTAATATAAATCCCCCTTTATTTAATTAGCTTTGTCTAATTAATTTAGCTGTTGTTATATCTTCTTTTAGTATTCTTTTTATATGAGTAACACTCATATTGTACTCTCTAGCTAAATTATTTACATTAAACCCATTGTATTTTTTTATAATCTCTCTATTTCTAGCATTTTTTATAGCGCTAGTATATGTTGGTATATAAACATTACTTCCTCCATACATTCTAGCTATTTCTAAAAACTTCTCCTTACCTACTATTTCAAGTAGCACCTCTAATCTTTCACTAACATCTTCATTTTTTATCTTCATATTTTCCTCCTAAACAAAATTTGTACACTTATGTTTTAACTACATGTGTTTAATCTTAAGTATTATCTAATTATAAGTAAGGGAAGTTACTTATAGTTTAAATTTAAAGGGGGAATGAAAATGGCAGTAACTATAACTAAAAATCCATCATATTTAAAGCTTAGATTTGATTGTGGAAAAGATGATGAAACTGGTAAAACAGTAGTAAGAACAAAGTCTTACTCAAATGTAAATCCAGATGCAACTGATCAAGATGTATATGATGTAGGTACTATATTATCATCACTTCAAAATCAAACATTACTTGAAGTGGCTAAAGTTGATAACAATACTTTATCAGCTTAGTATTAATTATAATTTTAAGGAGGTATGCTATGGAAATCAAGAAAAAATTAATTATGTCTTTTAAAACTTTATCTGGTAAAAAAATATCTATATCAGTTGATGACCCTAGAGAAAATTTAACTGAATCTGAAATAAAAACAGCTATGACTACTATATTATCTAAAAATATATTTAAGGTAAATGGTGAGGATTTAGATTCTTTAGTTGAGGCTAAAGTTGTTGAGACTGGCACTACTGAATACGATTTAGTATTATAATATAGGTAATATTATGGAATTTGATATACAAACTTTAATATCTAATATTGGATTTCCTATCACTTTGTCTATGTATTTACTTATACGAATTGAAGGAAAGCTATTAAATCTTACTGATAGTATTAATAATTTATCTAACAATATATTAAGTATAAAAAAGGGATGAATTTCATCCCTTTTTATTTTAATTCTTTTTCTTCTCTAGGCATTTTTCAGGGTAAATATAAATTAATTCCCATTTGCCATCTTTACCTTTTTTATAATCAGCTATTTTTATATCAACACCATTAGTTAACTGATAAAATAAAACATAGTATTCATTTCCATCTTTATCATTAAAATAAACTCTCTTTTCATATCCTTCTTCCTTAACATCTATATCACCACTAACTAAAGAACACCAATCTCCATACTCAATGGCAACAAGACTCCTTGCATCATATGACCATCCATGATAAGGTGCACACAAATAGTTTTCAGCTGTATATTTTATATCTTTAATTTTATAATATCCATTTTCTTTATCTAAATAAATATATCCATAATAATATGTAAATAATCCCTTTTGCTCCTTAGAGCCTTCTATTACTTCTAGTTCAACAAAGTACTTAATTTCATTAGGATTATTTTCACTTGGTGGAACTTCATTTAGCTTTATTAAATTAATGTGTAGCTTGTTTTCAAATGATTTTAAATAATCTTTATATGAATATTTTTCTTTATAAGAGTCTGATAAAAAGTTATATGAAACAGGATAAGGACCCTTTGCTTCACCTAATGTACCACATCCAGTGTTTGTGCTTTTAGTAGGATTTGCTGCTTCTCTTAAAACACTAAAATAGTTTATTATAGTGTCCCTTGGATTTTTTAAAAGCTTTTTAGGTAATTTTACATCAGAAGGTTTGCCATTATAGATATCGTAAAGTGAAGTTTCTATTCTATCGTTTAATATAGGCATATTAGATGGTCTAAAAAATCTTTCTAGGCTATAATGTTCTTCACTATTATCAACATCATGTTCATCTTCTACTTTTCTTTCTTTTATATATTTTCCACCTAGTGTTAATTTATCATGTTTTCCTTCACATATTCCTATTATAGGTGTGCTTATTAGTGCTATTGTAATTAAAAATATAACTTTGATTTTAAACATAGCTGTCCTCTTTTCATTTCTTAGTAAGTTCATTACTATGTTTAACAAATAGAATTAAATTTATTATTAAATTTATAAAAATAAATAAATCACAACTAAAAATATAATTATTTATATATTGGATTATTTTGTATTTACCTATTTACACGTATTCAAATACGTGTTATTTTATATATAAATAATAAATTAAAAAATTATCTTAAGTCTATTTTTCTTTATATTAACAAACCAATTATTATCAAAGGAGAAAATAAAAAATGAAAAAAGATTTTTATACTTATATAGCCGTAGTATCTTTAGAAAAAGATGATTCACGTCCTGATAAATATTATGCAGCATATGTCCCAAATTTCGGTGAAGTATATACAGATGGTGAAAACTTAGAAGAACTCTTAAGAAATATAACTGAATGCTTAGAATTTGGAATATATGGAAGAGAAAAAGACAATGAAGATTTACCAGATCCAATAAATCCTATTGAATATAAAGATAAGTTAAATGATAATGAGTTTTTAATGTCTGTAAATGCAATAATGCCTAGAGTGAGAAAGGCTTTTGATAATATATCTATAAAGAAAACTTTAACTATTCCACAATGGTTAAATATAGAAGCTATGAAACAAAATTTAAATTTTTCTCAAATACTACAAGATGCTTTAAAAAAAGAACTTGGAATAATAGAAAAGTATTAATATTTAAATAATTTTTAAAAATATATTCACTATTCTTATTATACTTTTTATAAAATTTATGATATAATGTTAAATGTTCAATTTTAATACAGATACCTTTCTGTGTTAAATTTGTTTTCTGTGTTAAAGCTGGTAGGATTTTTTCCTGCCAGCTTTTTATTTTTTCTGTTATATGAATTCTTCAATTCTCTCAAATTTAAGTATGTCACTTTTTAAATTATCCCAATCTTTTTTTAATAAATCCATATATATTACATCTGCAAACTTACCATATCGACTATCAAAATAAGCCTCTCTAATTATACCAATTTCTTTAAAGCCTAATTTTCTATATAATTGTTGTGCTCTTTTATTATCACTCATAGTAGTCAGCTCTATTTTATTTATATTTAAGAACTTGAACATAAAATCTATAAAGTGATATAAAGCATCTACTCCATTACCTTTACCTTGCTCTTCAATATTGCATATTTTTATGCCTAACTCAGCTTTCTGATTCCTACTATCCCAATTACAGTAATTTATTTCCCCTATCGGAACCAAAGTATCTTTTTTACAAATAATAAATCTTTTAGAATTTGGAAACATTGTTGTATCTTCAATATCTTTTAAAATGCTCTTCTTTATCGATTCTTTACTCTGTAAAGTTCCAAATACATGAGTAGCATGTTCCATCATATCTCCATCATTCCACCATTTATATAAGTATTCTTCATCTCCTAGTTCCAATTGTCTTATTATTAAATTTTTGCTATTAATCACTTTGCTTATCCCCTTTTAATAAAAATTTTATAATAAACACTGCTACATAAAATTTTACATATTAATTTAATATCCTTTAATAACTTATAAGAAAATTAGTGTACATAAAAATAGATGTTTTCGTGAACATTCATATTTATAACCTTTTTACACTCTTTATTTATTATCTAATTTACTAAGTATTAGTTGAGTACAATAAATTATGGTAAATATTATAGTTGCAAACATTGATACATATATCCCAAGCTCTCCTAATACAGAATTTAAAATCATATTTACAACAAACAAACATACCAAAACTATACCTATAGTAATTAATAATGAATATAGTATTTTTTTATCCAAACTATCACCCCTTATCTCATATTTACTATCCATCGCCATAGTAATCAGCAAAGTATAAAATTCCTTTTTTTACTACTTTATAATTGCTAAGTATCCCTTGGGTTGCTTTTTCTACTGGTGGATTAGTTAACGTATAACATTTTGCCTTTTGACTTTCTAAAAACTCTTTGTCTATTTTGTTGTGAAATTCATCATCAACTATATCTTTCGTAATGGCTTCTATAAAATATCCCCTGCAATTTTTGAATACTTATATTATAGCTTAATATTAGTATAATACATTTAAAAAACAACATCTCTTTTAAACATATAAAATAAAAAAGGGAATGAAATACATTCCCTTTTTTATCTATTATTTTAATGTTGGCCAGAAATCTTTATTAGCTTCTATCATATCATCTAATATAGCTTTTGCAGTATGAGCAGAACCTATAGTCTTATTAACTATAAATGCCTCTAATACTTTTTGATAAGAACCAGTTATAGCTCCCTCTACTAATAATTTTTCTGAAGCTAATTGTTCTTCTATTAATCCTTTATAGAAATCTCCTATTGGCTCTCTAGATATAACTTGTGGACCATCCTTTGTTATATATGCTGGCACTTCAACCATAGCATCATATGGTAAGTTTGGTATAGTACCTTTATTTTCTACTATTACTAAGAACTTTTTACCTGTATCATTTTTAAGTGCAACAGCTAAGTCCATTATAAAGTTACCATGTTCACCATGATAGAATGTCTTTTTGTCCATTTCTCCTGTTTCTAAATACTTTTCAACACCTTTAAATAGATTAGATTCTCTCCCATCCATTACCTCATTTGCTCTAGTTCTATCTTTGTTAGATTGAGATACTACAAGATCTGATAATAAGTAGTATTGAAGATAACTGTTTGGGAAATACTCAGGCATTAATTCAACCATTGTTTTCATATTAGCCCAAGTTTTTAACCAAGAAGCATCATTGTGTCTTATTCCAGCTTCTTTTGCTTGTTCTATCTTTTGTATTATATCTTTTGATAATAATGTTCCATTTTCAATTACATAGTCTTTTGCCTCTTTAAGTATATCTCTTCCTTGATACTCTAACTTTGTAAACCATCCAAAGTGGTTAAGTCCAAAGTAATCATACTCCATTTCATGAGCATTTATATCTAGGCATTGTCCTATTTGGTCAAGTATAGCTATTGGCATATCACATATATTTATTATTCTTGCATCTGGTCTTAATCTTCTACAAGCTTCTGATACTATTGCAGCTGGATTTGAGTAGTTTAATATCCAGTGATCTTTTTTAGCATATTTATTTGCATAGTCTATAACTTCTATCATTGGGAATATTGTTCTAAGTCCATATGCAAGACCACCAGCTCCACAAGTTTCTTGACCTACACATCCATGCTTTAAAGGTATTTTTTCATCTTGTTCTCTAAGTGCATATTTACCAACCCTCATTTGAGCAAATATAAAGTCTGCATCTTTAAATGCTTCTTCTGGTTCATTTGATAATGTTAATTTAGTATCTACATTACACTCTTTTATTATATAATCAACTATTACCCCTACTTTATCTTGTCTTTCTTTATCTATATCATATAAAACTACTTCATCAACTTTTAAATCCTTATTTCTAAGTACTATTGATTTTACTATTCCTGGAGTGAATGTACTTCCCCCACCTACTATTGTTATTTTCATATTTAATTCCTCCCTTTATATTAATTTAATACATTAGCTTGCTTTTATTGTTTGTAAGTATTTATCCACTAATTGTCTTACAGATGATACTTGAAGACCAAATATTATTTGGATATTTTTACCCTTTTTAACTATTCCACTATTTTCAACTTTATTTATTAAATCATCTTTTATTAAAGATTCATCCTTTATTTCAACTCTTAATCTAGTAAAACAGTTATCAACATTAACAATATTATCTATTCCACCTAATCCATCAACTATATAGGATACATCTATATCATTATTTACTTGATTTAGCTTTTCTTCTTTACTTTCTTTTTTATCTTCTCTTCCTGGAGTTTTTAAATTTAATTTATT
Source organism: Romboutsia sp. D33t1_170424_H2 (assembly GCF_015669105.1). Lineage (NCBI taxonomy): Bacteria > Bacillati > Bacillota > Clostridia > Peptostreptococcales > Peptostreptococcaceae > Romboutsia > Romboutsia sp. D33t1_170424_H2. The sequence continues at coordinate 451,852 of NZ_JADOZQ010000001.1, read as the reverse complement.
TATTAATACTCTAAATAAAGCGTAGTAAAGACCAAGTTGAGCTATACCAACTGCAAAGAAAATTGGCCAGTTAGTTTTATCTACTCCTGCTGCTAAGTTCATTATTATTACATTTATTATTCCGCCCCCAGCAATTGAAGTAACATCTAAAACGTAAAGTGTAGCAAGTGCTAAACCTGTAAGTAAAGCATGTACTACTAAAAGTATTGGTGCTGCAAATAAAAATGCAAATTCAAGTGGTTCTGTTATTCCAACAAGTACTGAAGTTATTGTAGCTGGAAGTAATATTGATTTTACTTTTTGCTTATTTTCAGGCTTTGCACAATGATACATTGCAAGAGAAGCACCAACTAATCCAAACATCTTAGATATTGATGTCGCTTGGTATATTATAGATGTTGAGAATTTCGTAATTTCTGGATTATTCATTTCCATCATTGCTATTGGCATTGCACCTGCATATATTTTACCACCAACTTCTATAACTCCACCTAAGTCACTAAATAAAAGTGGTGTGTATACTAAGTGATGAAGACCTGTTGGTACTAATATTCTATCTAAGAATCCATAAGTAAACATTCCAAGTGCTCCTGAATCTGATATAAATCCAGTTGTTTTAGATATTACCCCTTGAATTGATGGCCATACAAATGTCAAACCTACTCCTAAAAATATTGCTATTGGTATAAGTGTTACTAATGTAAATTTTGTACCTGAATACATCTGCATTGCACCTTTAAACTCTTTATCACAAGTTCTGTTATATATAAATCCTACTAAACATCCTATTAATATTCCTATAAATACTCCCGTATCTAATACTTGAACTCCTAAAACTAATGCTTGTCCTGAACCCATAAGATTTTGAGGATCTACTAATTTCCCCATCATACTTAACATTGTGTTCATTGATTTTAGATATGTAAAATATATCATTAATGATATAAGTGCTGCTCTATGCTTGTCTTTTTTAGCATATGCTGAAGCTATTCCTATTGCAAATATAATACCTAAGTTTTCTATTATAAACATCATAGATGAATATAATATATTCCCTAACATTTGAAATGGTGCAGCTTTTAGAAATGGTATAAAATTACTTATAGTAGGGTTTACTATTAAAACCCCAAATGTAGTTATTAGACCTACTATAGCTAAATACATAAGTGGCTGTACCATAGCCTTTGAAAAACCTTCTGTTATCTTAAGAATTTTTTCTTTCATATTTTAGTCCCCCTAATTTTATTTTCATAAATAAATAAGGCAAGAACCAAACTACAACTATCTAAAGTCATAATCTAGGTCTTGCCTTATTTAAAAGTAACAATCCATCGTATTATTAATTTTTACTACTTACTTTTTTTATATGTAATATTAAATATATTATTTCCTGCTTTGAAAGGGTATAATTAAATGATCGTTCTGTGTATTTAGATATTTTATCTACACAATTTTTTTCTTCTTTATACTTACTTACAATCATATTATATATATCGTCATCTTCTAATTTTAGCTGTTCTTTTTTAAATACTCTTTGAGAAAAGAACTTTAAATGAGTTACTAGCCTTATATAATCAAGTGAATCTTCATTAAAATCTAAATTAAAATGAGTTTTTATAATTTTTAATATATCCTTTGTTAATATAGTTATATTCATAGTGTTATACATTTCTTCTCCAAGAGATGCATTAACTATATGAAGTGCTATAAATGCTGCTTCATCCTCAGGAAGTTCTATGTCTAACTTGTCTTTAATTAAATTAATAGACCACTGTCCTAATCTATATTCATCTTTGTATAATGTTTTAATTTCCCAAATCATAGGATTTTGAAGTACAATATTTTCTTTAAATCTATCTACTGCAAATACTATATGATCTGTTAAAAGTACATATATAGATGAATTTAATTTTTTCCCTAATACATCTTGAGCATGCTTTACTATTTCCTCTGTTATTAAAAGATACTCACTTGGTGTATTTTCTAATAGTTCTATTAATTTTTGATTTTTTGAAGGATTATCCATAGTAAATATTTTTTCTATATTATCTTTATCTATAAGGTCCCCTGGCTTTTTTTTAAAACCTATACCCCTTCCCATAACAACTGCTTCTTTACTTTTGGAATCAAGTACGGTTACAACATTGTTATTAACAATCTTGTCTATAATCATATTTTCCCCCCTAATTCATAAGTCTATAAACTCGGATGTCTTTTAACTATATAACATTTATCATTAAAATAAAAAAATCTATACCAAGTCTAACGTAATATCGCGACTCAATATAGGTTTTGCCTTCTAAAAGTAACAATCCTTTTTCGTATTTTAACTTTTTATTATGTCTATATTATATATGCCACAGGAAAACATTGTCAATATATTTTTATAGAATTTTCTTAAATTTATTTTTATTTATTCAATTGACAATTTTTACATATATTTGCTAGAATCTAAATAAACGTGTTACTGTTAAATCAGGCATAAGTTTATTTGATAAACTTATGCCTTTTTTTATTATTAAATAAAATAATATATATTTTTTATAAATTATAATATGAAAGGATGGTGAGGTTCCTACTTTAGGAACTAACTTATGTTTAGTATATTTAAAAAGAAAAATTTGGCTTTAAAAGCACCTATATCAGGGAAAGTTATAGATTTATGTAATGTTCCAGATGAAGTTTTTTCAAATAAAATGTTAGGGGATGGAGTTGCTATTGATACTACTGGAGATGTTGTAGTTGCTCCTTGTGATGGTACAATTGAACTTATAATGGATACTAATCATGCTTTTGCTATGAAAAGTAATGATGGTTTAGAATTGTTAGTTCATGTTGGTATTGATACAGTTACTCTAAAAGGACAAGGATTTAAACTTTTACGTAAAGTTGGTGATAAAGTTACTGCTGGTACTCCTATTTTAGAGCTTAATAGGCAAATTTTTATTGATAATAATATATCTTTAATTACTCCAGTAATAATTACTAATAATGATGCATTAAAAGAACTTAATCCTATGATTGGATCAGATGTTAAACATGGTGATGATAATATAATTGAATATAAACTTTAGATAAAGAGGAACGAATCGTTCCTCTTTTATTTTTCCATTTTTTATATTTTAATTCTTCTTAATAAACAGTTGCAATTGATAATAAATATCTATAAAATTGTAAATATATAAGGAGGTTTAAAATGGACAATATTAATAAATTTCAAAGTTTGATTATATTATTGATGGTTTTAATAGGAATAATACTCGGGCAAATAAATATTATACAAACCTATTCTGAATATTTAATTATGCCTTCTTTGATAATAATGTTATTTTTAGTATTTATACAAATACCATTAAAAGATATTACAAAATCATTTAAAAATATAAAGTTTACATTAACAGCAATACTTATAAATTTTGTATGGACACCTATTTTAATATTCTTTTTAGGGAAATTTTTCTTACAAAATAGTCCAGAGCTTTTAATTGGATTTATAATGCTTATGGTAACACCTTGTACTGATTGGTATTTAATATTTACAGCTATAGCAAAAGGTAATGTTGCATTAGGAGCATCAATTTTACCACTAAACTTTATGCTTCAATTACTACTGCTTCCTGTGTATGTATTTTTAATTGGAGGCTCAAGTGTAAACATAGATGCATTAAGCCTTACTCAAGGAATGGTTGTAAGCTTATTTATACCTCTTTTATTAGCTACTATTTTTAGAAAAATTACAATTAATAAAAAAGGTTTAAGTTATTTTGAAGAAAATATATCTCCAAAGGCTTGTGATTACCAAGGTTATTTTTTAAATTTAGCAATAATTTCAATGTTTGCATCTCAAGGTAAAGTATTACTTAAAAATCCTCAAGTGCTTTTACAGCTTTTACTACCAGTACTACTATTTTTTATAATTAACTTAGTTATTGGACAAGTTGTTGGTAGAAAAATAAAATTAAGTAAAGAGGATAATGTTGCTTTAAGCTTAACTACTTTAGCTAGAAACTCACCTATAGCACTTGCAATAGCAGTTTCAGCCTTTCCTAATGAACCTTTAATATCATTAGCACTTGTAATAGGCCCTTTAATAGAATTGCCTGTGTTGTTTTTAGTATCTAAAATATTATTAAATATTAACAATAAAATAAATGCAAAAAATATATATTAAAAGCTAGGAGGAACGAATCGTTCCTCCTTAGCTTTTATATCTATATAAAATACATATTAAGTTTAATAGTTTCAATGCTACCATAAACTTCATTAATAGCTTTATCAACATCTTATTTATTGAAACCTATGAAAAAAACTTATTTTTATTTCTCAAACAACATCTTATTGAATTAACTATACTTAATAATAAAATTTACAAATTTAATGAAATCATTTTGTGATTGGAAGGTAATTGAATATTATGTATAATACTACTTAGGTCACAATTATTATAATGTGAAATTAAGCTAGAAATAGATATATTAAATAGAAAGGTGAATATTTATGATATACTGCAGTAACTATAAAATTGGTTTAGAAGATATAGGAATAAATAATGAAGCGACTAATAAAGCACTTCTTACAATAATGGAAGACGTAGCAGGGCTTCACAGTGCATCTGTAGGCTATGGAGTTTTAGAAATAGAAACTAAAAAGAGAGTATGGATGCTTTTGGATTGGAAGGTGAAGGTCATAAAAAGACCTAAATATAATGATGATATAAAGGCAGAAACATGGTCAAGAAAAGTAGAAAGACTCTATGCATATCGTGATTTTCAGCTTAAGGATAAAGAAGGAAATATAATTGCAATTGGAACATCAAGATGGATATTTGTTGATACAGATAGAAGGAGACCAGTAAGACTTACAGCAGATATTGCAGATTTATATGAATCAGAAACAGATAAAAATGTATTTCCAGAAAAAATAGAAGATATTGAATGTGAAGATTACCTTTTCAAAAAGGACTACTATATTCAAAGAAGAGACATTGATATAAATGAACATATGCATAATTTAAGCTATCTAGATATGGCCTATGAAATTTTACCAGAGGATATTTATAAGAATAAAGTTTTTGACAATATAAGAATAGTATACAAAAAAGAAATATTATATGGCGAAAAGATTGAATGTTATTATGAAGAGCAAAACAATAAGCATATTATTACAGCAAAGACCGAAGATAAGATAAATGCTATAATAGAATTGTCATAGAAACATAATAGAAAGGACTTAAAATGGAAATCTATTTACCAAAAATAATAGCTAATTCACCAACTAAGCTACCTATACTTGAGAAAACAATACTTTACTATATAATAGACAAAGCCTTTAAATCTAAAAATGAAAATACTAAAAATTTAAGCTTAGAAATTAATATAAATGAAATAATAGAAATTATAAAAAATACATCAATAGAATGTATTGATGTAGTATTTCAAACTAAACAAGCTATAAATAATCTTAAAAACATAAAGTTAAGTTTAGTAGATAATGGTTTTCATATAAAGCTTAAACCAATTGAAAATATCTCTTTATACGCTTCAACAGTTTATGTTGACTTAAATCCAATAGTTATAGAATATTTAGACCAAATCCTATTTGGAAACTACATTAAATTTGACCTACTTAAAAATTCTATAGTTAATAAAACTAAAACCTTTATATAAAATTTTATATTAAAATAAAAATACCAAATATAATCATAAATATATTTGGTATTTTTATTTTAACATTCTACTCTCTTTTTAAAAAAAGTTTTTTTATTGTATAAGTAATCAACCAAATAACCCATAACAATAACTCCAACTATATCAATTACAAGTCTAACAAGAGTAAACTCATATCCAATAGCACTTATTTCAAATGTCAACGTAGAAATCTTAACAACACACCAAGCATTTAAAAATATAATTATATTTGAAAACCTAACCCCTTTATCCATAAGAACTTTGGCAAAAGGAAATGCTGCATACATAGGACCTGCTGCAAAACATGCTAAAGCAAAAGATAAAAATATACCAAGTAAGCCTGATTTATTTCCCATATACTTAATAAAATACTCTCTAGGAACCCACTCATCCAAAAGAGAAAGTAAAATCATAACCCCTGGAAGTATACCTAACATTTGTAAAATACTAGATTTTACGTTACTAAAAATATTAGTTCCCAAATTATTATTAAAAAAATATATAAATATGCAAATAATAAATCCAATAAGTACATATTTATATCTATTTAAAATAAATCTTATATTTATCATCCTAAAATTCCCCCTACAAAAGAAGCTACTACAAAAGCAAATAAAAATGCTACAACATTTCTATAAAAAGCAGCCTTCTTTCCTATAAATTTTGATTCTAGTGGAAGTGTTAGTATTCCAACCATAGTAGAAGTTGATATAAATGCTGCTACTTGTGCATATCCAGCCCCACTTTTAAGTAGAGAATCCCCTACTGAAAAAGCCACAAATGTAGGCATCATAGTAACTGCACCTATCACTGATGATATAGTTGTTCCAATAAATTTTGATTCTTCGCCAATAAGCTTTGATATAGACTCTGTGTCTAATACAGATAAGATTATAGCAATTATAATTACAATAAGAAAAAATTGAGGCATTATCGCTTCTAATGATTTCACACCTTTTACAAAAGCACTTTTTGTTTTTTTTGAATCTCTTATAAATGAAAAAATAAATAAAATAATACACATTAAATAAATAATAAAATTAATCAAACATACTCCCCCCGTAGCCATGCTATAATTAGAATTTAATTATAATATGCAATATTTATTATCATTGCCACTTAAAGAAATTATAGAAAAAATTCTATTTATTATTTAACAAATCTCTAACAACTTCAGATGCTATAATAAGACCTCCAGAAGATGACATAAAAGATATACTTCCAGGAATTATTCTATGACCATCTGATATTTTTTCTTTTAACTCTAAAGGGTTTTCACTTGAAAAAACTACTTTTAAATGATCAATATTTCTGTCCCTTAATTCTTTTCTTACTACTTTAGCTAGAGGACAAGTATGAGTTTTTGAAATATCACTTACTTCTATTTTTGTTGGATCTAATTTATTGCCCATACCCATAGAACTAATTATTGGTATATTTCTTTTTTTACACTCTTCTATTAAATGAATTTTAGATGATACCATATCTATTGCATCTACTACATAATCATAATCATCATTAATTATTTCTTTGCTAGTATCTTTATTAAATATAGTATTTATAGCTTTTATATTTAAGTTTTTATTTATATCTAAAAGCCTTTCTTTTACTACTTCTACTTTGTCTTTGCCTAATTTTGAGTTAAGCCCTGGTAGTTGCCTATTAAAATCACTTTCACAAACTTTAGCATAATCTACTATAGTTATATTTCCTATTCCAGCTCTTACTAAAGCTTCTACACAAAAGCTTCCTACTCCCCCTACTCCTATAACTAGAATATTTGAATTTTTAAGTTTCTCTAATCCATCTTCACCTATTAAAATGGCTGTTCTTTTTATAAATTTATTTTCCATTTTAACTCTCCTTTTTATTTATATCTTAATTAGTATAACAAAAAAAGAAGGAACGATTCGTTCCTCCTTAATAATCTTATTTATTTAATTATATAGCTATTATTAATCCAACTACTAATGCACTTAGTACACTAACGAAGAATCCACCTAACATTCCTTTGAATGCTAATTTAGCTAATAAACTTCTCTTTTCTGGACAGAATACTGATATTCCTGATATACATATACCCATACTTGATATATTAGCAAATCCACAAAGAGATATTGCCATCATAAGACCAGTTCTGTAGTCTAAGTTTGGTAACATTGTACCTAATTGTCCGAAAGCAACGAATTCATTTAATACTAACTTACTTCCTAAAAGCTGAGAAGCTGTTAATATCTTGTCTGTAGGAAGACCCATTAATGCTCCTATTGGTGCAAATATATATGATAATATTTGTTCTAATGATAATCCTACAACTCCTAATATACCATTAACAAGTGCAACTAAAGCTATTATAGCTATAAGTGAAGCACCTATACCTAATGCCATTTGAAGCCCGTCATTAGCACCTTGAGATATTGCAGATATAAGGTTTGGATTATCCCCTTTATTATCTATGCTTATTTCTTCTTTAGCACCTTCATGTTCATGACCCTTAGCTACAAATTCATGTTCAACTTCTGTTTCTGGAAGTATTATCTTAGATACTATTATACTTCCAAGTGGCACTAATGCTCCACCTATAAGTAAGTATTCCATAGGTATTCCAAGACCTGCATATCCCATTAAAACAGTTGCAGACATACTACCCATACCAGATACTAAAACTAACATTATTTCACTTTTAGTCATTCCTGATAAGTACTTTGAAACTAATATTGGAGATTCAGTTTGTCCTAAGAACATATTAGCAACAGCAACGAAACTTTCTACTTTAGAAGTTCCAAGTACTTTACCTATAACCCCACCTATTGCTTTAACAACAGCTCCTATTATACCTAAGTAGTATAATGCAGCTACTAACGCTGATATAAATATTATGTTACCTAAAACTTGTATACCAAATATCATCCCTGTTGGAGCACCTGAATCTGCTAGTGGCCCAAATACAAATGATAAACCTTCAAATCCATAACTTAAAGTAGCAGTTACTACATCAGATACCTTTTGTAGTGCAGCTCTTCCAAGTGGGAATTTTACCAGTAAAAATGCTAGGATAAATTGTATTATAAATGCTTTAGCTATCATCTTTTTATTTATTGCTTTTTTATCAGATGATAATAGATACAATATTCCTAACAAAATAATTATGCCTAGTGCATTTATTAGTATTGTCATATTTTCTCGCCCTCTACTTTTGTTTAATTTCTGATAAATTTAGTTTATTTATCTAGTCTAAGTATTTATGATATGCACCTCTTAAAAATTAAATATTAGAAGCCTTGCCCCATACATGTCATTTTTCAATACTTTTCGACAATTAATAAAACTTTATTTACCAATATAATTAAAATGTAAATGTTATTTTTCTTTAATATTATAACCTTTTCTTATTTATTATGACAAGACTTTTATTTTATTTATTAATTATTTATTTACATTTTTATATATATTACCCATTTTTAATCTTTATATTATCTAAATTTATAACAATTTAATCTAAGTATTAGTATAAAATATATTAGCTTACATATACTTTTAATATATAATTTATTATTAAAGGAGTATAAAATGAAAAAAAACTCTAACAAAAAACATGATAATTTATCATTTTTAAATCATTTTGATGACCAATACAATCAAATAATAGATAATAACGACGTTTTTGAAAGTTCTGATAGTGAAACTACTGATTTAATAAATTTTAGAGTAATAAATACAAATAACTCTTATCCATCTCAAGATCCTAATATTTACGAAAGTAATAGTGAAGATAACAAATAATAAAGTTACTTAAAAGGCATGTAAAAACATGCCTTTTAATATTGTAAAATATTAAATTTTTATGATAAGCTAAAATTATTATATATTTAGGAGAAAGTTTATGAAATTTATAAAAGATTCTTTTATAGTTAATGACTATGTTAAATTAGCAATAGTAGACAAAAGAATTACTCCTACTATGGAGAAAAATCTAAGAGCTAGAGGTATAGATTTAATAAAAACAATTGGATGTGAAAATTCTTATGATGCTATAAAGTTTCATCCAGATATAAGTATATTTAAATTAAATGATGAAAATATAGTTGTATCTCCTGATGTCTATGATTATTATAATGATAAACTTAAAAAGTATAACTTTAATGTCATAAAAGGAAATCTACCTATAGAAAGTAAATATCCTAACAATATACAATACAATGTTTGCTTGTTTGGAAAGTATGCTATTCATAATTTTGATTATACAGACAAAAACATTTTAAAGTACATAAAAGAAAATAATCTTACTATGATTAATGTAAATCAAGGATATACAAAATGTTCAGTATGTATTGTTGATGAAAATTCTATTATAACTTCAGATGAAGGTATATATAAAGAAGTAATAAAACATAATATTGATTGTTTACTTATATCTAAAGGAAATATTGATTTATTTAATATGAATTATGGATTTATAGGTGGATGTAGCGGACTTATATCTCATAAAGAATTAGCTTTTTACGGTAATATAAAGCTTCACCCTGATTATGATAAAATTTGTGATTTTGTTAAATCTAAAAATAAAGAAATTATTTCTTTAAGTGATGAAAAATTATTAGACTTAGGCTCTTTAATACCTATTATGTACTAATTTTTGAAAGGTGTGACATATTTGAGCGTTGATAAATTAAAAATAACCTTTAATAATGGCTTTACTAAAATAGTAGAAAGAAATAACATTAAAAACTTTAATGCCCTACTTGATTGGATGGACAAATTTAATTCTAATCAATATGTAAGTTTACTTACTGTCTCTGGATTTGAACTTGGTAGTTCTATATCTTTAGATAAAAATAATATAAAATCTATAGAAATAATAGATTAATAAAAAAAGAGGACTTAAAAGTCCTCTTTTTTATTATCCTTAAGATTTTTAACTTTATTATAATTGTAGTATAATCATTAATAAGCACAGTACATACTAAAATAGAAAGGAGTATTTTATGAATATTGTTGAAGTTTCAAATATATCTAAGAAAATATCTAAATCTATAATTCTAGATAATTTAAGCTTAAATATAAAAAAAGGTGAAATAGTTGGTCTTATAGGACCTTCTGGTGCTGGTAAAACGACTTTTGTTAAAGCTATAATAGGTATGGAAAAAATAGATAGCGGATTTATAAAAGTATTTAATAAACCCATTCCTAATTTAGATGTATTACAAAACATAGGATATATGGCACAGTCAGATGCTTTATATGAAGATTTAAGTGCAAAAGAAAATTTAGATTTCTTTGGAAAAATATTTGGATTAAATAAATCTAAAATAAAAGAAAGAATAGATTATACTTCAAAATTAGTTAATCTTGAAAATCACCTTTCTAAAAAAGTTAAAAGTTTTTCAGGAGGTATGAAAAGAAGACTATCACTTGCTATATCTCTAATTCAAGACCCTGCTCTTTTAATATTAGATGAACCTACTGTAGGTATAGACCCTCGCCTTAGATTTGATATATGGAATGAGCTTTATAACTTAAAAAATGAAGGAAAATCTATAATAGTAACAACTCACGTTATGGATGAAGCAGTAAAATGTGATAGATTAGCTTTAATAAGGGACGGTAAAATAATTGCTACTGGTACTCCTAATAATTTAATAAAAGAATTTGAAGTTAATACTATAGAAGAAATATTTTTAAAATTAGGAGGTGAAACTAAATGAGAGTTAAAGCATTAGCAATTAGAATTATAAAACAAACTATAAACGATAAAAGAACCCTAGCTCTTATGATGTTTGCACCTCTTATAGTTATGTCTTTAGTATATTTTTTATTTAATTCAAGTAAAGATGTAAAACTAAATGTAGGTGTTTATAATACTAATAGTGAATTTAATGATAACTTAAAGGAAACAGATTTAAATATACTAAATTATTCAAATAAAGATAATATAAAAGATAAAATATTAAAAGATGATTTAAGCGCATTTATATATTTAGATGATAATACTTTAAATGTTACTTATGAAAATAGTTCTCCTCAAAATAGTAAACAGATAGAAGCTAAGATAAATGCTACATTAGCAAAAGACGAAATGATTAATATTAAAAATTCACTTAGCTCATATCAAAAGCAATTTGCCTTTTCTAAAAATACACCTAACTTAAGCACTAACTTAGATATTAGCAAAGTATCTGTTAAAAGTAACTATATATATGGAGATGAAAATTTATCTTACTTTGATACTTTAAACCCTATACTAATTGGATTTTTTGTATTCTTCTTTGTATTTTTAATATCAGGTATATCTCTTTTAAAGGAAAGAACTTCAGGTACATTAGACAAACTACTTTCTACTCCAATTAAAAGAAGTGAGATTATAAGAGGTTACTTACTAGGTTATGGATTATTCTCAGTTATACAAACTATAATTTTAGTACTATTTTCTGTATATATACTAAATATAAAAATAGTTGGAAGTGTATTTTTAGTAATAATTATAAATATATTAATAGCCTTTGTAGCATTAACTTTAGGTGTTTTAATGTCTACTTTTGCAAATTCAGAATTTCAGATGATGCAATTTGTACCAATTATAATAGTACCTCAAATATTTTTTACAGGAATAATTCCAGTAGAATCTATGGCTAATTGGTTACAAGTTTTATCTAGATTTACACCATTATACTATGGTTCTAATGCACTTAGTGGTGTAGTCCTAAAAGGATATACCTTTAATGATATATATATGGATATAATTATATTGCTACTCTTTGCTATAATACTTTCATTATTAAATATAGTAGGTCTAAAAAGATATAGAAAAATATAAAATTCATTTTTTAATCAAATAAAGCGTACCTTATAAAATTATAAGGTACGCTTTATTTTTAGTCTACTCTTCTAAATTTAAATCTAGTTCTTTCATCAGCATTTACTGCCCTTGCTACTAGTCTAGCATCATTTTCTCTAACTCTAACAAAGTATCCATTAGGTGCCCTTAATACATATTCTCTATCGCCTGTTCTATATATTGTAAACTCTGTAGCTCCTCTTCTATCAGTATCTGCAATTAAAAAGTCTCTATTATCTACTCTTACGAAACTTCCTCCTGCTTCTCTTATTCTTGCTTTATTACCATCTATTATAAGTCTAAATGTATCACCGCTATTAGCACTTTGAGCTGTTGCATATAAAAAAACATCTCTTCCAATTACTACAAATTTATCGTCAAATACTGACTTTATCTTTACTCTTGACCTTTCATTACCACTATCAGGCTGTGGCTTTGACTTTAGTTGTTGTTGTTGTTGCTGTGGTTGTGGTTGCGGTGGCATGCTTGGTAAACCAACTTGTCCTGGGGATCCTCCTTGAAATTGTTGATTTGTTCCTTGATTTTGGGATCCTCCTGGAAATTGTTGGTTTGTTCCTTGATTTTGAGACCCTCCTGGAAATTGTTGATTTACGCCTTGATTTTGAGATCCTCCTGGAAATTGCTGATTTGTTCCTTGATTTTGAGCCCCTCCTGGAAATAATTGATTTGTTCCTTGATTTTGAGATCCTCCTGGAAACTGTTGATTTGTTCCTTGATTTTGAGATCCTCCTGGAAACTGTTGATTTGTTCCTTGATTTTGAGATCCTCCTGGAAACTGTTGATTTGTTCCTTGATTTTGAGACCCACCTGGAAATTGTTGATTTGTTCCTTGCCCTTGTAAAGATTTATTATTCATATTATTTTTATTCATATTGTCATTATTTAATTGCATGTAAAATCCCCCTAGTTGATTTTTTTATTTTGTATATGTATATGACAATATATAATTAAAAGTTACTCTATTATGTATATCAAATAGATACTATTATTTTTTATAATATTATAAAAAGGTGTAGAATAATCTACACCTATAATATACTTATTTGAATATCTTCTATTCTTCTTTTATTAATTCTTATTAATTTAAGAATTAACTTCCCTAAATTAATCTGTATGTCTTCGTTCTCATTTGGAATCTTTCCTAGCTGATTTATAATATAACCGTTTAAGGTGTCATAATCTCCTTCTTCAATGTTAACATTAAATATTTCGTTAAAGTCACTTACACTTAATACTCCTTTAACCATAAAGTTGTTGTCATCTATTTTTTTGATTTTATCATGGTGTAAATCACTTTTGTCATAAGTTATACCCTTGATCTCACAGATTAAATCTTCCATACTTACTATGCCTGAAAATGCTCCATATTCATCTATTAATATAAATAAATTATCATTTTGTGAATCTATTGAATTGAATAATTCACTTACATTTTTAGTTTCTGGTATGAAACACGGTTTATGAAGAATCTTTCTTATGTCTATATTTTTAAATCCTTCTTTTCTAGCCTCAATCATTAAATCTTTTACATGTAAGACTCCTATTATATTGTCTACATATTCTTCGTATACAGGTATTTTTGAATAATTTATTATAGATATATCATCTAATATAGTATCTATATTTTCATTTACATCTATTAAAAATGCATCTTTACTTGATACCATAATTTCTCTAGCTACTTTATCGTTTAATTCAAACTTACTATCTACAGCTAGATTATCTAATTCATTATTTTCTTTTTTACCTGTTATAATGTGAATAATATTATTTATAAAGTCCTTCACATTTTTAAAAATTGATTGTAAGATGGTCCTTTCGGGTTCAGGTTCTAACATACTCATATCTCCTTTAAATATAAATTTTTAAATGATTTTATCACAGTTAATTATATAAGTCAATTTACCTATAGTATATACTATGACTTATGTCTGTATAAGTTGTTAGACAAATATTTACTACGTCTATACTTATATCTTATAATTTTATTTTATATTAAAATTAAATATTTTAAAACCAATTTTTATAAAATTTACTTTGAACTTTTATTCATATTTTTTACTTAATAAATTCACTTTAGGATTGTTTCATCCTACAAAAATAATTCATTATACATTTTTTACTTTTATACCCTAATTTACTTAGAATAAACATTTTCCTTTACAACTTTTTTAATAAATACACTTTTATTTATCTTAATTTACATACCATATTAAATAGTATAAAATTATATTAGGGGAAAATTTTAACATATTAAACTTTTTAGGGGGTATCCATGTTCATAAAAACTACTAATCCTGCCTTTAAAAATTTTGGGGAACTAGTTTGTGAAAATTTAGATAGAGATTTTTCAAAAGATATAAATATAAAAAATAAAAGTATTAAGAAATTAAAATTAACATCTGATAACTCTACCTTTTTAAAAGTAAATAAAGGTGTTGTTATGATACTAGTTTCATTAGATGGAAAAGATATAAAATCTTTTATAATAAATAGGATAATTAACTTAAAAAAAGGAATATATTTCAATTTAATATCAATTTCAGATGAAAGTGAAATAAGCATAATATCTAAAGATGAATTTAAGTCTATAAATCTAAAAGAAGAATATACTTATACTAAAATTTCATCTTCCCTTAATATTGATCAAATTTATACTAAGTTTTATCAAGAAAAGGGGACTAACTATTCTTTTGCTGGTGAATCTCACCCTTATTGGGAGCTTACATATGTTGATAAAGGAAACCTATCTACTAATGTAGATGGTAAAGAATATAATTTAAAACAAGGCGATCTCATATTTTATGCTCCATTTCAATTTCATACTCAAGCTACTTCAGATAATATTAGCTCTTACTTAACTATTAACTTTAAAATGGACTCTAATGACTATGAAGTACTTTGTAATAAAGTATTTACTTTAGAAAGAGAATCCTACAATATTATAAGTAAACTTATAGAAGAACTTTCAAACGACGATATATACTCCAATGATTTATCTATTTGTTACTTAAAACAGCTTATTATACATACTGCCAGGCTAAAAAATACCTACTTTCAATCTAAACCAACGACTCACATGCGACAAACTTATGAAAACAGCTTATTAAATGAAATACTTTCATTTATAGATGAACATATATACGAAAAATTATCTATAAATACATTATGTAGTCATTTTTGTATAAGTCCATCTATGATACACTCATTATTTAAAAAGAATATGGATAATACTGTAAAAAATTATATAAATGAATTAAAATTATCAAAAAGTAAAGAACTTATTAAAAACACTTCTTATACTATTAGTGAAATATCTGAGATGCTTGGGTTTTCTTCTATTCACTATTTTTCTAAAAAATTTAAGACATCATTTGGTATTTCTCCAACTGAATACTCAAAGTCAATATATGATTAACCTCATTTTTATTAATTCTAAACAATTTTATACTTAACATAAATTCTATATATATGAAAAAGCTGGCTTATATGCCAGCTTTTAATTTATCTATTGATTACATTTTGATCTTTTAAAATAATTTAATCCTACTCTAACTAATACTCCTATTATTCCTATAAATAAAAATAGATATCCTATAGGTATTAAGAAAAATGGCTCTACTAAAGTACCATCTGGTGCTACTTCACTTCCTATAAAATTAAAACTTACAAAACATCCTATACTTATAATAAATGGTATTAAATTTAAAATATATTTTTTCATATTTCCTCCATACACGATATATAATTATTGTTTTTCGATAAATAGATTATATAATACATAAAGATATATTCCAATACTTTTTTATTGTTTTTCGATATTTTTTTATTACATATTTGCAATTATATTATCTAAAATATTTATATAACCTTATTAAAAATTCACAAAAGTTTAATAAAAATAAATAATACCAATGACTATTAATAATCATTGGTATTATTAAAAAATATTAATTTAAGGAATATCTATTTCTATTTTTTCATCTTCAAAATATTTAGTATTATTTTCCGAATAGATTACAGGAATTATGGTAATCTTCTTTTCGCTACCTTTACGTTCAAAATTATGGTATATACCATTTCCATTTGAATTACCAATTCCCCCACCAAATAATCTATTTCCACTTTCATCTTTTACAGAGACATCTGCATTATGTATTAAGGATGTTACATTGGACTGATCTCCTTCTAATTGTGTTTTAATATTCACTGAAGTAGGAGAAATTCTTACTTGATCAATTTTAAATTTAACTCCTTTACCTATATCTATAACTTTGTTAATATCGACAATTTTTAAATCACTAGATATATTAGAACTATTTATAGTTGTATTAAACTCCCAATTGCCAAAACTTTTACTTAATAACCTTCCTTTTTCAGTCTTTGATTCCCCTATATCAAAATCTTTAAATTTAATTTTTAAATTATAATCTTTATTTTTTTCTAGATTATCAAGTATCTCAAAGTCAGTATCCACAAGTCCATCTCCGTCAGTGTCAATACTAGTTAAATTAACAGTATATAAAAACTCTTTTTTATTTTCAGCTCTTAAATCTCTTTGCATGATTCCCCCACCTTGACCAGGGAAAGACATATTTCCTATAGTTACTATTGGTATATCTGGTATAAAATCTTTTTTATTAATGCCATACTCTTTAAAATCAAAATTAGTATAATCCATACTTAAACTTATAATTAATTGTCTATCATCAAGCATTACATCTCCTAGATTAAGAACTAATCCATTATCTTCTATTGATTGATTCCCTTCAAATTTGTACTTCTCAAATTCACCATAATCTCTATCTAGGAAAGATTCAATATGATTTACTAATCTATCAATATATGCCCATGTAGTTTCATTAGTTAGAGCCACAGAGCCTAGTATAAGTGTTGCTGATATACTTGCTGCTATTAATTTTTTATTTACTTGTTTTCTTGACTTTAACTTAGATTTCATTATATTTTTCATTTTTTCATTATCAGTTTTTACTTCATCATATCTATCAAATTGAATTTTTTCATTATTTAATACTTTATATTTATCTATCATATTATTTTCCTCCTTCATTTAATAAAGCTTTTCTTATTTTTGCCTTACCCCTAGATAATTTACTATGTATACTTGAAATAGCTAACTTTTTATCATTTGCTATATCTACTACACTTTCATCATCTAGATAATATCGTCTAAATATTTCTTTGTCTTCTTCTGATAAGAAGTTTAATGTCTCATTTAATTCCTCTTGAATTTCTACCTTTAGTAAATTTTTGTCTATATAATATGTTTGTTCATCTAAACTAGATGTCTCTATCTTATTTAGATATTTTCTTTTGTAGTCAATTGCTTTATATTTAGCTATTGCACATATCCAGTTTTTAAAAGAGTTTTTATCTTTTTCAAATCCTTCTATATTATCCCAAATGGCTAGTAAAGTATCACTAACACATTCTTCTTCGTAATTAATAAGTGTACCTAAATGATATCTAACTACTGAAGTAATAAGGGCATTATACTGGTCTATTAAAATTTCCATTCCTTTTTGATTTTTCTTTTTGATATATTTAATCATTAATTTGTCTTGCAAGTTACTTCCTCCTAACTATAAAAGCTTTTACACTAATTAATTCGTAAATAAAATTAAAAAACTTGCATGTTTAAATATTTTTTTATTTAATTATTTATTTGTTATATAATCAAAATTTTGACACTAACTAAATTACTCTAGCAAAATCAATACATTTAACAGTGCCATAAACTATTAATTTATAGATTTTATCACAAAGAACTTTATACCAAATGATTTATAGATACGCAAGTGTAAGTAAAAAACACAAGAATGTATTATTGATTTTTATACAGATAAGTCACTTAGAAAAGAAGTTAAAAATATTTTAAATAAAAAGTTGATATTTTTGGAAGGCATTTATTTGAAGGTTATAATTAATAATATATAACTAAAAATGTACATAAATTAACACCAACTAATATCAGAATAAATTCTATGATATTACTTGGTATTACTTATCTTTAATAAAGTTTTATAGTTTTTGAAAAATATTTAATAATAGATATTTACTATAAATATTTTATAATTTTAGCAGGATTTCCACCTACTACTACATTATCCAAAACATCTTTTACAACTACAGCTCCTGCTGCAACCACTACATTATCACCAATTGTTACCCCAGGCGCTATAACTGAATTTCCACCAAGCCAAACATTATTTCCAATAGTAACTGGCTTACCATATTCTAAGCCAGATATTCTTAATTCTACATCTAATGGGTGAGTTGCAGTATATATGCATACTCTTGGAGCCATCATACAATTATCTCCTATTGTTACTTTACAAACATCTAATATAATGCAATCATAATTTGCAAAGAAATTTTCTCCTACATAAATATTGTATCCATAGTCACAACGGAAAGTAGGTTTTACACAAAAATTTTCACCTGTTTTTCCAAATAGAGATTTTAATATTTCACTTCTATTTATATCTGAAGAATTGTTAAATTTTCTAAGAATGCTTTGAGCTTTCTCATGTTCTTTTACTAATTCACTATCTAAAGCACAATAGAGTTCTCCTGATAACATTTTTTCTTTTTCTGTTTTTTGATGTATTATTTTCTCCTTCATTACAAATATCTCCCTAACTAATTTTGATTATAAATTTATCTGCTTTTCCATTCTTATATCACTATACCAATTTTCATTGTAATACACAAAATTTTCAGATTTTCCTATTGCTCTATATCCATTTTTCTCATAAAAATTTATAGCTTTAGTATTGTATTCAAACACTCCTAACTCTATTTTATTTTTACCTAACTTCATTACCTTATCTTCTAATAGCTTCATTACTTTTAGTCCAATACCTTTACCCCTATATTTATTATCCCCTACACATATACTAATCCAAGCAGTGTCATCACTTTCATTAAATAACATTTTAAAATTTGTATTAATAGTTACAAATCCAACCTTTTTATCATTTTCAACTATCATGTATGTATGCTTGTATTCATTTATTCTAGTTCCTTCTATTAATTCCTCTAATGTTATATCTTCTATTTCTCCTTCTTTAAAATTTGGTCTAAGTAAATACTTTATACTGTTGTCATTATTCCATTTTTGTATTAATTTAAAATCATCTATATCTTTATGCGTTATCTTTTTTAATTCTACACCCATTAATTTTTCCCCCTTTATACAAATAAAGTATATAGATTAATCTATATACTTTTACTTCTATTCTTTATAAACATAATACAAACAATCATTTTCAAAATTAGTTAATGACTCATATTTGCTTTCTTTTAACTTACTTATTAATTCATCACTTGGATTATGTATATATATTTCAGCTTCACTAGAATTTTCTTTTAATAAATAATAATTTACACAGTCATTAATACCTTCAAAAGTATTATCTATACATATTATAGAAGGATTTCCTTTCACTTTAACTATACATCTATGACCATTTACTATTACTAAAGAATTACTTTTAACTAACTCCTCATATATTTCTTTACATAAATTAAAATAAGTAAATCCATAAGTTATTCTATTTTTATTTTTCTTAAAATAATCTAAGTTTTTAAATTCTTCATATGATATGTCCCATTTTTCAATATTAATATCATTTATATCTTTATTATAATTATCATTTTCTTTAAATACTACCATACAACTATCTTCTAAATAAAAATTCTTTGCCTTCATCATATTTATGCTAGCTACAGTATCTTTATGAGTGCACATTGCTATATTAGTTATCTTATTATTTCTTAAATCTTCTCTTGCTAAATTAAATAGCATATCGCAAATTGCATGTGCATATTGTCTCCCTCTATAATCAACATGTACTCTAAGCCCTTCAAGCCATCCTTGTCCATCTATTAGAATACTATATTTTCCTACTGCTACCACCTTATCATCTACAACTAGCCCTAAAAAACACCCATCTTTTTCATCTACCCATTTGTGAAATACACTAGGTAGATAATCATTTCCTTCCCAAATATTTCTTGATATATCCACTATATCATCATAGTCTTCATGTGTAAGTATTTTATAATTCATTTTTTCACCCTTTTTACTTCTTTGTTTTAATAAAATTGATTTATTTTAATTATACATCTTATTTACTTATTATTAATACATAAATATATTTTATCCTAGGAGGAACGTTTCGTTCCTCCTTCTTTAATCATGAAAATGTGTCCACGATTTTATAAATACTTATATATTATTTTGACTACTTCACAAGGCTTTATATATTCTTAAAATCAAATAAACAATAAAAAGAGCAGTAATTTCAATCTTACTACTCTCAATATAATAATTTTATTTAAATAGATAAATATTACTCCTCAATATTTTTATATAAAGTATATCCACTCATCAACATCCCTAATCCACCTATAAAAGAAAAAACAAATCCACCTGTTCTAAAATTATCTATATTAGATTTAACAATCATTTCATATTGAGATGTTTCCATTCCTCCACCACTAGCTTGAATTGCATCATATCCCATTTTTAGCCCTATAGATGTCGATAAAAATATTAATATCATACCGATAATAAACGAAATTACCATACACTTTAATGAACCAATTAAAAATTTATTTTTCATACTTCCCCCTTAGTTTAATATTGACTGCTAATTTAATTATAACACACAACATTTTTAACGCATATTCATTCAAACAGAGGTTTTGTATTTATATTATTTTATAATTAAAAAAGCTATAAAATTTAGTATCTTCCCTAATTTTATAGCTTTTTAACTTATTTTAATTTTTAGTTTACATAACCTAATTATATTAGATTTTACTATACTCTAATACTTCTATCTCTTTAAATAATTTTTCAACTTCATTTACATTTATAAATCCAGTTTTAATATTCATAGCATTAGACATTCCACAAGCATTAGATAACCTTAGACAGTCCTTTAATGAATAATCATTTAATAATCCATATGCAAATCCTGCTATTGATGAATCTCCACTACCAACTGTATTTTCTATTTTTATACTTGGTATTTTTACTTCATATATACTATCCTTATTTACAAGAATCATCCCTTCTTTGCCCATAGATATACATATATTTTCTATATTATATCTTAATAATTTATAAGCTTCTTTTATAGCATATTCTTTATTATTTATATTACACTTACATAAAGCCTCTAGTTCATCTATATTAGGTTTTATCATATATATATGACTATTTATTGCACTTTCAAGGTATTTACCGCTAGTATCTAATATAAATTTTATATTTTTAATCCTACATATTTCTCCTAACAATCCATAATAATCAATTGGCAATCCTTTAGGTAAGCTTCCACTAGCTACTAGTATTTTAGTTTCTTCTAATATATTTTCTAAATGTCTTTCAAACTTTATCATGTCGTTTTCTTCTACTGTAGGACCACTTTCAAGTATTTCTGTACTTACTTTATTTTTATCTATTATATTTAAACAAACTCTAGTTTCACCATCTATTTTTATAAATTCATCTCTAAGACCAATCCTTTTTATTTCATCCTTTATATAAAGACCATTGTATCCACCTACAAAACCCATACATATAGGATTATGCCCTAATTGATTTAGTACTCTAGCTACATTTATACCTTTTCCACCTGCACTTTTTTTAACATCCCCTGCCCTTTGAACTTTTCCTATTTCAAAAGTTTCTAGTTTGTAAAGTGTATCTATTGATGGATTAAATGTTACAACTGTTATCATAAGCTTTGTCCTCCCTTTTTATGATTACACTAATATTATATAAATTTGATTTATTTATGTATTTGTAATTTCATTTGATTAATTTGTTATTTTCTTCTTCATATTTAATATATTTTTCATATTGTTGTTCTAAAATTTCTAAGTTTTATAAATTATTTTACTTGTCATAATTTCAAATTGATTTTTATAAATATTTGTCCTACACTTAACTTGAATACAGTTAGCAATACAATCTAAATTTTTAGGGGGAAAAGGGAATGAAAAAATTAGTTGTTACAGACAGATCTCTATGTCAAAATTGCTTAGCTTGTGAAATGACTTGCTCAAATGCATTTTATAAGCATTATGGATTAAACACTCCATGTATAAAAATAGGATTAAAGAAAGATGATTCTTTAGACGTTAAGGCATGTAATCAATGTGGTCTATGTGCTAAAAAATGTCCTCAAGGAGCAATAACTCAAAATCCTAAAGGTGTTTATATGATTAATAAGAAAAAATGTAATGGTTGCCTTACTTGTGTTGATGCCTGTCCTAAAGGCATAATAGCAAAAGTAGATGATAAGCCTGTGCCATCTAAATGTATAGCTTGTGGACTTTGTGTTGATGCTTGTCCTATGGGAATTCTTGAGATTAAAGAAGGTTAATTTTATAATAAAATATATTAATAACCCCTGTTTAATATAAAAACAGGGGTTATTAATATATTTTATATTTAATAAATATTATTTTTTAATATATAATAGTTATTAATAACAGATATACAATTTTATCTACCTAAAGGGGGATTTTATGAATCATTTAACAATTTTAATAAAGCCTAGTTCTAGTGCTTGTAATTTAGATTGTAAATATTGTTTTTATAAAGATATATCAAAAAATAGGGATGTTTATACTAATGATTTTATGGATATTTCTACACTAGAAAATATAGTTAAAAATGCTTTAAGTAAAAATGTAGATTATATAAACTTTATATTTCAAGGTGGAGAGCCTACTTTAGTAGGTATTGATTTTTATAAAAAGCTTATAACATTACAAAATAAATATAACAATAATAATATTAATATTGTAAATTCTATTCAAACTAATGGTATAAATATAGATGATGAATTTGCGATTTTCTTTAAAGAAAACTATTTTTTAGTTGAAATATCACTAGATGGTTTAAAAGAAACTCACGATTTATATAGGACATATAAAAATGGATCTTCCACTTTTGATGAAGTTATATCAGCTATTAATATATTAAAAAAATATAAGGTTAATTTTAATATACTATCTGTTGTAACTAAAGAAAGCGCTAAAAATATAGATGAGATTTATGAGTATTTTAAATCTAATGATTTTCCATATATACAATTTATACCCTATATAAAAAACTTCGAGATAGATAATCAAAATAAATATATAGAAAATGAGTTTAAAAATTACTTAGACACTACTAGTTTTTATATATTTTTAGATAAATTATTTAATCTTTGGTATAAAGATATTAAAAACGGTAAGTTTGTAGAAATAAGAAACTTTATGGATTATATAACTGTTCTTAAAGGATATAATCCAACTAGCTGTGGTATGAATGGATTTTGCAGTCTTAATATAGTTATTGAATCCAATGGTGATGTTTATCCTTGTGACTTATACTGCTTTGATTATTGGAAATTAGGTAACATTAATAAAGATTCTTTAGACGAACTTATGGCTTCTTCTAAGGCATTAGAATTTTTAAATCGTTCTTTATACATACATAATACTTGTAAAAAATGTAAGTACTTTAAGCTTTGCGGTGGTGGATGTAGACGTAACCTAGAGCCTTTTGTTGATAATATACCTTCTTTTAATTATCAATGTAAAGCCATCAAACAATTTTTAGATAAAAACTTAAATAAATTAGTATCTATATCTAATATGTTTGATTGAATATAGTTTTATTTAAAAATTTTAAAATTTAAATATATAAAAATGTATCCTATGTAAGTAGATAATTTAAAAACTACTCTATAGGGTACATTTTTTTAATTTACTTATACATTAATTTTTACATATTTAATTAGGCTAATATATTTTATAGATTATTTTAATCTTCATCTTCTATTTTTATCTTTTTGCTAAGATAGTGCCAAGAGTTCCAAACAGATACTAACTTCCATCCATCACTTCCATATTTATTTAATATTTCAGCTGTCTTTTTAGCATTTTCATTTATTACTACACATTTATATTCATATGTTTTTTTGCTCATAAAAAACCCCCTTAAATATACTCTTATAATTGATATATTTAAGAGGGTTATAATATATGCTATTTTTACAAATTTTTAAGTTAATTTTGTTTGCTTAAATTGTCTATGTTATTTTATTTTTGTTATCATCACTTTGTATATAATATAAGCTATAAAAATATCCTTTAAGGTCGATTAATTCTTTAAAGCTTCCTTTTTCTATAACCCTTCCTTCTTTCATAACTATTATCTCATCATAATTTATTAATATATTTTTTATAAGCTTGTGAGTTACAACTATCATCGTTAAATCATTAAGACTTAACAGTGATGTTTCTAAGTTATAAGCAGTTTCATTATCTAATGCAGATGTAGACTCATCTAGTATAAGTATCTGTGTATTATTTATAAGGGCTCTGGCTATAGCAATTCTTTGTTTTTCTCCACCTGATAACTTATTTCCATTTTCTCCAACATGTGACTCTATTCCATTTTCAAGTTTATTTATAAGAGGTAATATCCCTGACCTTTTACAACTTTCTAACACTTGTTCATCGCTATAATTTGCAAATAATTTTATATTTTCCTTTATAGAATCATCAAACATAAATACATTTTGTTGTATCATTGATATATTTTTATATAAATCTAAACTGTATATTTCTTTTAAATCTTTATTATCAAAATTTATACTTCCTTCATAGTCTGTATAATACCTCATAAGTAATTTTATTAAAGTACTTTTACCGCATCCACTTTCTCCAACTATTGCATACTTTTTATTTTTCTCAAAAGTTAAATTTATATTATCTAAAGCTTTTCTATCACTAGTATATGAGTAATTAAGGTTTTTAACTTCTATAGAATTTTCAAACTCATTAAGCTTAACTTCTTCTATACTTTCATTGGATGTTTCAAGTATTTCTTCTATTTTATCTGCTATAAGAGATACTGATTTTATTTGATTTATGAGAGATATACTTGTTTTAACTGGAGATACTATATGAGTACTTAATTGTATTATTATTATGGCAGTACCTACTGATATACTTTTTTTATACATTAAATACCCACCTAAAATTAATACTCCTAGGTATATAGTTACACTAAAAGATAGAGAAAATCCTTTTATTATTGCTTCAAGTATTGCATATCTTCTTTTACTACTTTCTACTTTAATCGAACTCTCTTTAAATATTTTATTTATCTTATTACTTATATTAAAGCCTTTTATAACTTCAAATCCTGTAAATAAATCTTTCGTTAATGAAGTTATTTCTTCTAGATTTTTTGAGTATTCATTCTTTTCTATAACTAACTTCTTAGATAAAGCATTTGGTATTATAAATCCAAGTGCTCCAAATACTGCTATAAATACAACTATAGATGGACTTATAAAAAATAATACTCCCAATGATATTGTAAAAGATATTAATGATGATATTATTAAAAATATATTATTTAAAAAATTATCTTCTATCATTTTTACATCATTGTATAATACTGATATGTACTTACCACTGTTATCTAGTGAAAAGTCTTTTATATCTTTATTTATTACTTTAGAAAATATATCACATCTTAAGTAATTTACTGTATTTTTTATATATTTAGACATTACAAGACCATCTAAATACTCTGTTATAAACATTATAATTATTAATCCAATTGTTGCCACTATTATTGGTATAAATTTATTTACATCCCCACTTGCAAATATGTCTACTATAAATCCCATCATGAAATCAAAACATATACTAGCTAACGCTACTAAAGATATCGTAGCTATTCTTGTAAAAAACTGCCCTTTGTATTTTAAAGCATATTTCAAAAGCATTTTCATAACTATTTCTCCTAATATTAACAATCAATTTTTAACTTATCTAAACTATTTAAATTTAAACTTTAATATAAAAACTGTAGTTTAGACTACAGTTTTTATATATCTATATTATTTAATAGTTCTTTACTCCATCCTGAAGTTGTACTAGATATCACTCCTATTTCTTTAACTATATCGTATTTTATACTTGCCATAATTCACATCTTTACCTTTATTATACAATGATTATACCACAAAAATGATTGTATAATACTTATACAAACAGTATATTGTTATATGGAATTTGTGTAATTTATTACTCACTACAAGATTTTAAAACTTCCTGTAATGATATTTTTTCTATTTTTTTCTTAGCTGCATATGTTCCTAGCATAAATATAAATAATATTATAATTAAGCCAACTATACCTTGCCATATTTCAAATTCAAATGGCATAACCATTCCAAACTCACTAGCTAGGTATCTAATGCCAAATCCTAACCCAAGTACAGTTATTGGTATACTTACAATATATGAAATTATAGAATAAACTAGGTAACTACTTAACATCATAGAATTAACTTCTTTTTTAGAATATCCCATTACTTTAAGTAAAGATATTGAATAATAATTATCTTCTACAGTCATAGTTGTAAGCACATATAAAACTATAACAGCTATAAATACTGCAGTAATTATCATTGAATATATAGCTACTTTTACAAATCCTTGCATTGATTTTGTTTGTTCTAATATATCATTTTTATTTATAACTGATAAATAATCACCTTTATCCAATTTATCTTTTGAATATACACCAGTATAAAAATCATCTTTATCTATATTTTTAAATGCTTCATCTTTAGTTATTATATTACTTAAATTCTTTCTATCCATATATACTTTAGGCTCTCCATAATCCCTAGATATTCCTACTATCTTTTCTTTATATACTTTATCATTTATAGTTATATTTATAGTTTCACCATTTTTTACTCCATAAGTTAAGTAAAAACTATTATTTACTACAATACCATCTTTTAATTCTTTAGTTATATCATTAATTTTTTTATCATATATTTTATGTAATTTATTATCACTGTCTATTCCAGTAATGTTTATATTGTCTTCTTTGTATATGCCATTAGGTAAACTTATAAATTTCTCATCATCATTGTTAAGCTTTGGATATTCTTTAGACATATCGACAATTCCCTCATATATATATCCTACTGATTTATAATAATCTACACTCATTTTATCAAAGAAATCAGACATCATAAGACTCATTATTATAAGCATTGATGAAAATACTATTCCTAAGAAAAATACTATAAATTTATTAGTATTTGCAAGTATAAATGAGTATTTAAATTTTGTTTGAGGTTTAGCATTTTTTAATAATTTACTAACTAATTTATTAAGTTTTCCTACCTTTTCATTATCACTTGATTTTATAAGGTTTATTGCCTTTTTAGAAAGCATCTTATTTATAAGTATAGTTGAAAGTCCTATTATAACTACTAATGGTACTACTATTGCTACTAATAATACACTTAAATTAGTTTTTATTTCTCCACTAGGTATTAAATAAAACTCTAAGTAAAAATTACTCATATATGGTGCTGTATATACCCCTAATATATATCCAATAAGTAAAAGTGGTAAAGATATTATTGTTAGTATCATTATATATGGTTTAAGTATTTCATATTTTGAATATCCTAGTGCTTTTAAAACTCCTATTTGAGTTTTTTCATTTTTAACTATTCTATAAGTTATCATAAGTACTATTAAAACAGCTATTGTACTAATACTTACACTTATACCTATAGTCATAGCTTGACCGCCCTTTATTTCTTCATATATTGCTCCACTTTTCATTTGATTTTTTGTAAGTACTATACTAGTTATATACTTTAAATCATTTTTATCCTTATATGTTTTAATAATATCTTCATTGAAGTTTTTTAAGCTTTCTTCATTATTAGAAACTCCAGATAAATAAAAATCTTCTTTTCCCTTTATACTTTCATATTCTGTATTATTTACTAATCCTAAAGTCATTTTAGAATTATCTATATTAAAATCTGTTCCACTTATAGGCAGTGTATTATCTGCAAACAATACAAACCCTGTTATAATGTAATTCTTTCCGTTTATGTCAATACTATCGCCTATATCTAAGTTATTTTTCTTAGCATATATATTAGTTACTGCTATTTCATTATCTAATTTAGGCTTATTTCCTTTTTCTATATATGATAGGTTTATATTTTTACTATCTTTAAATAATGTTATCTTATTACTTTTACCATTATTTTTAAAGTTTACTTCTTTGTAAGATCTATTTTCTAATTTAAAACCTTTATAATCTTTTTCAAATGCATTTATTCTATTTTCTATTATCTTATTATAAATATTAATATCTGACTTTTTTATATCACTTAATGTATATATAAGCATACTACTTGCTTTCATTTTTTCTTTATCTGATAAATTATTAATATCAAATTCTGTTAAACCATTTATCATACTTATAGAAAAATCTTCTTGATTAGTTTCATTAATAAAATTTTCCAAAGGTGTTTTTAAGCTATCAATAGCATAAAACATGGTTGTATATAAAAAAGAACTAAGTGCTATTATTATACCTATGGCAAGAATTTGTAATTTCTTTTTCTTAAATGTATTTAAAGTATTTTTAAATAAAACTCTTACCCCCATTTTATTTCACTTGCCTTTCTTTTTTTGGTATTTAAGATTTCTTCGACTATTTTTCCTGAATTCATTTTTATTACTCTATCAGCCATAAATGCAATATTTGGGTTATGAGTTATAACTACTGTTGTTGTTTTAAATCTTTCATTCATATTTTGTATCATTTCTAATACTTGCTTTCCAGTTTCTTCATCTAATGCACCAGTTGGTTCATCACAAAACATTATCTTTGGATTTTTAGCTATACTTCTAGCTATAGAAACTCTTTGCTGTTGCCCACCACTTAATTGGTATGGATATTTATCTTTTTCATTTTTCATACTTACTGCATCTAACACTTCATCAATATTTAATGGATTTTTTCCTATACTTGAACCTATTTCAATATTTTCTTTTACTGTAAGATTTTGAAGTAGATTATACTGTTGGAATATAAACCCTAAATTATTTCTTCTAAATTTTGTAAGCTTATCTTCATTGTAATCACTTATTTTTTCATCATTATAATAGATTTCTCCACTACTTGGTGTATCTAATCCACTTATAACATTTAACATTGTACTTTTTCCACTACCACTTGGACCTAGTATAACTATAAATTCACCATCCTTAATTTCTATATTTATATCTTTTAATGCTACTGTTTCAACTTCTCCACTTTTATAAATTTTCCCTACATTCACTAATCTAATAGACATGACAAAGCCCTTTCATTTTTAAATTTTTTATAATTAATTATATTCATACATTTTTAAGTACTTTTAATAAAGTTATTATATATTTATATTCTCAACTTTTATTATATAAAACACCATGTATAACTTTAAACATTAAAATTATTAAATAATAAAAATCACATTTAATGCTTTGTTCATATGCTATATTAGACGCTAAAAATTATTAAATTTCAAAGGAGGTGTTTGGTATATCATACTACCAAGACAATGAATATAATTGCAGCTGCTTATCAAAATATAGTATAGTTGGAGCTAATTCTTTAGATATTGATGTTGACTACTGTGAGCCTGAAATAAGATCAGACATTGTTATGCCCGAGCACAAATCAGTTAGACTTTGGGGGCAAATAGTAAATCATAAAGGAGAGCCAGTAGAAAATGCCTTAGTAAAATTGTTAGGAGTTGAATGTTATGACGATCAAATTTACTATAAAGGAATAGCTCATACTATAAGCGATTGTGAAGGATTTTATCAATTTGATTTATCTGACTATGAAGATAAATATTCTAGTTTCAAATTATTAGTAAACAAAGCTACTTATGATTCAGAAAAGGTAGTATCACTTGAATCTAACAACTGTGATTCTTGTTGTAACCAAAATTACTGCGATGATTACTCTAAGTGTGATATTTCATCATTTAGTTCTCTAAACTATTACCCTAGAAAATTTTCTACTTTTTATGAAATAAAAAATAATTTTAATTGCATATGTAAAAAAAATCACAACTGCAAAAACAGGATAACTTGTAACAAAAAACATGATAAAAATATCTCCAGAAGCTAGTTTGCTTTTGGAGATATTTTTTGTGTATAAAATGCTATCTTAAATCCATCATAAAATAAAAATATATAAATATGCTAAGTTATCTAAGTTTTTACTTCAATATAAAAAATATATAAACTAAAATTTCTATATATCCATATTATTTAATAATTCTTTAAGAGATTTTAATTCCTCTGCTGTTAAAGTTATTCCTTTTCCCATTTTTTCATGTTCTGATGACCAATCTCTTAAATCATACTTAGGTTCCCTATTGTTCCAACTTATAATATTTAATTCTTTTTTCCACCCTGAAGTTGTAGTTGATATTATCCCTACCTCTTTTACTATATCATATTTTATACTTGACATGATTTCACCTCTTTATGTTTGTATATATAGTAATTATACCACGAAAAGTTTTATATAAAACTTTAATAAATAATTTAACAAATGCTTTAATTTACTTAATTTTTATTAAAAATATCAATCTTTATTAATTAAAAGTTATTAAATTACTATAAATGTATATTTTATTTATTTTGGTAAATAATCCTAATAGCAATATTTTATTAAAGGAGTATAATATGAGTTTATTAAAAGATAGTAGAACAAAAGAAAATTTAATGAGGGCTTTCGCTGGAGAAAGTCAAGCTAGAAACAGATATACATTTGGAGAAAGTTTAGCTAAAAAGCAAAATTTATATGTAGTTCAAAAAGTATTTAATTATACAGCAGAACAAGAAAAAGCTCATGCTTGGGTTTTTTATAATCATCTAAAAGAACTTTCTGGCTCTTCTATAACTATAGATGCTGGATATCCTGTTGAAGTATATGACGATTTAATTAAAACATTAAAAGATTCTCAACATAATGAATACGAAGAATGGGATAAAGTTTACAAAGAATTTGCTAAAACAGCTCGTGAAGAAGGTTTCTTAGAGGTAGCTAATAGTTTTGAGAAAATATCTGAAATAGAAAAAATTCATGGAGATAGATTTGGAAGATTTGCTAGTGACCTTGAAAACAATACTCTATTTAAAAAAGATACTGAAGAAAAGTGGATTTGCTTAAACTGTGGTCATGTTCATACAGGTACTAAAGCTCCAATGGCTTGCCCAGTTTGTTCATATCCACAAGGATATTTTATATTATATTCTAATTCACCATTTGAAAATTAATAAAAATCCCTAGTTATTCTAGGGATTTTTATTATCTACAATTACATACACATTTACAATTTAAGTTACACCCGCAGTTATGATCATTTGAATTACACCCACAGCTATGATTATTCGAGTTACATTCACAGTTATGACCATTTGAGCTACATCCATCATTCTCTTCATGACAATTTTTATGACATTCATCACTTTGTTTCATAAGTCTTCGAGCTTCACACATTAACTCTTCACCCTCATTTGATAATCTTTTACAATCATTCCATAATCTACGAGCTCTTTCACATTCTTCCATAGCTTGTCTTTTTAATTCCTCTGCTCTTCTTTCTGATTGTTGTGCTTGCTGTGCAGCTTGATTTGCTCTATTTATTCTTTCATTAGCTTCATCACATTTTCTTTGAGCTAAACATTTAAGTCTTCTACATTCTGAGCAATCAATATCATGATCACATTTACATTTATGATTTTTTTCACACTCTTTTTTATTTATGTTTATGCCTTTACAACAAAAATTTTTATGACATCCACAATTATGCTTTTTATGATTTCCTTTTTTGCATACCATAATATCCACCCTTTTTTTTTATTAGACATGATATATTAAATATCATCTTCTTAATAATATATATATGCAGTCTTCTACAAAATGTGAGTCAACTTTTATAAATACTTATATTTTTTTGTACTTAATAACTAATTATATAGAGGAAACTCTATATATTATAAAGAATACTTATATAATCTTTTAATTTGGAGGTTTTTATATTATGAGAAAGTTATTTATGGCTTTTTTATTATTTTCATTAAGTATGTATTTAATAGGTTTTAATTCTTTTGATAATAATATAGACCCTAATTTGAAGTTTGAATTATTAGGTTATATAAATGATAATAATTGCACAAAAATAAATATAAGATTAAAAAATGAATCGAACAATGAATTTATAGATCCAGATATTAGCTTAATATTAAGCGATAAATACGAAAAACAATATGGCTATACTATAAAATCTAAAGATATAAATAATATTACTCCAAATAGTTATGTAGATTTAGAATTTGCTTTTGAAAATAAATTAAATTTAGAAAAGTATAACCTCAAAGATGGAAATGTAATATTTAAATCTTTTATAAAAGATAAGTCTCCTTCAAATTCTATTAATATGCTTTTTACTATAAATTAGGTATAAAGTAAAATATGAGATAGTTATAGTATAATTTAAAACACTACTATCACTATCTCATATTTATTAAATATTTTTAATTATAATAACATCATCCCTATTGATAATATAATAGCTGATGATATATATATACAAATGATTATCTTACTTGCAAACTTAACCCATGTACTATATTCAACCTTTGCTATAGCAAGTCCCCCCATTATAACTCCAGATGTTGGTGTTATAAGATTTACAAGTCCGCATCCAGCACCAAGAGTTGATATAATTAATTCTGATGGAAATCCTAAACTTTTTGCTAATGGTCCAAATATAGGCATTGATACACTAGCTAAGCCTGATGTAGAAGGTATTAAAAATGATAAACATATATATATTAAAAATGCTATGTTTATAAATAATATAGGTGACATTCCACTTAATGCATGTGATGCATTATTAAGAACATAAACATCAAGTCCTGTACTACTCATTATAACAGATACTCCTCTTGATATACCTATTATAAGCGCAACTCCTACCATCTCAGATGCTCCGTCTATTATAGCTGAAACTATTTCTTTTTCTTTTAATCCATATACTACACCAATTACAATAGCCATTAATGTATACCATGTAGCAAGTTCTGAAAACCACCAGTTTCCAAGTGCATTACCTGTTAAAAAGTCAGTATGCTTAAATATAGTTATTCCAAACTTTTCCCAAGGAATAACTCCACATATCATAACTACAAATGATAATCCAAATAAAGCTAATACTATTTTTCTCTTAGTTGTAAATTCTAAAGTCTCTTTTTTTGAATTTATAAATGCACTTTTAGCTGATTCTACTTCTTCTTTTGATAATAAAGTTGCATTAGGATTTTCTTTAACCTTTTTAGCATGCTTCATAACAAAGTATATAGATATTAATAGTGATGACAACCAAAGTGCTGCTCCAATTCCCATAACTACCGCTTGATTAACTTCAACTCCAACACCTTTAAGAGAATCTATACTTATTGAAACCACAAATGGGTTTACAGTTGAACCTAAAACTCCACATCCAGCACCAAATAATATAGTAGCAACTGCTGTTAAAGAATCAAATCCAGCAGCTAACATAGTAGCTGTTATTAATGCATAAAAGGCTAATGTTTCTTCTGACATACCAAAGCAAGTTCCACCTAATGAAAATGTAAACATTAGTATTGGTATTAATATGAATTCTTTCCCATTTAGCTTTTTTACTATTGAACCTATTCCTGCATCAAGTGCCCCTGTTTTTGCTACAACACCTAAAAATCCACCCATTAAAAGCACATATAAAGATACATCTATAGCATCTTTTAATCCTTTTATAGGAGACATTACAACGTCTGATATCCCTGCTTTATTAACCTGTGGTATAAACTGTGTAATTATACCTATTACTATAATTATAGAAAACAATATAGTATATGCAGTAGGCAGGTTAAACTTCTTTTTGTCAGTTTGTCTTCCCATAACTTCCTCCGTATATTTTTTTTCTAAAATAGTTATAGCATACTTAATAATAAATTAAAATACTTTACTTTTAAATTTATGTTATATTCAGTAGTTTTTTTTAATATTTTGTCATATCTAATTAGTAATAAGTTTTTATATTTTACACAACCTATATTTATATAATTTATTTAAAGGATATGGTTAATTTGGATTTTAAAAATATTTTAGAAAAATTAATAATTATTTTACAAGGTTTATCTACAATAGTCATAATATGGGGTATAGCAATTCAATTTGCTTTATGGTTAAAATCAGAAATTGTATCTAAGACTAGAAAGACTGCTGTTGAAAATGTTACTACCATCAAAAACTTTTTGGGCACATACATACTATTTGGCTTAGAAATTCTAATAGGTGCAGATATTATAGAATCAATACTAGACCCTAGCCTTAATCATATATTAGGCCTTGCTGCCATAGTTATAATAAGGACAATTATCTCTTATTTCTTAAATAAAGAAATTGAATCTATTAATAAAAACTAATATATTAATTTTTAGTATTAAAAAAAAATATTGACATAAATAAAAAATAGATTTATTATTTAAAACAATAAAGTTAATTACATAACTAAATGCAATGATAAGAAATAGTAAAAGTAAGTATCTTTAACAGAGAGTTACCGGTTGGTGAGAGGTGCAATTGATTTTACTTTGAACACATCTTTAAGCAGAGCACCGAAAAGATATCTTAGTAGGCTGTTTCCGGATTCCCTGCACCCGTTATAGTGCTAGAGTATAAACAATTTATTTGTCGTACTCAAAGAGGTTAGTGTCGTGAGGCATTAATAAATAGAGGTGGAACCACGTGAGTTAACTCCCGTCCTCTAGCAATAGCTAGAGGCGGGAGTTTTTTTAGTTTATTTCCTTATGCGCGCAAAGAAATACACTTAAAAAATTAAATTTACTATAAGGAGATATTATATGAAAAATATATTAAAAAAATTTAGTTTAATGATATTAATTATAATCCCTCTAATATTAATTGGAGGTTGTGAGAAAAAATTTACTAATTATAAAAATAATAATCAAGATAATACAGTCGTTATAGGGTATGACAATACCTTTGTACCTATGGGTTTTTTAGATGAAAATAATGAAGTTGTAGGATTTGATATAGACCTTGCTAAAGAAGTTTTCTCTAGGCTTAATATGAATGTAAAATTTCAAAATATAGA
This sequence comes from Romboutsia sp. D33t1_170424_H2, assembly GCF_015669105.1. Taxonomy (NCBI): domain Bacteria; kingdom Bacillati; phylum Bacillota; class Clostridia; order Peptostreptococcales; family Peptostreptococcaceae; genus Romboutsia; species Romboutsia sp. D33t1_170424_H2. The sequence goes on along the minus strand of NZ_JADOZQ010000001.1, from coordinate 416,198 downwards.
TTGGAGCATGAAAGATACAGAGCTAGACTCTGGTAATATAGATGCTTTATGGAATGGTTATACACTAACAGAAGAAAGAAAGAAAAAAGTAGAGTACTCTAATCCTTATCTAACTAACAAACAAGTTATAGTTACCTTAGATAATTCTTCTATAAAAAATAAATCTGATTTAAAAGGGAAATTGCTAGGAACTCAACAAGGTAGTGCTGGTTTTGATGTTATAGAAAAAGATACTAATATAGTTAATAACTTACAGGATAAAACACCTATACTTTATGATAGCTTTGACAATGCATTTAGAGACTTAGAGTTTGGTAGAGTTGATGCAGTTGTAGCTGATGAAGTATTAGCAAAGTATTATATAAGCAATTCAAATAAACAAAATTTTGTTATCTTAAAGGATAACTTTGGAGAGGAAAGCTTTGTTATCGGATTTAAAAAAGGAAATACTTCACTTTCCAATAAAGTAAATAAAGCTTTAACTGAAGTTAAAGAAGATAAAACTTTCGATAAAATTTATAAAAAATGGTTTAACTAGATTTAGGAGGATTTAATATGTTACAAGGATTAAAAATAGTGTTTATTGTATTTATGCTAACACTTATAATATCAATACCTCTAGGTATAATTATTTGCACATTAAGATTATCTAAAAACAATATTTTAAATGGTATTTCAAAATTTTATATATTAATCTTTAGAGGTACTCCACTTTTACTACAACTAATATTTATATTCTACGGACTTCCTCTTTTAGGAATTGTATTTGATAGATTTACAGTAGCAATACTTGCCTTTTCTCTAAACTATAGTGCATATTTTGCAGAAATATTTAGAGGAGGCATAGAGTCAATAGATAAAGGTCAATATGAAGCCTCTTTAGTACTTGGATTTGACAGATTTACAACTTATAAAAAAATAATAGTACCCCAAGTAGTAAAAAGTATTTTAGCTCCAATGTCTAATGAAGTTATAACATTAATAAAAGATACATCTTTAGTTTATATATTAGGACTTAACGATATACTAAGACTTGCTCAGATAGCTTCTAATAGAACTTTAAGTTTAATTCCCCTACTTAAGGTTGGTCTTATATATTTAGGATTAATTTTCATACTAAGTAGTGTCTTTAAAGCTTTAGAAAATAAGTATTCATATTATAGATAGGAGTTTTTATATGTTAGAAATAAAAAATTTAAATAAATCATTTGGTAAAAATAAAATATTAAATAATATATCATTTAATATAAATAAAGGTGAAATTGGAGTTTTACTTGGAAAATCAGGCGCTGGTAAAACAACTTTACTTAGATGTATATGTGGACTAGAAGATTTTGATAGTGGAAGTATTATAATAGATAAAACCACTATGAAAAGCTCTATGGATATACTAAAGTTAAAAGGTCAAATTGGAATGGTATTTCAAAATTTCAATTTATTTCCACATATGTCTGTACTTGAAAACATTACCTGTGCATTAGTTAATGTACTAGGTCAAAGTGATAAAGAAGCTTTAGAAAAAGCTACTAGTATTTTAGATTTAGTTAACTTAAAAGATAAACTAAATTCATATCCTTTTGAACTATCTGGTGGACAAAAACAAAGAGTAGCAATCGCTCGTGCAATAGCCCTATCCCCAAAGATATTATGCTTTGATGAACCTACATCTGCACTAGACCTAGAATCTATAGAGGATATAATAAATATCATGTATAAGTTAAAAGAAAATGGTATGACTATTTTAATAATTACTCATGACTTAGATTTTGCAAATAAAATTTCCGATAAAAGCATAACTATAAAAAATGGATTAGTTGATAATTTAGCCATACTTTAATAAAAAATTTCCTTCACTTGAACTACGTATAGGCAAAGTGTTTCATATCACCGACAACTACTTCCATTGCTCAAGTTTAGCGATTAATCTAAAAAAAGTATATCTTAACAATTGTTAAGATATACTTTCCTTAAAATGCAGTATTCGTAGCAGTTATTTCGTAGCTATCAAAATCATCTTTTTCACATAATATTTCAACTTTTCTTTTTTCTCCTGGTGCTATATCACTTTCATTAGTAAAAGATTTTTCTATAACAGTACCATCTTTTCCTAATAGCTTATAATCAAACTGAACATAATCTATCATTTCATTACTTGTATTTTCAAAAACTCCAACTATTTTAGTCATGTAATCTTCTTTTTTTATTTCCCAAGTAATATTTTTAGCCATCTCTTCTATTTTCTTATTTTCTTTTTCTGATTGTGATTGTGTTTCTTCTATAGCATGGTTAACACTAGATGCACCTTGTGCAAGCATTAGAGCGCAACCTCCTATTATAACTACAAATCCTATTATAACTCCTAGTAAAACTTTTTTCATAAATAACCTCCATAATAACTATTTCATTATTTATTATAAAGTTTATTTATAGCCTATTGGTATGCTCATAGCATACAACTACCCTACAATATAAGTTAATGGTATACCTAGGCTCCAAAATATTATATTAGAATATAGTACATATCCAAGTATCTTTATATGTAATTTATTACTTTTTATAATTGGTAACTTGTTTTTTATATCTAGAAAATTAGTATATAATAAAAAATACATTAAAAGCATTATTACTACTATTAAGTTTTGTATTAATTCACCAATGCTACTTCCAACAAATAGTCCTATTATTAAAAATATATAAAATACTGTAGATAGTGTCATATTGATCCTATTTCCATTTCTAAACCCTGGTATATACTTAGATTTTAACCTAGTGTTTTTATTAATTTTTTTAGTTTTAATATTTATAGGTTTACTACTATCTTCATTTATAATTTTTTCTTTTAATTTATATCCTATTTTGTTTATATTTTTTTCTTTACTGGCTTGTGTTTTATAAATTAATTTTATTAAATCACTCTTTAGTGCTGATACATCTTGATACCTATCATCTGGAGATATCTTAGTACATTTCTTTATAACATTTTCCAATAACCCTTTATTTTCAACTTCTTTTATATGCTTTCCTGTAGTTAGCACATTCATCATAATACCCAATGAGTATATATCGCTTCTACAATCACTTTGTTCAAATCCAAATTGTTCAGGAGATGCATAACCTTTAGTGCCTAGTAAAATTGTATCCATATTTTCTCCATATTTATAATTTCTAGATATATCAAAATCAATAAGCTTTAATACATTATCATTACTTATCATTATATTAGATGGCTTAATATCTCTATGTATTATTGGCGGGTTTAGATTATGTAATATATTTAATATGTCACATAAAGATATTATATAATTTATAACTTCTATTTCTTCTAAATGACCTGTTTCTTTTAATTTTTCATGAAGAGTTTTACCATTTACAAACTCCTCTATTACTACCAACTTATTATCTATTTCAAATACTTCATATATTTTAGGCATATTTTCACTTTTTATATTCTTTAAAGCATCATATACATCTTTATTACATTCTTTTAATAATCTTTTTATATATGATTTATTTTTTATATTATTATGAACAAGTATTACTTCACTTTTACTACTTTTATGTATTGTTTTTAGTTCTTCATATAAAGACAACTCTAGTTCTGCTTCTAAATTCAAATTTAATCCCTCTTTATCTACATTTTTCAGTAAAATTATATCATACATAAATACTATTTTGTTAAACTTCTAATTTAATGATAATATTATACTATCTATAAGGAGGTTTTATATGAACGTAAAAACTATATCCCCTTTTTCTATATTATCAAAATCTATAATTTTATTTATACTAGGACTTATTATGTTATTTAGTTCTGATTTTATAGGAAGTATAACAACTGATATGATACTAACTTTTTTATTACTTATAGGTGCATTATCTATGCTAACTTATATTTTTAACAAAGAAAAGCGCCATATAAGTACACTAGTTGAAGGTATTCTTTGTATTTCTCTTGGGCTTTTTATTAAATATAATCCTATTTTTTTAACGGTATCTATTATAAGAATAATAGGTCTGTATGCATTATTAAATTTTGTAGGTAGAATTACTGCAGCTATTATTTTATACAAAAACAATGTAAAAGAATGTGTAAGGGGCTTTATTTTTAGCTTAATATCATTAGGATTTGGTGTTGTTTTATTATTTTATCCACTAGATTATATATCTATAGTAGATAAAATATGCAGTATATATGTAATACTAATATCTCTTACACTTTTTTCTGATTTTTTAAGGGAGATTTTAGATATTAATACCTTTAAATCTAATTTAAAAAGGAGATTTAGGATTACACTACCAATAGTTTATGCAGCATTTATACCTCAACATCTATTAGATAAAATTAATAATTTTATCAAGGTAAATCCTAATAATAAAGTTTTAGTTGAAAATAGTGACTATGATAATTTAATAGATAGTTCTTTTTCAACAATAGATATATTTATTCATCTAGCACCTGATTGTGCTAATGGATTTGGTCATGTTGATATATCTTTTGATGGAATAACTTATTCATACGGAACTTATGATAGTAGTTCTAATAGATTATTTACACTTGTTAGCGATGGTGTTTTATTAGAAGCTGATACTAAAAAATATATTAATTTTATAAATTCTAAATGCAATCGGTCTCTAATAGGGTTTACTTTAGCATTAAATAAAATTCAACATAATGCTATTAAAGATAAAATATCATCTATTAAAAATAATTGTATTCACTGGGAATGTAATTCAAAGAAAGATCCTTTTAAAGAGTATACTGATGAAACAAATCTAATGTTTTTAGATACTAATTGTAAATTTTATAAATTCAAATCTGGGTATTTTAAAACATACTTTACTCTAACAGCAAATTGCGTAAGACTTGCAGATACTATCGTAGGTTCTATAGGTTTAGATTTAATAGCAATAAATGGTATAATAACACCTGGTACTTATTATAATTATTTAGATAATTTATTTAAAAGAAAAAATACTATAGTTGTAAAAAAACAACTTTATATGAAACAATCTTCTATATAAATTGGAGGTAATAGCTTGAATAATGAAACAATAGAGTTAATGAGTGTTTTAAAAAATATAAAAGATGAAAGTTGTTTAGATGAATATCTAGTAGATATCTATGATAAATATAAAGGCTTAGAATTCAAGACATTTTTTGAAGATATTTTAAAACATAAACAAATTACTAAAAGTGAGCTTATAAAAAATGCTCGTATAGATAGAACTTATGGTTATCAAATTTTAAATGGAAGCAAAAAGCCTAGTCGCGATAAAGTTATAAAACTTTGTATAGGAGCAAATCTAGATATTAAAGAAACTAATAAAGCCTTAAGACTTGCCGATTGCGGTGAACTATATTCTAAAAATTTAAGAGATGCTGTGATTATATTTGGTTTAAACAAAGGAATTGGTATTCTAAAATTAGATGAACTCTTATACGATAGGAATTTGGCTTGCTTAGATGATTAAGATTTAAAAAGGTAATAAGTTTATGTTGTTACATACTTATTACCTTTTTTATATTTAGGATTAAATTATATATTTTATTTATCTATACTCATTTTTATTTACATTAGCTTCTTCTTTTATTTCACTACGCATATTATTAAGAGATTCTTCTCTTCTTTTATTTTTTTCCTCTAATTTTCTTCTTTCTTCAGGATTATCTACCTTTTCAATCATTTCATTTGCTAATCTAATATTTTTTAGAGTATGATTTATATTACATTGTATTTTCTCAACATTGTCTCTTCTATCGTCTGGATTTGGTTTCATTTTATATCTCCTTTTAATTAATTTTCATTAGTTATATTGTTCAATACACATATTTTTATTCTAGTTTGATTAAGTCAAAAAATATATATTATAGAAATTATCCTAAGATTTTAAATATCTAGTTTATATAGCTAAAGTGTTTAATTTTATTTTTTTTGATTTGACATTTGATATTTTTTTTTGTACTATTATAGAAAATGCAATAACAAATCAATACCCGATTGAAGCTTTATAGAAGAGCTGTCATTTTGACACACCGAAGGAGTCGCACTCTCAGGTACTTTTATAAGTAGGACTGTAAAGCTTAGGGAACTCTGGAGAGACCTATATAGGCGCCGAAGGGGCAAGGCAATTTTGCTCAATCTCTCAGGCAAAAGGACAGGGATTATGTACTATACTTACTTTTTGTATAGTTTTATAGTTGTAGTTTATCCAGAGCTAAGTCTTAAGACTTGGCTTTTTTTATTCAAGCAATTATTATTCTTATTATTTAGAAAATTAAAAATTTCTAAATATCTTATCTTCCTGTCAATTAATTCATTTTCCTTTATTGATTTATTAAGGCATAAAATTCACTTCGCTTAAAAAATAAGCGAATATATAAGGAGTGTATTTTTATGAATTTAATTGATGTTTTATCTCAAATTAACTCATTTATATGGGGACCACCTTTACTAATACTATTAGTTGGTACTGGTATATTATTTACTTTTAAACTTGGATTTTTACAAATAACTAAATTACCTACTGCTTTAAAATTAATATTTAAATCAGAAAATAATGGTAGTGGAGATATTTCAAGCTTTAGCGCTTTATGCACTGCTCTTGCTGCTACAGTTGGTACTGGAAATATAGTTGGTGTTGCTACTGCTCTAAAAATAGGAGGTCCTGGTGCATTATTTTGGATGTGGGTTGCAGCATTTTTTGGAATGGCTACTAAATATGCTGAAGGAGTACTTGCTATAAAGTATAGAACTAAAAATGAAAAAAACGAAATTTCTGGTGGTCCTATGTACTATATAGTAAATGGTATGGGATCTAAGTATAAACCTCTTGCTATTTTCTTTGCTATAAGTGGTATTTTAGTTGCTCTTTTAGGTATAGGTACATTTACTCAAGTTAATTCTATAACTGATTCTATTAATGGAAGTTTTGGAATTAATCCTAAAATAACTGGAATTATATTAACATTAATTGTAGCCTTAGTTATATTTGGAGGTATTAAAAATATTTCAAAAGTAGCATCTACAGTAGTTCCATTTATGTCTTTTGTATATATACTAATGTGCTTTTTAATTATTTTAGGCTCATTTAATAAAATACCATCTACATTTATCTTAATACTAAAAAGTGCTTTTACACCTACATCTTCTATAGGTGGATTTATGGGAGCTAGTGTATCTATGGCTATTAGAAATGGTATTGCTCGAGGCGTATTTTCTAATGAATCTGGACTTGGTAGTGCTCCAATTGCAGCAGCTGCTGCTAAAACTAATCATCCAGCTGAGCAAGGTCTTATATCTATGACTGGGACATTTATAGATAGTTTGATAATCTGTTCTCTTACTGGATTTTCTCTTATATTATCTGGTGTATGGAAAGGAGATTTAAATGGTGCTCTTATGACTCAAAGTGCATTTGAAAGTGTTCTTCCACATATTGGACCTTTATTTTTAACTATTAGTTTAAGTTTATTTGCTTTTACTACTATACTTGGTTGGTGTTATTATGGAGAAAGATGTTTTGAGTTTTTATTTGGTATTAAGTTTATAAGCGCTTACAGGGTTGTCTTTGTTTTAATGATACTTATTGGGTCATTTTTAAAACTTGAAATGGTTTGGATAATTGCGGATATGGTTAATGCTCTTATGGCTATACCTAACCTTATAGCTCTAATTTATCTTACTCCTGTAGTTATAGCTGAAACTAATACCTATATGAATTATTTAAAATTAAAAAAAGAAGATTCTTATGCTATTAATATATAAATAAATTACATTAATAACTTATATTTTATATGTATTATTTTAAATAAAAAACCTGTATCAATATTATTGATACAGGTTTTTTATTATTATATCTAAAATTATATTATACATTCTATAAGTTCTTCTTTGTTCACTCGATAGAAATACTTATTTATATCAATATTTTCTAATATATCTAATATATCTTTTTTATTATATCTACATCCATATAGTAAATTTGATATATCCTCTATTTCGCCTTCTCCAAAAAAGTCTCCATTTATTTTACATTCTTTTATTATACCTTTATCTACATTAATCCTAAACTCTACTTTCCCACCATCTAATCTTTTTCCTTTAACAATCTCAAATTTAGGAGATTTTCCGTAGTTCCATTCCCAAGTTTCAAATTTTTCTTTAGCTATTTCTTCTACTCTCTTTATATCTTCTTTTGTTAAATTATAAACTCCACTAGATTCTTTAAGTAAACTCTCTAGCATTATATCTTTAAACTTTAAACTATCCATATCTTCCTTTAAATAGTTTTTAAGATTTGCAACCCTATCTTTAACTGATTTTATTCCTTTAGATATTATCTTATCTTCAGCTACAGTTATACTTCTTACCATTTCCTCTATGTTAGTATCAAATAGTATAGAACCATGGTGTAATTTACATCCATTTTTAACACATTGTGCATTTCCAGAGAATTTTTTGCCATCTACTAATAAATCATTCCTACTATTAAAGTATGCATCTATTCCTTGACTTTTTAATGCTTCAATAATTGGCGTTGTAAATGTTTTAAAGTCTATTCCATTTCCATTATAATTTTTAGTTATAAAGCTAAATTGCCATCCATTCATATCCGTATATATAGTTCCGCCACCTGTTATACGTCTAACTACATTTATATTATTATTTTTTACATAATCTTCATTAATTTCTTCTATTGTATTTTGGAATTTTCCTATCATAAGTGTTGGATTTGTTCTCCAAAACATAAATATAACATCATCTTTTAAGTCTTTCTCATTTATAAGATAATACTCTAGTGCAAAATTAAAGTATGGATTAGTTGAATTATTTTCTACATATATCATGGTTTTATCCCCTTTTGTCTATTTAATAGCTTCTTGTGCATTATACGAACTTCTAACTAAAGGACTACTTGCTATATACTTAAATCCTTTCTCTACTCCAACCACTCTATATTCTTCAAATTTTTCTGGTGTTACGTATTCATAAACTTCTATGTGTTTGTTTGATGGTCTTAGATATTGACCTATTGTAAATATGTCGCATCCTACCTTAAGTACATCATCCATAACCTTAAATACTTCTTCATCACTTTCACTAAGGCCAACCATTATACCAGTTTTTGTTAATATGTGAGGTGCTACTTCCTTTACATATTTTAAAACATCTATACTTCTTTCATATATTGCTTCTGGACGAACTGTATCATATAATCTTTCTACAGTTTCGACATTATGATTTATTACATCAGGATTTGCTTTTATAACTATATCTAAATTTTCTTTGATACCTTTTAAATCTGGTATTAGCACTTCTACAGTAGTATCTGGATTTAAACTCTTCACAGCTTCTATAGTTTTTGCAAAGTGACTAGCTCCACAATCCTCTAAATCATCTCTTGTTACACTTGTTATAACTGCATGAGATAATCCTAGTTCTTTTACTGCTTTTGCTACATTTTCTGGTTCATTTATATCAAGATTTTGAGGTTTACCATTAGTTACATTACAAAACCTACAATTTCTAGTGCATTGACTTCCCATTATCATAAATGTAGCTGTTCTTTTTTTATAGCATTCACCTAAATTAGGGCATTTTGCTTCTTTGCATACTGTATTTAATGATAACTGTTCCATCATAACTTCAATCTCTTTTATAGATTGACGTTCATAATTTACTCTTAGCCACTTTGGCTTTCTTCTTACTTTTGTTTTTTCCATATAATCCCCCTGATAAACGTTTGTCATATACCTTTCTTTATACAATATTAGATATTAACATATAAATTCCTTCATACTTATTCAAATTTTAAATAAAAGTTCATTACTTTTTTAATTATATATACTATATCTATTTCTTCCATTATTTTTAGACTCATACAATGCCTTGTCTGCTTTATCTATTGCTAAATATATATCTTCTTTCATATTTTTCTTTTTAGTATATATACCTATACTTGTAGTTACTATGTCATTAACTAATGAATACTTATGTTCTATTGCCTTATTTTTTATATCTTTTTGTATTTTTTCTACTATTTCTATGGCTTCATTTTCACTAGTGTCCTCTAGTATAATAACTATTTCTTCACCTCCAAATCTTATTCCTATCCCTTTCTTTCTAATATTCATAAGAACTGAATTTGATACTTCTTTTATTACTTTATCTCCTTCTATATGTCCATAATTATCATTATATTTCTTAAAGTAGTCTATATCTAGTAATACTATAGAAATTTCCTTTTCTTCTAGTTTCTTTATATTTCTCTGTTCATAATCATCTAGATATCTCCTATTATAAAGACCTGTCATACTATCTTGATAGTGTAATTTTTTTAATGCTTTCACACGAACTATTCTTGCTATTAAAATAATAATTAATATTACTACTATACATGTCATAATTAATACTTTTATTTGTTCGTTTTTCTCTTTCTCTTTTAATACTTCATTTTCATATGCCTTTATTGAATATTCAATATAATCATTTTTTATAATTTCATCTAAAGATTCTTTCTTTTCTTTTAGTATTTCATTGTATTTTTTATATGATTCTAGATCTCCTATTTTACTGTATATTTCAGCTATATCAGAATAGATATCAATTTCTATATATTTAGCACCTTCATTTTTTAGCTTTAGTATTTTATTATATATATCTAAAGCTTCTTTATAATTTCCTTCTTCTTTTAATATACTTGCATATGATAATCCTAAGAAAATATCTTTATGAATAAAATATTCTACTTTATCTTCTTTTAATAACTCTGAACCTTTTTTTATATATTTTTTAGCTTCTTCATAATTTCCTTTATGTATATTTATATTGGCTATATTATAATTTAGAAGAATTTCTACATCATCTTGTTCATTTTTATCTAGATATTTTATATATTTTTTTGTCTCATTTACTACATCACTACATTTATCGTAATCACCGATACTTAAGTATGCATGCATCTGATTTATATATGTATTTACCTTTGCTTCTGCATTGTTTAATTTATTTGGTATTTTTATATTTATTGCCATATCATACCAATCTATAGCTTCTTTATGAAGACCTAATTCATATACTATATTACCTATAAGAGTATATGCTTTAGCTTCATACACACCAGCTTTATCTATATTTGGATGTTTCTTTGCTAAATTTATAACATCTAAATAATTATATATAGCTTTGCCATACTTTCTATCCATAGTATATATTATAGCTAAATTTCCTCTTAATGCCATTTTAGTCTCTATATCTAAATTGCTAGTTTCTTCTATATATGATTTTAGTAATTTTATTGATTCATCCTTAGTTTTTGCATTATAACTTAATGGAAATATTACTTCCCAAACTACATTACTATTATTTTTATATGACTTATCTTCCTTTATATATGTAATTGCCTTCTTAGCATTAGTTATTAAATTTTCACTTTTGCCTTCTTCTAAAAGACAATTATTTAAAAGTATATAATTGTATACTTTTAAAAATGTATCCTTAGAATTTTTTATATCCTTTTTGGCTAATTCAAAATTTTTTATTGCACTTTTATAATCATGTATACTATAGTCTATATAACCTTGTATAAAGTAATATTCACTGTCTTTTACTTCACCCTTTAAATTAGCCCTAACTTTGTTTATATAGTTTTTTTCTAATTCTTTTTTATTATATGTACTCTCTATACTATCTATTATGCTATCTTTACTCAAATTACTATCATTTAGTTTTTGTGCATATACACTATTATTTTTTATTGATACACAAATTATAAATAAAATAGTAAGAAGTAAAAAAATACTTTTTATATTTTTTATCATTATATTTTTTCCCCTCATTTTCTTACTTAGATATTTTTTGATATTAACAATTATTTGGTTATTAAATATATATTTAACTATTTTTTTATTAAATTGTACAAATTAAAACACATAATAATTAACATAGTATATGTAAAAAGATTTTTTATATTGTTTTTCTTCATCTTTCCTAATAAATAACTTCCTATAAATCCTCCCATAATACCACCTACAACCATGAAAGGAAGTACCTCTAAGTTATATACACTAAATCCTTCTGATAAAAACACCGATAAAAGTTTAGACCCTTGTGAAAAAAATATTATAAATATAGAATGTATAGAGCTTTCCTTACTTCCCATACCTAATATATACATTAATGCAATTACATTTATCGGTCCTCCACCTATTCCTAAAAATGAAGAAATTATACCTAATATAATACCTATCAATGCACAAAATCCTATATTATTAACTCTAAAACCTTTAATTTTACCTTCATTAATATATAAAATTAAAACTACACCCATAAGTATAAATAATGTAGTTGATTGTATTTTTTGGCCTAGTAAATTGTTGTTTAAAGCCGCTAAAAATAAGGTAAATAAATTTTTACCTAATATCCCACCTATTATAGAACCTATTGCTAGAGATATAGTTCTCTTTCCATCTAATTTAACTTTATTTTTTATGCTTTTTAATAAAGCTACTATTGACATAGAAAACACAGTAAAGCTAGATAATATACTTATCGTACTTATATCATAATTTCCTAATGTATCAAGTACTGGCTTTATTATAACTCCTCCACCAATTCCTGATATTGCACCAATAGTCGTCGCTATTATTCCTACTAAAAAATATATGATATTCATTAATTCCCCTCCCTTATGCAAAATATCTTAATTTATGGTCTATAGTCATATTTTATCATAGTATTATTTATTTTTTATGATAAGTTTATAATACCATTTCAATGAATCCTTTGATTTTAGCCAATCTGTATTATTATTTATCTTCATCTTTTTTCATATTTTTAAATTAATCTTATCTTATTAATTCTTGCAGTTTTTACAAAAAGTACATATAGCAATTCAATCGCTTTAGCTGTATCATTTATAACCCCTCTTATTATGGGCAGCGCATTCTTCTTTTTATTTAAAGGAAGTAAATTTTGTTGTTCCTATGAAAGTAGCAATTCATTTGAAAGATAGGTAAGTTAACTTTGTGTAATATGTCTAATACATTGATGTTTAAAAAATACAAACTACAAAAACTTAATAAATTAAATAATATTGCTATATAATTATAATCATGTTTATTTACTGCATCTAAAAAAGTAGATATATCAAATATTTTTTATTACTTGATATATCTACTTTTTTAAGATTCTATACATTACTTTTTGTAAATTAAAGCATATAAGATGTATATTTTATATTCTTTAATTATTATCAGTAAACTCCATATTCCATTTATTTTCTATCTAATTTACTATAAATACATTTATAGTCTGCGTAAGCAACTATACAAAGCATCGATAATAATAATATAATTCAAAAAAGGTTTTCACTTTAGCTAGTGAAAACCTTCATGGTTTATAATTAATTATTCATTAATTTATTATATATATTTTTAAATATTATATATATCTGAAAACTCTATATTACACTTTTCTATTTGTGAATCTCTTAAATTTTTATCTAATATAGTTACTTCTTCATCTTCAATTAAAGATACAGGTATTTCAAATATAAATTCACTTCCTATATTTAATTCACTTTCTACCCTTATAGAACCTCCATGCATTTCTACTAAAGATTTAACTAAGGATAAACCAATTCCACTACCTTCTCTTCTTTTTATTAGTGCATCATTTACTTGTCCAAATCTATCAAATATAATTCCTATTTTATCCTTAGGTATTCCAGTCCCATTATCTTTTACAGATACTATTACCTTTTTACCATCTGATTTTAAACTTACTATTATTTCTCCATATTCTCCTGTATATTTTATTGCATTTGATAATAAGTTTAGCATAACCCTCTCTATTTTATCAGGGTCACATGCTAATATTTCACACTCTGTATCAGTATCAAATATTAAATTTATATTTTTACACTCTACATAATTTACAACTGATAGAGTTATATCCTCTATTATATTAACTATATTATTATTAGAAAGTTGTAATTCATAGTATCCTGTTTCTATTTTACTTATATCTATAAGATTATTTACAAGTCTTAAAAGTCTATAAGAATTTTGCTTTATTGTACTTATATGATTAATAAGTTTTTCAGTAGTTATGCTATTTTTATATATACTTTGATTTAATAACTGCATGCTCCCAAGTATTATATTAAGTGGAGTTTTAAATTCATGTGATATATTAGAGAAAAATTCATTTTTCATACTCTCTATTTCAATAGCTTTTTCTAGTTTTTTAGTTTGTTCTTCAACATACATTTCTTTTGTTATATCTCTTCCTGTAACTAAAAAATGATTTTCTTCCTCTACATACTTGCTACCTATATGTAACCATATATATTTACCATTTTTGTTTAAATATCTATACTTAACATTTTTTCTAAATTTAGAACCTTTTTTAAAATCTTTAACTGGTAATACCTTTTTCATATCTTCAGGATGTAGTAAATTTTTTAAATTAATATTTATTAATTCTTCTTCTGTCCATCCTAATACTTCACTCCATTTTGAGTTTGCTTTTTTAAAATATCCATTTTCATCTATAACCCCTACTAAATCAACTGCTGTTTCTAAAAACAATGCCAATTCTCTTTCTGTATTGCTTCTTTTTTTATTTTCTATTTTTATTTCATTAGTGAGTTTTAAGTTTTTGATTAATATAGCCATCTGACCACATATAGCTTTTATAAAATTACTTTGGTCATATTCTGGTGGTTTATTATCATATTTATAATATATAGTTAATATGCCTATAATGTCATCTCTTAATTTTATTTTATAAGTTCCTATGTATTTCACTCCATCATTTTCCATTTTTTTACATATATCTATATGGCTTACTTCATTTATATCCCTTAAGCCATCTGACATATTATTAAAAATTTCCAACTCTATTGTATCTTTACCTAGCTTTATTATACCTTCATGCTGTGATACAACAGAATAACCTCTTCTTATATATGATTTTAATTCTTTTTTATCTTTATCATACAACCATATAGATATTCCATCAATACTTAAGTATTTTAAGAGCTCATAACAACCATTTTCTAATAATCCTTTTATATCACGATTAGATCTATTTAAAATATTATTCAAAGTTGATACTTGATTGTGGTTATTAAATACCTGCTTTTCTATCTTTTTTCTCAAACTTATATCCCTTGTAGCTCCTACCGTATAAATTACATCTTCATTTTCACCAAGTATAGGTGCCTTATACGATTCAAACTCTTTGCTTATTCCATTTACTATTATAGCTTCTTCAAGTAGCCTTGGCTTTTTTGTATTTATTACCTCTTCATCTACCTCTTTATATAAATGTGCATATTCATCTTTAAAATTATCTATATCATAATTTCCTATCATATTTTCTTTTTCTTTGTTGGCAAGACTTGCTAGATATCTATTTGAGTATAAATATTTACCATCTATATTCTTAATCCATAATCCTATCGGTATACTATCTAGTAGATTATCTAAGTCTTCTATTGTATATGATTTGCTTATTTCTTTACATAATATAAAAATTACTTCTTTTTCTTCAAAAAAATCTATTATTATATCACAGTTAAATTTGACAATGTCTTTTGTCTTTCTATAAAACAACAAATCTATATTTTCTTCTTTTTTTATACAATCAATATCTTCTATATTATATAAAATATTATTTATATTATTTTGTATTATATCCTCTTGTTTATACCCTAATTTTTCTAATAATACTTCATTACAAAATAATATATCTCCTTTATTATTTATAATTATTATATTCTCATTTAATTTATTAAATATCCTTTTCATCGGTATATTTCCCCCTGTTATATCTTTCCCTATTATAATTATATATAACTTATACCTAAATTTAAATAAAATTTTAACACATATATATAAAGTTTTTTATAAAAAAATAGCTATTTTTACATATAAAAATAACTATCTTTTATTTTGTATTAAGATATTTGACCTTCTAATTTAACTTCTAATTCTACAGATTTTTCTTCTTTTGGAAGTACTATATTTAAAACTACTGCTATAATTGCAACTAATACAAGTCCTGAATCTCCAAATATTAATTGTATAGATTCTGGCATATTAGAAAGAACTCCTGGAACAAATGATAATCCAACGCCAACTCCTAATGAAAGTGCTACTATTGTGCTATTTCTATTATTAAGAGGCTCACTAGTTATAAGCTTTATCCCACTAACTGCAATCATTGCAAACATCATTACACTAGCTCCACCTAATACACTTGAAGGCATTAAAGATATTATTGCTCCAAATTTTGGAAATACTGCTGCTAATATTAAAAATACTGCACCTGTTGCTACTACATTTCTATTTATAACTTTAGTCATGGCTATAATCCCTACATTTTGGCCAAACGAAGTATTTGGAAGTACACTAAACATTGCCCCTATAACACTTCCTATACCATCTGCCATAACTCCACCTGCTATTTCTTTATCAGTAGCATCTCTTCCTATCCCTGAATGGGCTATTGATGTTATATCCCCTACTGTCTCAACAGCTGAAACTATAAATACACAAGCTACTGCAAATATTGCGTCTAGATGGAATTCAAACCCGAATGTAAACGGCATTGGAACAGATATCATAGACATCTGAGATAGTTGCGAAAAATCTATCTTTCCCATTGGTATTGCTACTATATATCCAACTATAAGTCCTATAAGTATTGATGCTAAACTAGTTATCCCTTTAGTATATTGATTAAAAATTAATACAGTTAGTAAAACTACTGTTCCTAATATAAGATTTGATATTGAACCAAAGTCACTAGCTCCTACTCCACCTGCAAAATAATTTATACCTGTTGGAAGTAAAGATATACCCATAGCTAAAACTACTGTTCCTGTTACCACTGACGGGAAAAATCTCCTTAATTTTTTCATACTTTGACCAAACATTACTTCTATAAGCCCACCTACTAGACATGCTCCAAGTATCGTTTCATATCCATACTTAGCACCTATTGCTGTAAGTACTGGTACAAACCCAAAACTAGTTCCCATAACTATTGGTAACCTTGCTCCAAATGGACCAACTTTATAACATTGTATTAATGTTACTATTCCAGATACAAACATAGCACATTGTATTAAAGAAGTTTTATCAGCTAATGACAAGTTAAGTATATTAGAAATTATTATAAGTGGTGTAACATTTCCAACAAACATCGCGAGTATATGCTGAAGACCTAAGGGTATAGCTTCTGTTAATTTTGGCTTACCATCTAGTTGATAAATAACCGAACTTTGATTCTTCATTTTATATTTCCTCCCCTATGAAACCGATTATTATTCCACAAATTTATTTAATAATTCGTATTTATAGGTTAATTATAGCATAACAGTATTTTTTTTCAATAATTTATGAACTTTTTTTAAATTTTATCTATTTAAGTACGATTTAATAAGTACTTTATTCTTAATATTCATATTAATTTCTATTTTTTATACTAGTTATTCTTCATTTATTTCTAATTTAAGTTTTTTTAATATTAAAAGTCCGAATGCTCCTATAAAAGAAGCCAACATAACTACTATCCACCCTATAGATATAGAGCTTGAATCTATAATTTTCCCCATTATCATAGGTCCCATTGCATATCCCATTCCAGTAATTAATGGTATTACAGAACTTATCCTTCCCCTATGAGATATAGGAGTATTGTTCGCTATAAAAGCCGAACTATTAATAGCTATTAAAACTTCGCCTATAGTTAATAATATTATTGCTAGGAAAAATAATGGCATCACTTTTGAAAAACTAACCACTAAAAAACATAACCCATATAAAATTCCTCCTATAGACATAATGTTCATAGATTTATATTTTTTAGTTTTACTAGTGAGTATAGGAGTTAATATAATTACTATAAATCCATTTAATCCTCCTAATAATCCATACAATCTTGCCCCATCCTCTCCAAATATTTCTCCCATTTGAAGAGGAAGAGAAAATCCCCATTGAGAATATGAAAATTGATATAATAGCATTATAATAGGAAATGCTATTAGTATAGGTCTTTTAATTAATACTTTTAAAGTAGAAAAATCTTTATATTCATCATTATATATTTCTTTTGACTCTATTACATTGCTTTTTTTAATTTTTGTTGGCTCTTTTACATAAAATATAAATAGTGTTAAGGCTATTAAGGTAGTTATAGCATCTCCTATAAATATTAAAAATAAATAATCTTTATATAAAAATCCACCAAGTATTGGACCTATAGAAAAACCAATATTCACTCCCATATACAATAGTGAGTATGATTCTTTTCTATTTCCTTCATTAGTTAAATCTGCATTTAACGCATCATAAGCAGGTGATGATATTGAATAAAAACATGATGATAATATCATTATCTTAGCTGTTAATACAGTAGTATCCATAAGCCCACATATAATTAACATAAGTGCACCTAAAGCTTGAAATGTTATTATAACTTTTCTTCTTCCAATCGTATCACTTAACTTTCCTCCAGTTATCATACATGGAGCCTGAAATACTGCAAGCATTGTCACAAATTGACCGGCTTCAAAAGCTGACATTCCTATTTTTTGTGTAAGTATCAATGACATAAGAGGATGTACAAAAGAACCTATACTATTTACTATTTTACCTATAAACAATATGTATATCTCTTTTGGGAGTCCTTTATATGTATTAAGTAATTTATTAATAATAATCCCCCCTAAACTCTATTACCTCATTCATTAATAATTAATATTAGTATTTCTATTTATATTTTTCAATAATTTATATATCTAAATGCGCCTACTTAAATAATTTATTCAAATAAAATAGTAGGTTATTTAATATAAATATTAATTAACCTACTATTTTATAACTATATTATTGTGTTACTAATTTAATTATCACTTACTTTTTTATTATCGTCTTCTTTTTCTAATTCATTTATATTCTCAGCTATTTCTTTTATAGAGGAACTATTTGAAAGTATATATTTTGCATACTCAATTGCGTCTTTATAATGTCCATTTGAAAATTTATTCTCCATTAGTTTCCTCCTAAATTTAATTTAACATGGTGGGAAATGATGTTTTTTAGCTAATCTTTCGCCTACTATGTCACCTATTTTTTTATTAGTACTTATTTCTTTTGCAATTTCCATTCTATTTTTATTTTCTTTTAATAACTTATCCATATGTGGATTATTATCTGACCTTCCTTCATTTACTTTAACTTCTTTTTTCATAACTTTATCCTTTCTTTTAAATTGTGCTTACTTTTAAGTTATCCATATATTGAAGTTTTATTATTATAAGTTTTTTTATATTTTAGATAAATTTGTTTAAACTAATACTCTAAATATTTCATATACTATTACATAACTATAAATAATTAAAAGCGCTACTTAAAATTAAGTAGCGCTTTTAATTATTTATTTTTATAAGTCTAATTTTTTTATATTTTCTTTCATTATCTTTATAGAATCATTTAACTTTTCTTTTTCTGTAGCATCAAGTGGTAAATGTATCACTTCTCTTACTCCATCTTTATTTACTATACTTGGAACTGCTATATACACGTCTTCATTTCCATATTCTCCATTTAAATATGATGATACTGTAAGTACTGTATTTTCATTTTCAAGTATAGCTTTAGTTATCTTAGTTAAAGCCATTCCTATACCATAATATGTCGACTTTTTACAATCAATTATTTTATAAGCTATATTTCTAACTTCATCTTCTATTTTTTCTAAATCATCAAAATCTATATTCTTATCTTTTCTAGATGCTATTTGATATATTGGTTGTAATCCACAAAGTGCATAACTCCAAGCTACAAATTGAGAATCTCCATGTTCACCCATTACATATGCATTTATATCTTTAGGATTTACATTTAATCTTTCACCTAATGTATATCTAAGTCTAGCTGAATCTAGTGTCGTTCCTGATCCTATGACTTTCGATTTATCATAACCAGATAATTTCCATGATACATAAGTCATTATATCAACTGGATTTGTAGCTATTAATAATATTCCTTTAAAGCCTGTCTTTTTTATTTCTCCTATTATAGACTTCATTATTTTTGTATTTTTATGTAATAAGTCTAATCTTGTCTCTCCTTCATTTTGTATAGCACCTGCTGTTATGCATATTATGTAGGCATCACTACAATCGCTATAATCCCCCGCATATATCTTCATTTTTCTTGGTGCAAAGCTAAGTCCATGATTTAAATCAATAGCTTCTCCTTCAGCTCTTTTTTTATCTAAATCTATAAGTACTAATTCTTCGCATGTTCCTTGGTTCACCATTGAATAAGCATAGCTCATTCCCACCATTCCTGTTCCTACTATTACAACTTTACTTTTATTCATTTGGCCCCTCCTAGTTAGTCTTTTCATATTATATACCATTTTTTGCAAATTTTAAATCTTTAAAATTGTTTTTATAATAGATTTCACTTTTTTGGATATACATATTCTCATATATTAAAATAAAATATTTATTTTTTAGTAGCTATAGATATACTTACTTTTAACTCAAAAAAAGGTCTTCTATTTAAATAGAAGACCTTTTTTTTTATTTCATATAATTTTTTATATTAGCATTTTCATCTATAATACCTTCTATAGTGTCATCTTTACAAGTCATTATAACTGTTACCCCTGGCCCATGACCTGATTTCACACAATCACTATGAACTACAACTCCTATACTTACAGCACCTTTTAAATATCCTACACCATATGTGTTATCACAATCTTGAAGTAATACTAAATCACCAAATTTTAACTTATCAAGCCCTAATCTCTTTATTTCTTCCATATCAGCTGTCATTATGTCATAATCACCATCTGTAGCAGCACTTTTAGAACCTATACCAGACCCCATTAAATATGCTGGAACTTTTCCTACAACATTAACTTTAAGCTTTCCATTTTCTTCTTTTATGTTTAATTTTTCAAATAAATTAGGATCTATATTCATTATGTGTACATTTTCATAATTATTTAACTTAAGCCCTTGTCCATATGCTTTTACCATTATTTTATCATCGATTGCTAAATCTTCTAAAGTTTCATCATCGAAATATATTAACACATGGTCTATACCTCCATGCATGCCTGTTACATATCCCTTTTTACCTTTAGCATCCCCTGATACTATTTTAGCTTCATTTCCAATACATGCAAATGTCATTAATGCTGCATTTTCTGAACTATTTTCATTTCTTATAGATACACCTGGCTCTACATGGTCACCTGCCCAATTAAAAACACTATCACCAACAGATACATTATATGATATTCCACCTGTTGCTGGAAGTATCATAGGTTTTCCATCATAACTTATTCTATAGTTTCCACCTATTGGATGATGAATTTTACCTTGTACTGACCATTTAACTACATGTTCTTTATTAGTATTTAACATATATCCCCCTCCTATTTTTAGATAATTTTTTATTTTCATTTATTTTATATTATAGCTATATTTTGGTAAAAGTTGAACAACAAAAATTGACTTTACTCATACTACCTACACTTTTTCTTAGTATTCACTAAGAAAAACCTTCGCTTAAATCTTTTAAAATTAATAGAATTTAAAATTCACTATATTATAAATAAGGATACCTAAGTTTAGATATCCTTATTATTTTCTAAGACTTTCATTTATTCCATCAGCTACGAATTCAACTTTCGTACCAACTATAACTTGAGCACTAGTCTTGTTTAATTTAACAACACCTTTTGCTCCCAATAATTTTAAACCTCTTTCATTCATTTTATCAGTATCAACTAGTTCTAATCTTAATCGAGTTGCACAGTTTTCAACCTTAATTATATTCTCATCTCCACCTAGATATTCTATATATTTTCTAGATATTTCATCTTCACTAGTTGCTGCTACTTCACTATTTTGTATTGGATTTGAACTAAGTTCATCATCATCTTCTCTACCTGGAGTTGGTAAATCTAGCTTAACTATTAAAAAGTAAAATACTACAAAGTATAAAGCACCAATTCCAAGCCCTACTAGTAATATATATATTGGATTAGTAGCTAAGTTAAAGTTTAGTAAATAGTCTATCGCTCCTGCTGAAAATGTAAACCCATGAAGTACTCCTAGTGAATCTGTAATAAACATAGATATTGCTGTAAGTATTGCATGTGCTACTAATAATGCTGGTGATAAAAATATAAATAAAAATTCAAGTGGCTCTGTAACACCTGTTAATAAAGCTGTAAGTCCTAAAGATAAAAGCATACCTGCTACTGCTTTTTTCTTTTCTTTCTTAGCTGCACAGTATATAGCAAATGCTATTGCTGGTAAACCAAACATCATTACTGGGAAAAATCCTGCCATAAAGTGTCCTGCTGTAGGATCTCCTGCAAAGAATCTGTTTAAATCTCCTGTTGTCCCATTAAAGTTTCCTAATTGGAACCAGAAGAATGAATTAAATACATGATGAAGTCCCATTGGTATTAATAGACGATTAAAGAATCCATATAATGCTGCTCCCATAGCTCCAAACCCTGCTATAGCTGCTGATATATCTCCTAAAAAAGCTTGAATACTAGGCCAAACTATAGCTAAAGGTATAGCTACTATAGCTGATATTAATCCAGACATTATAGGAACTGCTCTTCTTCCACCAAAGAATGCTAAAAATTCTGGCAGTTGAACTTTTCTATATCTATTATATGATAATCCACCTATTAAACCTGCTAGTATACCTCCTAAAAATGATATATTTAATGTTGATGCTATTTCTGGTGCAAAATTTATACCCCAGTATTTAGTAGTAACATTAGTTAAAGTTAAATAAGATATAACACCTGCTAGAGCTGATGCACCATTTTGATCATCAGATAAACCAACTGCAACTCCTAGCGCAAATAATAATGGTAAATTATCAAATAATGCAGACCCTGCTGCTCCAAAAAATGGAAGTATTTGAGACATAAATGGCACTGCATACAATGCTTTTATTACATCAGGTTGTCCAATTCTTAGCATAATACCTGCTATTGGTAGTGCCGCTATAGGTAACATAAGTGATTTACCTATACGCTGTAAAAATTTAAGCATATAATTTCCTCCTGTTGATGTCATTATTTATTTTAATTTAATTTTATTACATATAAAAGGTCCTTAGATATATCTAAAGACCCCCCTATTTGTTAGTTATTTAACTATTTCTATTCTATTTTCTTCTTTAGCTTCTACAGCACCTGTTACAATTTTTACAGACTGTCCATCTTCTAAACTAGTAAATATTATAGGACTTATATCCGATGTTGCATTATTTTTTATAAAGTCAACATCCATTTTCATTATTTTATCTCCTGCTTTAACTTTATCTCCAACATTTGTGAATATCTCGAAACCTTCACCTTTTAAATTCACTGTATCTATTCCTAAATGTATAAGTAATTCTAAACCATCATCAGTTTTTAACCCCATAGCATGTTTAGTATCAAATATCATCTCAACTGTTGCATCTACTGGTGATACTATAACCCCATCATTTGACTTTATAGCAAATCCATCTCCCATAATCTTGTTGGAAAATACCTCATCTGGTACATATGATAACTCTAATATTTCACCATTTGTAGGCGATAATATAATACTGCTTTTATTTTTCTTTTTGAAGATATCAAATATTCCCATTGCTCTTTGCTCCTGTTCTTTTGTTAATTTAATTTTCTTTTTAGTTGTAGTTTACCATAAATACCGTCAAATTTTATACTTTTTTTATATTTTTTTTACTTTTTATGAAATATTCCCCATTGAATTTAAATTTATATTTTAATACTTATTTATTATTATATATACTAAAAAACTATAAAAATAAATTTATTTTTATAGTTTTTTAGTGTACTCTAAGTATTTTAATTTTTATTTCTTACTTTTAAATCTATTCCAAGCTTATTTGCTAACACTTTTGACATTTCTATTTCTTCTTGCGATATTTCATCTACAACGGAAAAAGCTACTTCACTTATATACTCTTTACATTCTTTTGCAAAATTTATCATATATTCAAATGATACTTCCCCGTATTTAGGTCTTGTAACCTTTGTATAAACCTCTTTATTTGGAGCATTTAAGCTAATTGATATAGAATCTATATTATCCTTTAATAGTATTGCTGTTTTCTTTTTATGAATCAAATCACTTAAACCATTGGTATTAACCCTAACTTTTACATTACTTTTTTCTTTTATAAACTTACTAATTTCTATTACTTCGTCTAGTCTAACTAAGGGTTCTCCATATCCACAAAATACAACTTCATTATAATCGCTTAAATTATAATTTTTAAAAGCTTCCTTTATTTCGTCAATACTTGGTTCATGTTCTAGCCATAAACTTCCACTTTTTTCAATTTCATCCTTCTCATCTCTTATACAAAATATACATCTACATGGACATTTATTAGTTAAGTTTACATAAAGACTATCACCTATTGTATATAATATATTCATATCTATCTCCTTTTTATTAAAATTTTTTCTTTATTTCTAATTTATCAAAAGTACTTCCAATTAATAAAAACACTATAAAGCTTCCTATTGGTTGTACAAAACCTACAAGAGACAATACAAATGCACCTACAAATGTACCTGATATAATTCCCCCTGCTATCATATATAAAAACCATCCTACAAATCCCGCAATAAAGCTTCCTATTATATTTCTTTTAGTTATTATTTTTTCGCTATTTGAGCTTATAAATAATACTAATATTGGCTTTATTATTATTGTTGGTATTAGCCATATAGCTGCACCACTAACTAAATCTGCCATTCCAGCTCCTATTGCTGCACAAATCATTGCGTAAGGAGTAGGAAGTATAGCTGCTGCTAAATATATAAATGAATCCCCTATATGAACATACCCTCCATTAGCTCCTACTGGAATATGTAATATATATGCTGTTGTTAAACAAACTAGTGCGGCAAATAAAGATGATGTCACTAAAAATTTTGTTTTAGTTTTACTTACTTCATTCATTCTATCCATAATTATTCCTCCACTTTTAATGAATCCTAATTAAATATTACTACCTAACCCATACAATTTCCATATATGGATCTTAAATATATAATAAATATAAAATGTAATGATACAATTTTATTTAAATATTAAAAGAGCTAAATAATTTAGCTCTTTTAGGTATTTATTTATGTTCTTTTTCCATTTGTTTTTTTAAATTTTTAGCAAATTTTTTTTCTTTATATCTTTCCATTCCATCTTCCACTTGATTTTCCATATTAGCCATAAATCCTAGTACATTTTCTTTTACATCTTCTGCTTTTTCTTTAGCTCCATCAAGTCTTTTTTCCATATCATTTTTCATATTATTCATATAATTTTTCATAGTAGTCATATATCCTCCTTTATTTATATTATTTTTTGCATTTTATTAAAAATTATTACTTTCTTTTTTTGTACAAAATCTAATTTATTATTTTATAAATTATACATTTTACTTACAATTAAAAATATCCCCTATATAAAATATAGGGGATATAAATAATGGCAACCCATAGGAGGATGTGAGGGAGTGTTGCCATTATTTTAGGGTATTATATTATGGTTTTTAAGCTAGTCTTTCTATACTTATATATTAACTTTTTAATATGAATTTAATATGAGTTTTAAGTGAATGAACTTTGAAAGTTTAATTAAACTCTATAGTAAATATTACTGAATTCTCTTTATTTTTTATGTTATGCTTAAATCCATGACTTTGAAGTATTTTACTAACTAAATATAACCCTAGCCCACTTCCTCCAGTTTTTCTAGATCTTGATTTTTCTACTCTAAAAAATGGCTTAAATATCTCATTTAGATATTTTTTATCTATAGTAATGCCTGTATTTTCGACTTCTAAATATATTTTTGAATCAGTTTTTCTTCTAGCAATTTTTACACTTTTAGTATACAGCTTCACTATTATAGTTTCTTTATTTGGTGAATATTTTATAGCATTGTTTATTATATTACTTATTGCTTTTTTTATTCTATCTGCATCACATTTTACATACAAATCTTTTTCTATATCTATTACTGTATTTAAATTTTTATCTTCTATTAAAAATGCTTGTCTTTTTATTATATTTTCAACCATATTGCTTAAATTAACAGTATCTAAAGTCAAATCAGTTTCTAATATTTCACATTTTGATACTTCTATCATCTCATTTACCAATTCTTTTAACTCTTGTGTAGTATCATATGATTTTTCTAAATATAAATCTCTATCTTTATATTTCCCTATATTATAAATCATACCTTCTAGTTGTCCACTTATTATAGTTATTGGCGTTTTTAGTTCATGAGATATAGTAGCTATAAATTCTTTTCTTTTATTTTCAGCTTCTCTTTCAGTTTCTATTATATCTATCAAAGGTTTAGTTATTACTTTTGTATATATGTATGCACCTATTATAGCTATTAATATAGCTACCCCTATAATATATGGCATAAGATTTCTTATAACCTCAGTAGCTTCATCTATAGGCTGAAGCGGCATTACTATACTTAAATTATATGGGAGTATTGAATCTTTAGTATATATAGTAATGTTCTTAGGGTATTCTCTACTATTATTTATTACATATTTACTATGATTAAGTATTAATAATTCTGTTCTACCATAAATTCTTCTTCCACTTTGGTTAGTTAAAAGAACAGATAGATTTTGACTCGCTTCTAGTTGATGTAGCTTCTCTTTTAATTCATCCGTTGTATAAAATACTGATTCTTTCTTAAGTCGTGCTACACTTTTTTCGAAATTCCCTATTTTATACTCATAATAATATGTTGGTAATAAAAAATATAAGATTAGGTATATTATTATAGCTAATGCTAGTAATAACCCTGTTGTTATTGTAAATAGTTTATACTTTATATTTAATTTTTCCCATTTACTAAATATCTTTTTCAAGAGTATATCCTATACCTTTTACTGTTTTTATATATGGCAATACTATTTTTTTTCTTATATTTTTTATATGTGCATCAACTATTCTTGTATCTCCATAATAGTCATATCCCCATATACTATCTAATAAACTTTCTCTAGTTACCACTTGTGGATATTTTTCTATTAAAGTCTTAAGTATATTAAATTCCTTTAAAGTAAGTTCTATAGTTTCTTCTTTTATTTTTGCTGTATACGTATTTAAATCTAATTTTAAGTCTTCAAAGATTAAACAGTCACTACTAGTTTGTGATGTCCTTCTAAGCACTGCTTCTACTCTTTTTATAAGTAACTTAAATGAAAAAGGCTTTGTTATATAATCATCACACTCTAAATCAAACCCTTTTATCTGATCTGATTCGTCAGTTAATGCTGTTAAAAATATTATAGGTACATTTGAATTTTTTCTAATCATTTTACATACTGAATGTCCATCTAAATTTGGCATCATAATATCAAGTATTATTAAATCATATTCTTTTTCCTTAAACTTTTGTATACCTTCTACTCCATCATTAGCTGAGTCTATTTTATATCCCTTAGAACCTAAAAACTCAACTATGAGTTCTTGTATATCTGAATCATCTTCAATAACTAATATAGATTCACTCATTTTATCAACTCCATTTGATCTTTATTTATATTTAATTTTATCATAATTAATTTATAACTATATGAATTTTTTATGAAGTATATAATTTTTTCCGTAATTAAAAATAAGGAACTATCAATTGATAGTTCCTTATTTTTATAATTTGTGTACATTTATAGCTGACATTCCTTTTGGAGCCTCTACCATATCAAAGCTAACTTCTTCACCTTCATGTAAATTTTTTTCATCATTTTCTTCTTTTATATTTGTAAAGTGAACAAATACGTCTTCACCAGTATCACAAGTTATAAAACCATATCCTTTTACACTATTAAACCACTTTACTACACCGTTGAACTTTGCCATTTTGTCTACTCCTTTAATATTATTTTAATTAATAATATTATTTCTTTACTTATATATTTTATACTATTAACTATTTAAAGTTCATCTTGTTTTGATTTACTAATACCAAATAATAGCTTGTCTAATTTATAAACTTTATTTTCATCATTTTACACTATTTTAAATTAATTTTTTATAAACTAAAAAGAGTTACTTAAGGTAACTCTTTTTTATTATTTGTATGTTTTAAAGTTTTTTAGTCTAAGTGCATTACTTACTACTGATACTGAACTTAAACTCATAGCTGCTGCTGCAAACATTGGATTTAGTAGCGGTCCTCCGAATATATAAAGTAGCCCTGCTGCTATTGGTATTCCTATTGTATTGTATCCAAATGCCCAGAATAAGTTTTCTTTTATATTCTTAATTGTCTCATTACTTAGTTTTATTGCATTACATACATCAATTAAATCACTTTTCATTAAAACAATATCTGCAGATTCCATAGCCACATCTGTTCCATTTCCTATAGCTATACCTACGTTAGCTTGTGCTAGTGCTGGTGCATCATTTATACCATCTCCAACCATAGCAACAAACTTACCTTCATTTTGAAGATTTTTAACTACATTTGATTTATCTTGAGGTAATACTTCTGATACTACTATATCTATTCCAACCTCTCTAGCTATAGCATTGGCAGTCTTTTTATTATCTCCTGTTACCATAGCTACTTTTATTCCCATTTCATGTAATTTGTCTACTGCTTTTTTACTATTTTCTTTAACAGTATCGGCAACTGCTATTATTCCAGCTATATTATTTTCTATAGCTATATACATAGGTGTTTTTCCTTCTTGTGCTAACCTATCAGATTTTTTATGTAGAGATTCTAGACTTATATCTCTACTTTCCATTAATCT
Source organism: Romboutsia sp. D33t1_170424_H2 (assembly GCF_015669105.1). Classification (NCBI taxonomy): domain Bacteria; kingdom Bacillati; phylum Bacillota; class Clostridia; order Peptostreptococcales; family Peptostreptococcaceae; genus Romboutsia; species Romboutsia sp. D33t1_170424_H2. The sequence goes on along the minus strand of NZ_JADOZQ010000001.1, from coordinate 387,310 downwards.
TTTATTACCAAGTAATATATTTTTATTATCTATGTTTACTTCTATACCATGTCCTGGTATAGCTTTAAAGTTTTTAACTTCTACAAATTTTATTCCTATTTCTTCACCATACTTAACTATAGCTTCCCCTAATGGGTGTTCTGATGTTTTTTCTGCACTTGCTGCTATTTGTATTATATATTTTTCATCTATATCATCACTTACTATAACATCTGTTACTTTTGGCTTACCTTCAGTTATAGTTCCTGTTTTATCAAATATTACAGTATCTACTTTATGTGCAAATTCTAAAGCTTCTCCACCTTTTATAAGTATTCCATTTTCTGCCCCTTTTCCTGTACCAACCATTATAGCTGTTGGTGTTGCAAGTCCTAATGCACATGGACAGGCTATAACTAATACAGATATAAATATTGTTAAGACAAACTCTAAATCTTTATTTCCAAATAAAGCCCAAGCTGCTGCTGACACTATAGCTATTATTATAACAACTGGTACAAAATATCCTGATACAGTATCTGCAAGTTTTGCAATAGGTGCTTTTTTGCCTTGTGCATCTTCCACTAATTTTATAATTTGAGATAAAGCTGTATCACTACCTACTTTTTCTGCTTTAAATTTTATACTTCCATGCTTATTTATACTAGCTCCAGTTACCTTATCACCAATATTTTTTTCAACAGGTATACTTTCCCCTGTAAGCATTGATTCATCTACTGATGTAGTACCATCTACTACAACACCATCTACTGGTATCTTGCTACCTGGTTTTACTATTATTATATCTCCAACTTCAACTTCATCTATTGGTACTTCAATTTCTTTATCACCTTTTAATATAAGTGCAGTTTTTGGTTGAAGTCCCATAAGTTTTTTTATTGCTTCACTAGTTTTTCCTTTTGATCTTGATTCTAAATATTTCCCAAGTAATATTAAAGCAATTATTATTCCTGCACTTTCATAGTATAACTGATGATGTCCGTGAGGCATTTGTCCATTATAATTTGCTATTTTAAATGTTGTATATACACTATATAAAAATGCTGCTGATGTACCTATTGCAACTAGAGAATCCATATTAGGACTTTTTGTTAGTAATGCTTTAAATCCATTTACATAGAATTTATACCCAGCTCCCATTACAGGTATAACAAGTAACATTTGAATTAGTGCATAATTTAAAGGGTTTGTATTAGGATTTATTATGCTTGGTACTGGTAATGGACCAAAGGGTTTTGTTATCATAGGTCCCATCGCTATATAAAATAGTGGTATAGAGAATCCTACAGCTATTATAAACTTAGTAAATAAAGTTTTCATTTCTTTTTCTTTTCTTAATTTATCTTCATCTATTTGATTTTTATCTTTATTATTCTCTAATACTTCATATCCTGACTTTTTAATAGCTTCTTCTAATTTAGATAATTTAATCTTGCTTGGATCATAACTTATTGATGCTATTTCTGTAGCTATATTCACACTTGAACTTTCTACTCCATCTAATTTCTTAGTAGCTCTTTCAACAGCTTTTGCACATGCTGCACATGTCATTCCACCAATTTTTAAATCAACCTTTTTATATGTTGTATCTTCTAATATATCATATCCTGATTTTTGTATAGCTTTTTTAAAGTCTTCAAAACCAACTTTACTATCATCGTATACTATTTCTAACTTTTCTGTCACCATGTTTATACTCTGACTTTGTACTCCATCTAGCTTTTTGACGGCTCTTTCAACAGCTTTTGCACATGCTGCACAAGTCATTCCTGTGACTTTATACGTTTTTGTAATTATATTACCCATGTCATTTGACTCCTTTATTTTTTAATTATATTTTTTCTATACCCTGTATAGGTATATTAAAACATTTTTTATAAGTCTATAAATTTTTAAGTGTTATCACTTAACAAATAAAAAATATACTTTCCTAATATCATAATAATTTCCTCTTATACTTAAAATATCCATTTTATAACCTATTTTTTATCAATACTTTTATACTAAAAAATCCTTATCTGTAAAAAAATAACCTATGTATAGACTTATTATCTACCATAGGTTGTTTTTTCTTTACTAATATTAATCTCCGTCTCTTCTATTTTTTATAAAATCTATTGCTATATATAACACTACTACTATAGTTAATATAACTACTAGCTTTACTATCCACGAACTCATTGAAAAACTATAAAACATTCTTCCAAAAGGACTAAATCCTCCGCTATAATATCCTCCTCCAAATATAGGCCTACTTGATTTAGGCTCATCATAGTCATAATATTTTTTATTGGTATTAGAATTATTTTCATTACTTTCATTTTTAGGCTTTGTATAAAAACTTCCTGAGTCTGGTTTTATAGTGCTATTTGATTTGCTATCTGTTTTACTGTCTATATTGCTGTTATCACTTGGCTTAGTCGTAAAGCCTCCTGAATCTGGCTTTATAGTACTTTGTGGTTTGCTACTTTTACTGCTCTTTAAGCTACTACTTGGTTTACTAGAAAAACTACCAGAACTTGGCTTTATACTCTTTGGCTTAGAGTAACTTTTACTAGAACTACTTGAATGAAAAGAGCTCCTACTTCTTGAGTAAGCTACTTCACCTAAATCTTTCCCATAGGCCTCTGATTTTATCATTGAGAGTGAATTAAATGTAACTAAAAACGTAAATAAAGCTACTAATAATAGGGGAAATAATCTTAACTTATTTTTCTTCACTATACTGTAAGCCCTAGTTCTATAAATTTATTATTAAGTCTTATAAGTTCATCTTGACTATCATCAACTATTACAGAATCATAATTTTCTTCCCCTTTAAATTTAGAGTATCTTAATAAATGTTGATTATCATAGTCTTTTGAATCAATTAAATATACATATCTAAATATATTGCTATCACTTTTTTCTATTAAGTATCCTGCTACATTAAATATTATTTCTTTATTACCATCGTATAAAGTCACAGTTTCCTTTGTTTTAGTAAATGCATCAGTTTTTTTATCACATCCATATACATATTCTTCTTCTCTACAATTTAAACAAGAATTAACCATGCAATTTGATGCACAATTTATACACTTACATTTGCTACACTTTTGTAGTTTATCTATATCCCTTTTTTTATCTATAGTTAAATAATTATTAATTTTTGATTCTATATCATCACTTTTACTGAATAATTTTTTAAAAAAGCCTTTATCTTTTTTACTTTCACTTTCTAATCTATCTAAAAAGTCCATATAATCTTTTAATGTTTCAACTTTATTTATAAATGTTCTTTTATTTAATTCATTTTCATCTAACATTTGTCTTAAGTCATCATAAGAAAACATTATATCTGAGTAAATCTTTTTATATTTGTCTTTTTCGCTTTGTATTATTTCATTTGCCATAACTTTGCACCCCTTACATTAACTAATAAAAAAAATTTGCTTCGTCTATATAACCAACTTTTATGATTTGGTATTTAAACGAAGCATTCATCTACAAATATTTAAATAGATTAATATAATCTACTTATTTTTTCATTTGTTCTTTTATTCTTTCTAATTCTTTAGCTACTTCATCATCAACTGATGGAGAACTACTTATATATTCATCTAAAAGTTCATCTTCGTCTTTAGGTTTTAAATCTTCTAATGCTTTACCATAGCTTTCCTTTTGAGCAACTTTCTTTTCTAGTTCATCTAAGTTTATACCATGATCATCATTTAAACCAGCTAATGTCTCATTTATATCATTATTTATTTCAGCAACATCAAGTCTTGTAGCTAATTCTTGCTTTTTAGATTTCATTTTAGATATTTCTATTTCTAAGTCTGATATTTTATTTTTTACAAGTTGTATTTTTTCATCTTGTTCTTTTATTCTAGCTTCTGTTTGAGTTAATTTTCCTTGAAGTTCTAATTTTTGTTTTACAAAGTTTTGCGCTTTTTCATTGTCTTCCTTTTGTATAGCAACTTTAGTGGCTTCTTCATATTTATCTATTTTTTCTTGTATATCTTTTTTCTCATTTCTAATTCCATCTACTGATGCTATAAAGTTTGCACATTGTTTTTTAGCATCTTGTAATAACTTTTCTTTTTTAGTTATAGATAGTTCTAACATTTCAATTGGATTTTCATGCTTATCTAACGCTTTGTTAGCCTTTGCATCCACTATATTTTTTAGTCTTTTAAAAAAGCTCATTTTTCATCCCATCCTTTTATTATTGTGATTATACATTGATAATCATGACCTTATAATATATTGTATATTTATATATAACATGTGTCTATACTATAATTGGTATAAATACTGTAACCTTTTAACTTAATATATAAATATATGTTATATTTCATTTTATAATATTTATATGAATTCTTTATGAAATATTTGTTAAAAATTAGTATAAATATACTTGGAGGTAAACATTTGAGATATGTAATAGTTAGTGTTTTAAAAAAAGATGCAGGCAAATTTAATAACACTTTAAGAAAGGATGTCTTTGATAAGTTTGGTGTTAAATCTTCTAAACTGCCTGCTCACTTTACTATAAAATCCCCTTTTGAAAGTGATGATATTTCGCAATTAGAAAAAACATTAAATATATTTTCTAATTCTAATGATGCTACACCTTATGAAATCCATGGATATGATCATTTTGATGATCGAGTTATATATATGAAAGTTTTTATGAGTAATGATGCTAAATTTGTTCATGATAAACTTATAGATGAACTTTCCTCTATAAATTATATAAACTTTGATAGCCATGATGGTAAGGATAAAATATTCCATGTTACAATAAGTTCTAAAAAAATAAGAAGTAAGTTTAATGAACTGTGGGATTATGTAAATAATATCCCTTGTGATTTCTATTGCAGTTTTGATAATATTTCAATATATAAGTGGATAGATAATAATTGGATACTTCACAAAGAATATATTCTCAAATAAATATATTTTTATATAAAATTCCCCTTTAAAAAATAAAGGGGAATTTTATAATTATATACAGTTTCTAATTTTTGGACCACCAACTCTATCTACTTCACTACTTTCGTATAAGTTTACTATCGTATTAAATCCTTTTGATATCTTAAAATATATATTATCTATTGATAGATTTATATTCATTCTTGCATTTTAATTTTGTAGTACTACAAATTGATCAACATTTGAAGTTTTAGTGGAGCTACATCCTACCAACATAAGTGACGAGATAAATGTAATTCCAAGAACTGTTTTTGCCTTCTTTGTTCATATTACCCACACTAATATTTCCCATGTTTTTGTTTTAATTTATATTGTATATTTATAGATAGATTTTTTTATCGATTTTCTGAATTATATATATTAATTAATTTATATATATCCCTTTCCTTTTATATATGATAAAAAATTTACTTCGCCTAAGCGACGTGTCAGAGAAACACTTCGTGTCGCCAATGACTTCATCAGTTGCTCAAAATATCTTTTTTTCGATCAACTAAACTTATTGGTATTACTTGACTACAATAATTATACACAGTTTTTAAAGTATCATAATTTCCTTAAGCATAAAAAATACCATGATTAATCATGGTATTTTTTTATTTTTTTATCATATCAAATAGCTCTTTTTCTGTTTGCTTTATAACAAGATTTCCATCAATCTTAGCTACAGCCTCTTTTGAATACATTCTACAAACACCTATACATCCTGTACTTACATTTTCTTCTCCAGCTATTTCTTTTAATTTATTAACATCAACGTTTGAGCAATATGGACACACTCTAATCATTTTCATTCTCCTTATTTAATTAATTATTTTAAATTATTATTACCCTATAAAAATATACAGTAAACATTTGTATATTTTTATAAATTTTATTCAATTTGAATTTTTTTGAATTTTCTCTTGCGTTTTTGTCAATAAAGATGTTATTATAGTTTAGTCTTTGTTATGAATAAAGTATATTGTATACAAAGATGAACTTATATAATTATAAATAAATTTTTTTGGAGGAAATCATGAACGAAACTAAAGTTAAAGTTGTAACTGCTGATCCTTCAGCATTAGGGCTTTTTGGATTAGCAATGATAACATTAGTTGCATCATCTCAAAAGTTAGGATTAACTTCTGGTGTATCTTTTGTTATCCCATGGGCAATATTTTTAGGAGCATCTGCCCAATTAATGGCAAGTATAAACGATTTTAAACATAACAATACATTTGGAGCTACTGCATTTGGTGGATATGCATTTTTCTGGTACTCAGTTGGATTAGTATGGTTAATTCAAAATGGAGTATTTGGACAAGCTTTAGCTTCTACTATAGATGTTAAGCAATTAGGTTTTGCATACTTAGGTTACCTAATATTTACTTTATATATGACTATAGGTGCAATGGAGACACATAAAGTATTATTTATAATATTTGTACTTATAGACTGCTTATTTATAGGGCTTACTTTAAGTTCATTCGGTATAATGTCAGAAGCAACTCATACATTTGCTGCATACTCAGAAATGCTTATAGCAGTATTCTCATTCTATGGTTCTGCTGCTTCAGTACTGAATGCTCATTTTGGAAGAGTATTTTTACCTGTTGGTAAGCCATTTGGAATATTCAAAAAATAATTTAATATTAACTAAGATTTTTAAATTTATATTATAATAATTTTTAGACATATTTTAGACATTAAAATCCTACCTATATAAATAGGTAGGATTTTTTCATTTAATTAATATTTTTTATTTGTATTTATTGATTTCCTCATTGTTATTTTCATTAAACTAAAAAATGCAATCTAAATTCTATTCAAAATTTTTAATACATATCTACCCTTTACCACAAACATTTTCCCTTAGATAAAAAAACTAACTTTTATTTTTTATCTTTAAAATTAACTTTAAATTATTTTTTTTTACATAAAATATATTCATTGTTATACTTTTATTTTAAGTTTTAGTATCTTGTATACACAGTTATACTGTGCTATACTAAATAAGTTATTTTAATGCGAAAGGAGCATATTCAATGTCAAAAAACAAAATAATAAACATAGCGGTTATAGCCCACGTTGATGCTGGTAAGTCAACTTTAGTTGATGCTTTCTTGCATCAATCTGGAACATTTAGAGATAATGAAGTAGTTAAAGACTGTGTAATGGATAGTAATGACCTTGAAGCAGAAAGAGGTATAACAATATATTCTAAAAACTGTTCTATAAACTATAAGGACTACAAGATAAATATAGTAGATACACCAGGACATAGTGACTTCTCTTCTGAAGTTGAACGTGTTATAAAGACTGTTGATACAGTTATATTACTAGTTGATGCTAGTGAAGGACCAATGCCTCAAACAAGATTCGTTTTACAAAAATCTTTAGAAGCTGGACTTAGACCAATACTTTTCATAAACAAGATAGACAAGCAAGATCAAAGAGCTGAAGAAGTTGTTGATGAAGTATTTGACTTATTCGTTGACTTAAACGCAACTGATGAGCAATGTGAATTCCCAATAATATACGGTATAGCTAAACAAGGTATAGCTAAGAAAGAAATGGACGATGAAAGTACTAACTTAGCTCCATTATTTGAAACTGTTGTTGAACATGTTGAAGCATACCCTGATTACAGTGAAGAACCTCTTCAATTACAAATATCTGCACTTGCTTATGATGACTATGTAGGTAGACTTGGAATCGGTAGAGTTTACAAAGGAACTATAAAAAATGGTTCTCAAGTTTCTATATGTAAAGCTGATGGTTCAGTAGCTAAAGGAAGAATATCTAAGCTTACAGTTTATGAAGGATTAAACCAAGTTGAAAAAGATGAAGCTTATGCTGGAGATATAGTTGTTATAGCTGGTATAAGTGATATATCTATAGGTGAAACTATATGTGATAGTGACAATCCAATTCCAATGGAAATGATACACATAGAAGAACCTACTTTATCTATGAACTTCTTAGTTAATGACTCTCCATTCTGCGGAAAAAGTGGTAAGTTCGTAACTACAAGACACTTAAAAGATAGATTAGACAAAGAATTAGAAGTTAATGTTGGTCTTAAAGTTGAGCCATTAGACACAACTGATGGATACAGAGTATCAGGACGTGGAGAGCTTCACTTATCTATCCTTTTAGAAAACATGAGACGTGAAGGATACGAAATAGGTGTTTCTAAACCAGAAGTTTTATTTATAAAAGAAGATGGTAAGTTATTAGAGCCAATGGAAAGAGTTATAGTTAACTGTCCAGAAGTTTACTCAGGAACTGTAATAAATAAATTAAACCTAAGAAAAGCAATGATGGAAGCTATGGAAATAGAAGGTGACTATGTTAAAATAACATTCATCGCTCCAACAAGAGGATTACTTGGATACAGAAGTGAATTCATAAACGATACTCGTGGAGAAGGTTCTTTAGTTAGATCATTTGAGAGATATGAAGAACATAAAGGTGAAATACCTGGAAGAACTAACGGAGTTTTAATAGCTCAAACAGCTGGTACTACTATGGCTTATGCTCTTAATGCATTAAGCGAAAGAGCTCAAATGTTTGTTGACCCTGCTGTTGAAGTTTACGAAGGTATGATAATAGGTATGAACTCTAGAAAAGATGACATGACTGTTAACCCTTGTAAAAATAAGAAATTAACTAACGTTCGTGCTTCTGGTACTGATGAAGCAGTTAAGTTACAAGCTGCTAGAACATTCACATTAGAAGAAGCTTTAGAATTTATAGAAGATGATGAGTTAGTTGAAATAACTCCAGATGCTATAAGACTTAGAAAGAAATTCTTAAATGAGCATGATAGATTAAAATACAACAAATCTAGACAAGCTAATAAATAGTTTATAAAAAGAACACTTTAGTAATTCTCTAAAGTGTTCTTTTTTATATTTCTAAAATATTAATTCTAGATACTATTTATTATTCAACATTTTTAACTTTATACACTTTAGTCATATAGAAATAGAATGGTACAGCTATTAGTAATCCACCTAGTCCCCATACTATCTTCATAGGGTCACTAATTCCTGCTTCTATTAATAGCCATAAACTAATTAATACTGCAAATATTGGTACAAATGCTCCACCTGGTATTCTAAATCTTACTTGCTTATCTTTATATTTCTTTCTAAATACTAATACTGCTATACATGTTGGTATATATTGTATAAATCTAGATATAACACTTATTTGTAATAAAAATTTAAATGAACCTGACCAAGCTATTAAAAGAGTTCCAACAACTGTTATTATTATTGCTATATATGGAGCACCTTTTTTATTATTTTTAGCTATGCACTTTGGAACTAATCCTTGTTCAGCTAATGCAACCCCTGATCTTGGTGTTAAGAAAGATGCTGCTATATTTATACCACCAACAGATATTACTGTTCCTATTGTTATTATATAAGTTCCAATATTACCTACCATTGATTTAGCTGCATCTGCTACAGGTGTTGCTGCTCCACTTAACTTAGGACCTAATACACCAACACTTATAGCTAAAACAAACACATATACAATTGATACTATTGCCATCACTGTAATTAAAGCTTTTGGAACGTTTTCCCTAGGATTTTCCATATCCTTTGCTGCAACTGCCAAAGATTCAAATCCTGTAAATGCATAAAATAATGATATTGCAGCTGCAACAAATGCTGTTGTTGTAGCTTCACCAGATGGTACAATTACAAACGGTTTAAAGTTACCACCTTTTACAAAGAAAATTCCTACAACTATAAAGAATATTAATGGAACAAGTTTACCTATAGTTATTATATCATTTAAAACTTTTGATGCTTGTACACCCATTATGTTTACTATTCCAAGACCTATTAATACTACACCTATTATAACATTTTTAGTAAATGGATCTGCTGCTTGAGGCCAAACAGTAGAAATCGTTATTGCAAAAAAGTTTGCCATAGCTGCCCAAGCTATCATACCTATAGCCCACTTCATAAATCCAACTTCAAAACCTATAAATTGACCAAACGCTTCCTTAGCATAAAGATATGGTCCACCATTTTCATCAAACCAACTTCCTGCCTCAGCAAAACAAAGCGCTATAGATACTGCAAGTACTGTACAAAATACTAGTACAACAATACTTGCAGGTCCTATCATTTTATATGCCTCTCCTGGCAATCCAAATATACCTGAACCTATGATTGAGTTAATGCCTAGAAGTACTATACTCCAAAAACCTAATTTTTTACTACTTTCCATAGTCTTCCTCCACCAAAATATATATTTATAATTATTTAGTTGCTTCTGTTATTAATGCCTTAAATAGCTTTTGCATGATAGGATAATCCTTTGTCATCATTTCTGGATGCCATTGAATTCCTAATACAAATTCTTCTCCTTCTTTTTCTATAGCTTCAATTACTCCATCTTTAGATTCTGCACAAACTATATATCCATTAGCTAACTCATTTACAGCTAAATGGTGAAAACTATTAACATGTATCTCACTTTCTCCTAATATATTATGTAACTTCGTACCTTCTCTTATTATGGCTGTATGTGTAGCTACATTTGATAAATGACCTTGATTATGTTTTATATAACATCCATCTATTAGAGATAAGTCTTGATATAAGCTACCTCCTTCACATACATTTATAACTTGTTCTCCTCTACATATACCTAAAATTGGCTTCTTCATTTCTAAGGCATATTTTAATAATTTAAAATCATAAGCATCTCTTTTAGGTAATATTCCACCTAATTTTTGATGTGGTTCTTCTCCCCAATTTAAGGGATTTACATCATGCCCTCCAGATAAAATAAGAGCATCTATATTTTTTACTTGTTCTCTTATTATTTCATCATTATAAACCATTGGAACTATGTAAGGTACACCCCCACACATAGCGACTGATTGAACATAGTCATTATTTACATATGCTCTTTCGTATCCTGGAAACATTCCTCCTTCATCTATTATAAGGCTACCTGATATACCTACTATAGGCTTTTTGTTTGTCATAAATTAATGCACTCCAATTCTTCTATTATTTTTAGATTATAACTATAATCTTTTGTACATCAATTACTTTAAGCAAACACTATGCCAAATTTGTATTTTATTTTTTTATATTTAGATATTTTGTATAATTTTTAAGTCCATTAACTTAATATATTTTTTAATTTTATACATTTTCAGATGTTCTTCTAATAAAGGTATACACTCATTTTATGAGTTAATTTAGTCTAGTTTCATGAATATTTTCAATAGAAAAATAGCAATAATCATAAAAATTTTTTCAATATTTGTTTTAGGAAAACTTTTACTTTACTTATTAAATAATACATAATGTTAAAATATATTTATAGGTTAAATAGGCAGTTAAATCTGCCTACTTAACTGCCTATTTTAATAACTTAAGCACCTCTATTCCCTTTTGACTTAATTCGCTTCCTTTCCTACCACTTTTTGATACTACAATATTTCTTCCTTTTAATACTTCTAATATATGTCTAATTTCACCTTCACTTATTAGTATATCTTCTTTTATAAGTTCTTTAAGTATAGCACTTCTTCCTAATGATTTATTTAAGTCATTATGATTTTTGATACATTTCATTACCTTTACTGTCTTTTCTAAAGATGTTCTATTTTTTATATAATCTATATCTTTTTTATAATCCTTTTTTATATTAGTTAGATTATGAGGTAAATCATTTGTAGTAACTTCATCTTTTGATGCCATAGTATCTATATACATAGCTGTATTTCTTAACTCTCTTATATTACCTGGCCAATCATAATCATTTATTATAATTTTTACATCTTCACTTACCTTAATTTTTCTTTTTATAAAATGTTTAAGCATCATATCTATATCTTCTTTTCTCTCTCTAAGTGGAGGTATGTGTATAGGTAATACATTTATTCTATAATATAAATCTGCCCTAAACTTTTCTTCTTTTATCATTTTAAGCAAATCTCTATTTGTTGCTGCTATTACTCTAACATCAATATCTATTACGCTTTGTCCTCCAACTGGCATAATTTGATTTTCTTGAAGTACTCTAAGTAACTTTGTTTGAAGATACATAGGCATATCCCCTATTTCATCTAAAAATATAGTTCCATTATGAGCTTGTTCAAATAGTCCTTTTTTACCACCTTTTAATGCACCAGTAAATGCTCCTTCTTCGTATCCAAATAACTCACTTTCTAATAAATTTTCAGGCATAGCAGCACAGTTTATAGCTATAAAAGGTTGTTTACTTCTATTTGAATCATTATGTATAGACTGAGCTAACAACTCTTTTCCAGTTCCACTTTCACCAGTTATTAAAACTGTATAATCTGATTTAGATATCTTTCTGGCTAACTTTTTTGTATTTTCCATATTTATAGAATTAGTTTTAATATCATCAAAAGTATATCTAGCTACTTGACCTTTATCTTTAAGAACTTTACTTAAATTTTGTTCTAATTTTTTTATATAAGTTACCTCTTGTATACAAAAATATGACCCTATATTTTTACCAAAGCTATTTATTGTGTGCTTGTTTATTGTTATATACTTATCTTTATATTTAATAACATTATCATCTTTTGTCTTATCTTTATTTAATATATCTTTTAATTCTTTATCATCTAAATTTTTAATGTTTTTACCTATTATATCTTCTTTTATATCTAAAATATTTTTCACACTTTCATTAAGGACTTTTATAATACCTTCATTTGAAAGTAATATCATACCATTTTTAGATAACTTTATAATAGATTTTAGCTCATCATTTTCTACTGTAAGATTTTTATAGGTATGATTTATTCCTGAATGTATACTAATAACTTCTTCAGAGTATTTTATTAGTCTTTGTGTTACTTCTTTTTCATCGATTTTTAGTTTGGTTATTATTTGTAGAAATGTAGATATGTCTATAAATCTATGCCCTATATCAATTACTTCTTCTATATAATCAGGAACTAAGTGTGTTTCACCAGGAGTTACACAAACTTTAATATCCTTGTATTCTTTTTCTTTATCATAGGGAATTAAATTTAAGTGATTTATACCTATGTGGTATAGCATGGATATAGTTTCAAGTATTGTTTCCTTGTTATCGTTTACAACTAACACATCTATATTTCTAGGTAGTGAAAACAGTCTGTATATATCTTTTTGCTTTACACTTCTATTTATTATTATTATTTTCTTGCTATCATCTATATAATTTTTTAGTTTTATAGACCTATCTCTAAGCATGACAAGAATTATATCATCATCGATTTTTTGACCTTTTTGTAGATTATTAAAAAAATAATTGTTTATTTTTAATTTGTCTTTGAATATCATCTTTATATTGTTGTTTAAAAAGACCTCTAATGTGGATAATCCATCTGTAACTATACCTATTGTTTTCATATTAAGTCTCCCTTTTTACTTTGTATTATATATTTTTTAATTTTTGTTATCTAATTATCCACTATTATATCTAATTTATACTTAATTTGTCTTTTATAAAAAAGAAGTTTGCTATTTTTATAGCAAACTTCTTTTTTATGTTTATTCTATATCTATTTAATATTTTATTTTATGTCGTCTATTGGTTTATATCATCTAGTATGTGATTCTCGCTTAAACATGATAAGAATGTTAATCCATACATAACACAAACTATTACTGCTGTTATAAGTATTATACCCATATCTATCACTCCTTTGCTTATATTATATCTTTAATATATGAAGTATTTATGAATTTATTTTGAAATTTCATGTATATTCATTAGTTTTTCCTATTTTTTACTATGTATACATTATAGTACTTTTTTATTATTTATTTATAGTTTAAATATTGTAACCTTTTTAAATTTTTATAATATATCATTATACAATATCTTTATTTTTCTAAAAATTTACTTGTTATTTTCTTACAATTTATTATATAATATTATTAGTACCTGGTATTAATATTTGATATAATTTTTTTTATATTAAGGAGGCGTTTTTTATTAAAGCATTAAAAATTGGAGATTTAATAGCTAAAGTTCCTATAATACAAGGTGGAATGGGTATAGGAGTATCTAGATCTTCCCTTGCAGCTGCTGTAAGTCGTGCTGGTGGTATAGGAGTTATATCTGGCGTACAAATTGGCTATGATGAAAAAGATTTTGAATATAACCCTCTAAGAGCTAACTTATCGGCCCTTAGAAGTCATATAATAAAAGCTAAAGAAAATTCTAATAAAGGAATAATAGGTGTTAATCTAATGGTAGCTATGAACTACTACGAAGAACATGTAAAGGAAGCTATTTCCTCTGGTGTTGACCTTATAATATCTGGGGCTGGTCTTCCTATTAAATTACCTTCTTTAATTAAAGGCTCTAAAGTAAAAATTGCACCAATAGTCTCAACTGCTAAAGCTTGTAGTGTTATCCTAAAAATGTGGGACAAAAAAGACAAAACTACAGCTGATTTAATAATAGTTGAAGGTCCAAAAGCTGGAGGTCATTTAGGTTACAAAAAAAGTGAACTAGAAAATATAGATAGCATTAATTATGATAAAGAATTTGTAGATATACTAAAAATTACCAAAGCTTATAGTGTTAAATATAATAAAGAAATACCAGTGGTAGCCGCTGGCGGCATATTCAGTGCTGATGATGTTTTAAAATATATAAATCTAGGTGCTAGTGGTGTACAAGTAGGTACAAAATTTGTTGCAACTTATGAGTGTGATGCATCTTATGAATTTAAACAAACCTATATAAATTCTACTAAAGACAATATAAATTTAGTTGTAAGTCCAGTTGGAATGCCTGGTCGTGCAATACACAATAAATTTATAGAACGTAATTCTATATCATCACCTAAAATAACTAAATGCTATAATTGTTTAATTCCTTGTAATCCTAAAACTACTCCTTATTGTATATCAGAAGCTCTTATAAATGCAGTAAAAGGAGATGTTGATAATGGATTGCTATTTTGTGGTGAAAATGCCTACAAAGTAGATAAATTATCTTCTGTTGATGAGGTTATAAGAGAATTAACTTCTAAGTTATAGATAATTAAATTTTAGCTTTAATTGTATTTAAATGCTCTTACACTCCTAAATCTAGGGCTATTTCCTAATTCTAAAGCTAAAAATTTAAAATAAAAATAGACTAACATATGTTAGTCTATTTTTATTTTCTAAAACTAATATATTTTTATCATTTAAATGTATCTTTAACTTCTTTTAACTTTTCTATTATATTTATATGTTGAGGACATTTCTCTTCACATAATCCACATTCTACACATTTTTTTGCATCATTTCCCGACCCTACTAAAAACATATTGTATTGTTCTTTATTTTTTCCTATATCATTAAACATGAATGCATTATTTAATAATTCAAAGCAGTTTGGTATTTTAACACTGTTTGGACATGGTATACAATATTTACATCCAGTACAATTTACTCTTATTTTGGATTTAAACATATCTCTAAGCTCTTTTATCGTTTCTTTTTCATATTTACTCATAGATTCTTTTATACCTTCCTTAGAAGCTATATTTATATTCTCTACAACTTGTTCTAAACTTGACATTCCACTTAAAACTACATCTATCTCTTTCTTATCATATAAAAACTTAAAAGCCCATCCTACAGCATTTCTACTAGTTGAGCTATTATTAATTATATTTGTTATATCACTAGATAAATTATTTACTAATGCTCCTCCTCGAAGCGGTTCCATTATAACTATACCTAATCCTTTTTCTCGAGCATACATAAGTCCATCTGTACCTGCCTGATAATCTTCATCTATGTAATTATACTGTATCTGGGCAAATTCCCAGTCATAGTCATCTACTATTTCTTTAAATACATCTAATGTATCATGAAATGAAAAACCAATATGTTTTACTATTCCTCTTTCTTTTATATCTTTTATAAAATCAAATAACCCATTTTTCCTTAATCTAGTATAATCTTTCTTATTTAGATTATGTATTAAATAAAAGTCTATATAGTCAGTTTGTAATTTTTCTAATTGTTCATATATATATTTATACATATCTTCTCTTTTATTTACTAGCCATGAAGGTAGCTTTGTCGCTAATTTAACCTTTTCTCTATATCCATCTTTTAATACTTCTCCTACAAATATTTCACTTTCTCCATTATGATATGGGTATGCTGTATCTATATAATTTATACCGTTATCTATTGCATATATAAGCATTTCCCTTGATTTTTTCTTGTCTATTTTATTATCCTTTAATGGAAACCTCATACACCCAAATCCTAATATAGACACTTTTTCACCAGTATTTCCGATTTCTCTATATCTCATATTACTTCCTCCCCCTCTAAAAATATTATCTACTTATATTATATTTAATAATTTTTCCTATATATTACAATTTTTTATTATTAATCAAATAAATCATGCTATATTCTTTATTTTTTTAATATATTTTTAACTGAAAACTTGATTTATGTTTGATAACAAGGTATCCTATTTAAAGGATATAAAATTTTTAATATTATTTTTAATAGGAGAGTGATGGAAAATGGATCAAAGTCCTTTGGGGGATATTGATTTAAAAAGCATCACTTATTATTATCTTTTAAATGGCTAATTTACTTATCTTCTTATATAAATCAGTCATTTAATTAATAATACTAAGTGATAAGATTTATATAAAATTGAATAAAGGATGTGTTGCCATGATAAGATACTATAAGACTATTGACAACAAATTAGAAAAGTTAAATTCATTTGAAAATGGCTGTTGGATAAATCTTGTTGAACCTAATCAAAATGAAATAAGTGAGATAGTTGATTTATTAAATATAGATGAAGATAGTGTAAGATCTGCTCTTGATGAGGAGGAACGCTCTAGAATAGATGTCGAAGATAATCATACACTTATACTTATTGATATCCCAGTTGATGAAAGTGATGTAAATTCAACTCATTATACTACTATTCCTATTGGTATAATAATGTGTGAAAATGCAATACTTACTGTATGTTCTGCTCAAACTAAAATTATAAATGATTTTATTGTAGGCCATATAAAAGAATTTTACACTTATAAAAAAACTAGGTTTATACTTCAAATTCTTCATAAAAATGCTAGTTATTATTTATATTATCTAAGAAAAATAAATAAAATAACTACCGTTATAGAAAAAGAAGTTACTAAATCTATGAAAAATAAAGAACTTATACAGCTTCTAGAACTTGAAAAATCATTAGTTTATTTTTCTACTTCTTTAAAAGCTATAGAACTAGTTTTAAATAAAATGGTTCGTACTACTAGTATAAAAAAATACTCTGACGATGAAGATTTGCTAGAAGATGTTATAGTTGAAAATAAACAGGCTTTAGAGATGGCCACTATATATGGAGATATATTAAGTAGAATTATGGATGCTTTTAGTGCTATTATTAGTAATAATCAAAATAATGTTATGCAGTTTTTAACATCTGTTACTCTTATAACTACTATACCTACTATTGTATCTGGTTTCTTTGGAATGAACGTTGGAGGTATTCCTTATGCAAATCATATTAATGGATTTTGGATTGTAATGGTTATTACTGCTTTAATTTGCTTAGTTGTTACATTCTTTATGTCTAGAAATAAGCTATTATAATATAACAATTAATTTTAATATATTCTATAATATAATTTTCATATATTATAGAACCCTTGTAAAATAACTTGATTAACAAGTTTTTTATAAATCAAGACCTTCGAGGCAGACATGCTCTACCTTGGAGGTTTTTTATTATAAAGTTGCGTGAACTTATATTTACTTATTTATTTTTGGGAGGTAATTGTATGAATTACATATTACTAATTTTCGGTTTTTTACTGCTTATAAAAGGGGCTATCTACTTTGTTGACGGTTCATCAGATATTGCCACTATACTAAAAATTCCTCCAATTTTAATTGGACTTACTATTGTAGCTTTTGGTACATCATTACCTGAAGTTTCAGTTAGTATAATAGCTTCTATAGATAATCAAAATGGTTTATCTCTAGGAAATATTATTGGCTCTAATATATTTAATATATTGATGGTTTTAGGTACAACTGCTTTTATTAAAAATTTACAGGTTAGAAAATCAATAGTAAAAAAGGAGATGCCAATACTTATAATTACCTCTATGATAGCTTTATACTTGTCAATAGACTTAACTATAAGTCGTATTGATGGTATGATACTTTTATTGTTATTTTTACTATTTTTATATGATATGATAAAAGAAGCATTAAGAAATAGAAACTTGTCACTAAAAGAAAGTTATGAATTTTTAGAAGCAAATACAAATATAGCCTCTATATCTATAGATAATTCTTTAGCTAAGTCTTTATTAATTTCAGGAGTTGGTCTTATAGCTATTATAATTGGTGGGAAAATGGTTGTAAGTTGTGCAACTAATATAGCTTATTCCTTTGGCGTAAGTGATCACTTAATTGGTATCTCAGTTGTAGCACTTGGTACTTCTTTACCAGAATTTATTACATCTGTTATTGCAGCCACTAAAGGTGAAAACGATATTGCTGTTGGGAATGTAATTGGTTCTAATATATTTAATATTTTATTTATTTTAGGTGCATCAGCATTTATCTCTCCTTTATCTCTAGAGCCTGCACTAATATTGGATAGTATATTTATGATATGCGCTATAATACTTTCTTATATATTTGTTGTTCAAGATAAAGAAATAACAAAGTACGAAAGTTTATTTTTAATAACTACATATTTTATATATATGATATATTTAGTTTCAAGGTAAAAATACCTCAAAGTAATATATTTTACTTTGAGGTATTTTCTTCTATTATTTATCTATTATCATTTCTTCTAATGGTTTTTCAAATTGTAATTTTAAATTCTCATCTTTTTCTAATATATATATTGGTACATACTCTTCTTCTTCCTCATTTAAATCAATTTCTTTAAATGGCGGAGTAAGTACTTCATCAAAGTTTATGCTCAGATCTGGCATTGTCTTTAATATTTGCTTAGAATTATCATATTCTTCTTCTGCTAGACTTTTATACATATCTAAACTTTTCTTATAATATATACCAGCTAGCATGTATTCACATTTTTTATTTCCTAAATTAAAACCTTCTTTATAGTATTTTTTAGCTTCTTCATCTTCATTTAATTTTAAACTTAATTGCCCTAAGTTATATATAGATTCTTCGCACTTTTGGTTTCTAGCCTTTTCGTACCAATACTTTGAATTTGTATAGTCTTTATAGAAAATATCATATATAAGACCTAGCATGTGTTGTGAATATATATTTGAATCATTCGCTGGTGTTTCAAACATTTTCTTTGCTTCTTCATAATTTTCTTCTGCAAAGTATATTCTACCTAAATGTATTCTTGAATTTATGTGATTTTTTAATATGGCAATATTAAAATACTTCTTAGCATTTTCTATATCATTATTAGCTTCATATATACATCCTGCTTTATAGCTAGATTCTACATCTTGATTTTCACTAGCTCTTTTATACCACATTAAAGCTTTCTCAAAATCACACTTATCTTCATATATCTTCCCAAGCTTAACTTGACATGATAACTTATTTTCTATTTTTCTATAACAAGATATGGCATTGTCTATATCATTTATCTTATGATATAAATCACCCATATTTTCAATAGATTCTATTAATCCTCCTTCTATACATTCCTCATAATATTTTTTCGCTGTTTCATAATCCTCTTCTTCAAAATATAAACCTGCTAAATTATTTTTAGCTTCTATTATATCTGAATTTGATGCTATCTCATAATACTTTTTAGCATTTTCTATATCATTATTTCTATTATATAAGTTTCCTAATCTATAACTTGCTAAAGCACATCCATTTTTTATACTTTCTTCATAATATTCTATAGCATTTTTATCATCTTCATCTCTATCATATATATATGCCAATCTATATTGAGACTTTGTACAACCTTTGTCAGCACTTTTTATATAATATCTTTCGGCCTCTTCAAATTCTTCATTAATCTCCATTATAAGACCTATATTAAAGCACCCTTTTAAATTTCCTACTTTATGTAAATGTTTATATAAGCTTATTGCTGACTTATCATCACCCTCTATATAGTTTATTATCGCTAAATTATACTTAGATTCTTCATTTAATAATACTGAACCCTTCTTATAATATTCAATAGATTCTTCTTTTTTTCCTAATTTATCATAAAGTATACCTAGATTAAAGCAAGCTAAACCAAAATTACCTTTAGCTGCTTCTTTTAACCACTTTTCACTTCTTATATAATCTTTAAGCTTATAATGAACAACTCCTAAATTATTTTGGGCTTGTAGATCTCCTAAAATAGCCAATTTTTCATACCAATAAAGTGAATATTCATAAGCATTAGATATAAAATATATATTGCCTAGACTAAGAGCAGCTTCTTCTTGTCCATTCCTAAATGCCATAGAATACCACTTTTCTGCTTCATTGTATTGACCTCTAGATTCAAATATATTACCTAATGCATATTGAGATTTTACATATCCTTCTTCTGCAGATTTTATATATACTTCTATAGCTTTATCTATTTTACCCATTTTCTCAAGCAAACTTGCTTTAGTATGATGTATTGCTGGGTCTTTTGGAATATTTTTTATATTTTGTATTGAAAATTTTGTACTTCTCATATTTAACTCCCTATTTAAACTTTACTTTTATTTTAGTAATCTGTTTTAATAATTATATATTATATAACAAACTTACAATTTTTAGCTAATTTTTTGTCTTTCTGTAATAATATTGTAATAGTAGATATATTTAATTAATTTTTATGTAGTGTATAGCCATGCATACTAATATCTTATATAATTTATGTATAAATTATATTTATTATGAGTTTAAGTGGCTTGTTCATTTATGTATTAGCATTATAATGTTTTTTAATAAATATTTATAATTTAGTAAATAGGAGTGATTTTATGAATATAGATTTAATTTTTAAAATAGTTATGGCTATTGTATTAATTGGTATCGCTATAAAAGCAATTAAGTTTTTAGGTGGATTAGTCTTTAAGATAGCACTTGTGCTATTTATAATACTTTTAGTTTATAGAATGTTTATCTAAAATAGAAAATACCCCACTTGATTTACTTTAAGTGGGGTATTTTCTATTTTAATGTTTTTAAATCTATATATGCTTCAATTTGAGGTATATACAACATATGATTTTCTTTTATATGTGTATTACCAAATTCCTTAAGTTCTTTTCCTTCTTTATCTTTAGTTATTTTGTATCTTACAACTTCATTACCTTCATTTATACTTGCATTAAAAAACATTCCTTCATACTGCTTAAATCTAAAATTAAAATTATCTCTTGTAAGTTTTATAGTTATTTCTGCCATAACTCTTCCTTTCTTTATATATTTTAATTTTGTCTTATTATATCATAATTATAAATCATAAAAAAGAGCCATCTAATATTAGATAGCTCTTTTTTATATTAAAAATATAGCTCTTTAATCTTCATAGCATCATTTGTCCAACCATTGTTTTTACGTATTAATTTTAAATTTTTACCTTTACTTACTAATATTGTAACTAACTCTTCTTTCCCCTTTTCTTCTACAATAAAATCCTCAACATTTTTTAAGGGTATCTTTGATAAATTGTTTACCTCGGATAATCCCCCTAATGGTACATGATATATTCCTTCTAAGTATAAATTTTTATCTGTTAATGTAACTATGTATTCATTAACGATTTCTCCTGCTGCAACTAGTGATTGACTCGCTACAAACATATTGGTTAAAAAATTTAATACTAATTCAGTATTGCTTACTTTCCTATAACACTTCATACTAGCTCTTACTATTTCGTTGTCTTCTAATTCTAACTCCCTACTCATAAGACTTTTCCTCCTAATGATGTGATTATTATGATTAATAATTTATAGCTAAGTACTCTTATATAAAATAAGCTTTTCCTCCATTATACAATGTATAATTGACTCAATCAAGTAAATTATTTTTTTATGTATATTTATATTCTTTTTGTCAATAATATAAATGTTATTACGTTACTCTCAGAATTTATAACATTTAAGAGGCTGTTGCAAAATGATTAGATTTAATCATTCTACAACAGCCTCTTTGCATTACATATATTTTTCTGTATCTTCTGGCAGCCCTTTTTTCTTTAATCTATATTCCACTATCTCTTTTACTATAGAGTATAGCCAAGCAAATAAAGGAACGCCTATTATCATTCCAACTAATCCTAATAACTTTCCTGCTACTAATAATGAGAATAATATCCAAAATGCTGATATTCCTATTGAATCTCCTAATATCTTAGGTCCTATTACATTACCATCTAATTGTTGTATAATAATTATTATTAATATAAACCATAATGCTTTAATTGGAGATACAAACATTATTATTATAACTGAAGGTATCGCTCCAAAGAACGGCCCAAAGAATGGTATTATGTTAGTTATACCTATTATTACTGATATAAGTAATGTATATGGCATTTTAAATATTGTAAGTACAATGAAAGTTAATACACCTATTATAGCTGAATCTATTATCTTTCCACTTAAAAACTTACCAAATGTATCATTAGCTCTATTTGTTAACTCAATAGCTTTGTCAGCACGTGCTTTATTAAATATCGCATAAGTTACTTTTTTGCTAAGTCCACAGAACTTTTCCTTATCTATTAACATATAAATAGATATTATTAAGCCTAATACTATATTCCAAACACCTGATGCAGTAGTTTTTAACATGCCTCCAAGTACCGGAATTAAATTAGATATTATTTTTATAGTATAGTCTATAAATTCGTTCCACTTACCTACAGCTATAGTCATATATTCATTGTTTAAATCTATATTTTTAGTTAGACTTTCTATGAATACAGTTACATTATTTACATATGTTGGTATGTCATTAACAAGTCCTACCACACTGTCTACTAACTGTGGTAACACAAATTGTATAAATAAATAAAGTATTATAAAAGCTGTTGTGTAAGTTAATAATAAACTTATAGCTCTTTTACCTTTTTGTTTCATGTTTTTAATTGAATCAAACACTAAAATTTTTTCTTCAAAAAATACTAGTATAAAGTTAAGTAAATATGCTATTACAAATCCTATAACAAAAGGTTGTAATGTTGACATAACCCAACTTAAGTTTTCAGTAAATGCTGGTAGTTTGTCTAATATATTAAAAAACAATAAACTACAGCATATAACTATAATCGCATACACCGATATAGTAGTATATTTGTTATTCCATTCAACTTTCATTTACTTTGTGATTCCTCCTAATTAAATTTACCTTCTAATAGATGATTATTTTTTACCTATCATATAATTATAACCAATATAACATATTTATTGTCAATAAATTGATATATTTAATATGAATTTATCTTCATATTAAAATTTAATCTTAACTACATAGTGTTTCATCTTTGTCTGTTTTAGTAAGACCACTTATATATTTTAATATTATTGATTTACCCACATCATTTATTCCAAGTAATGCTGTTATCTTTCCTTTTTATATATTTTCATTTTATGTTGAAATACAATAAATTCGACTTTTGCTTTTTTACTAAGCTTAATTTATATATTAGTAATTTGTTAAATACTTTTTGTATAATTTTAAATATTTTTGTCGAAATTAGTAACTTTTTCTGTATTTAGTACATATTATTTATTAGATATATGAAAATATATCTTTTGATTTAAATCTTAAATAATAAAAATATAGTGGAGGTTTTAATATGTTTGGAAACGACTTTAATGGATTTGGAAGAAATAATGGTTTTTGTGATGATAACTTTTTAATAATATTACTTTTATTACTTTGTAACGATGGATTTGGCTGCGGTCACGGTAGAGGCCATGATGGAGACAATTGTGAAGATAACAATAGAAGATGTAATAATAACGAATTCTTTATATTTATAATAATCATTTTATTCTTCTGTAATAAAAAAGGACATGGTAATTGCTTAAGATAATGTAAGTTATAATATATATTAATTAACAAAAGGCACCTATTATAGGTGCCTCATTTATATATATATTTATTTTTTATTTAAATTAATTACATAATTCATTAATTTACTCCAATCACTTTGTCGAAATTAGTAACTTTTTCTGTGTTTTATACATATTATTTATTAGATATATGAAAATATATCTTTTAATTTAAATCTTAAGTAAAAATATAATGGAGGTTTTAATATGTTTGGAAATAATATTTTTTGTAATGATAATTTTTTAATAATATTACTTTTATTACTTTGTAACGATGGATTGGACTGCGATCATCATAATGAATGTAATCACCATAATGAATGTGATCACCATGATAAATGCAACGATAGAAATGTATTCTTTATATTTATAATAATAATTCTTTTATTCTGCTGTAACAAAAAAAGACATGATCATTGTTAAGATAATATAACTTATAATATCTATTAATTAAAAAGGCTCCTATTATATCATAGGTGCCTTTTATATACAATTTTTTATATTTTTAATTGATTTAATTACATAACTAATTCACTCTATTTTTTTTGTCGAAATTAGTAACTTTTCCTGTATTTAGTACATATTATTTATTAGATATAAAAAATTATATCTTTTAATTTAAATCTTAAGTAAAAATATAATGGAGGTTTTAATATGTTTGGAAAAAATAATTGTTTTTGTGATGATAACTTTTTAATAATATTACTTTTATTACTTTGTAACAATGGATTTAACTGCGACTTCGACTGCGATGATAATAATAAATGCTTTATATTTATAATAATAATCCTTTTATTCTTCTGTAACAAAAAAGGACATGATCATTGCTAAGATAATATAACTTATAATATATATTAATTAATAAAAGACACCTATAATATTATAGGTGTCTTATTTATATATGCAATTATTTTTTAGATATCTTTTTTATCATTCCCATAATTTCTTCCATAGACTTTCCTTCTACTTCTTGCTTTAGTTTATTTATATCTATGTCTTCTAATATATTACTTATATCATTATTCATATTTGGTTTGCTTTTATCATTTTGTACATTATCAAAATCTATATTTGATGCTATTTTTTTAGCCATTTCTACAATTTCTTCCATAGACTTTCCTTCTACTTCTTGCTTTAGTTTATTTATATCTGCATCTTCTAATATATCACTTACATCATTATTCACATTTGATTTATTTTCTTCATTTTGTCTATTATCGAAGTTTATACTTGATGATACTTTTTTAGCCATTTCTATAATTTCTTCCATAGATTTTCCTTCTACTTCTTGTTTTAATTCATCTATATTTACGCTTTCTAGTATTCTTTTTAAATTTTCATTTATATCTTCATTATTTTTATTACTTTTTTCATTTCCATAATCTAGTTCCATTTTTGATATTCCTCCATTCATTAGTTTTATAATTTCGCCAATTGAATTATTATTACTTTCGTTTAGTTTATAATCACTCATTAACATATTTGATAATAAACCATCTAATACATTTACACCTTCTAAATTAGATTTTGAATATATATTTTCATCTAAACTCATTATGGTTAATGGATTAATTTTATTATTATTAATATATTGTAGTAATAATTCTACCAACTTGTTTGTGTTAATTTTCTTGCCTGACTTTTTGTTGTGCTCTTCTCCTTTATGATTTTTATTACCATTAATTCTAGTATTGTTATGCAAGCCTGTTGCTTTATATCTATTGCTACTCTCGATTGACTTTTTATTGTTCTCTTTTTCTTCTTTATCATTTTGATTTACATTACTTTTAGTGTTATTATTTGATTCTATTACTTTGCATTTGTCACTACTCTCGTCTGATTTTTTGCTTTGCTCTTTTTCTTCTTTATTATTTTGATTTACATTACTTTTAGTACTGTTATTTGATTCGGTCACTTCGCAGTTATCACTACTCTCGTCTGACTTTTTATTATATTTTTCTTCTTCTTTACAATTTTTGTTGTACTTTCTTTCAACACTCTTGTTCAAATTGTAAAAAGGAGATCTTTTAGAAATGCTATCCATTAACATATAATCTTCATAGTCTTCATAACCTTCTATTCTATTATTTTTCTCTTCAGAGTTCACAAAATAAGCCTCCTTTTATTAATTAAAGTATCTATACGACACCTTACATCATTATATGTATTAAATTTCTTAAGGGTGACTTATTTAAAATGCTTGATAAAATGAATATCTCTTATATTTTCCCATCACTTATTGTATATATATTTTACTTATTTTGGTGACTTATTGTTTCCTTTTAAATGTTTTTATCATATATGTATATTATGTAGTATTACTACTAAATTAAAATATTTGACATGGGGTGTTTGTATGCATAAAGATTGTATGAATAAAACTAAGAAGTGTAAAAAGTACTATGATTTAGATGATTGCCATTGTGAAAAAGAATATAAAAAAGATAAGGGTGCAAATTTAAAAATGTCCCCTATGTTTGTATATCCTGTCGATTTGTGCAACTGTGAAATATTTCATATATTATGTAATTGTATAGGAAGGATTGTTGGATTAAAGTTAGTAGATAATAATTGTATATTAAGACTTTGTATATGTGATGTAAATAGTTGCGGAGTTGTTGGTAAAACTCCATCCGGTAAGGGACCTATATACGTAAAACTTAATGCCATTCAATATATAGATTTTGGTAAAGAAACCTATGTTAATCCTCTATGTGGTACAAATTTGAGTATAGGTGTACAAGTACCTAAGGGTGAAATGGGACCTATGGGGCCTGCTGGTCCTAAAGGCGCTAAAGGTGAAATGGGACCTATGGGACCTGCTGGACCTAAAGGCGCTAAAGGCGAAATGGGACCTATGGGACCTGCTGGATCTAAAGGTGAAATGGGACCTATGGGACCTACTGGTCCTAAGGGTGAAATGGGACCTATGGGACCTGCTGGTCCTAAAGGCGAAATGGGGCCTATGGGACCTGCTGGATCTAAAGGTGAAATAGGACCTATGGGACCTGCTGGTCCTAAAGGCGAAATGGGACCTACTGGGCCTAAGGGGGCTCAAGGTGAAATGGGACCTATGGGACCTAAAGGATATGAAGCTCCTGGTAAAAAAGTAAAAGAAAAATATATGCCTCCTAAAAAAATCCCTTATAAAAATTAATATAAAATATATAAAGAGGAAGCTTGATTATTTTAAAGCTTCCTCTTTATATATTTTATATTCTTCTTTATCTTCTAATTCATTTACAAACTCTTCATTATTTTCTATTAGCCAAAGCTTTTTATTTCTAGAAAGTTTTTTTATATAACTTTCTAATTTCATAGCTTTACTTTTCGTATCACTTACAAAACATACTTCTAGTTTTAAAAAACCTCTTGATCTTGTGTATTTAGAATTTATACCTTTTTCGTGTTCTTTCATACGTCTTATTACATCAGTTGTGTATCCTGTATATAAAGAATTATCTCTACATCTTATTATATATGTAAAATGCATAAAATCATCCATCCTTAATTTTTAACTTTATAATATATAATAACATGTTTTAGATATATTATGTTACTTTTTGAGATTATCTTATCTTCACAACTTTACCAGGTATTCCAACAACTGTAGCTCCATTTGGTACATCTTTTAAAACAACTGCATTTGATCCTATTTTTGAATTTGATCCTATATTGATAGGACCTAAAACTTTGGCTCCTGCCCCAATTATTACATTATCACCAACAGTTGGATGTCTTTTTCCCTTTTCTTTTCCTGTTCCACCTAAAGTTGTTCCATGATATATAGTTACTCTACTTCCAACCTCAGCAGTTTCTCCAATAACTACCCCCATACCATGATCTATAAGTATTCCTCCACCTAATTTAGCCCCAGGATGTATTTCTATACCTGTTAAAAATCTTGAGATTTGTGATACTAACCTTGCTAAAAAAAATCTCTTATGTCTATATAAAAAATGAGAAATACTATGCCCTATCCTTGCATGTATAGATGGATAAAGTAAAAATACCTCTGTTTTGCTTCTTGCTGCTGGATCATTCTCCATTATATACTCAATATCTGCTTTAATTTTCTCAAACATATAATCATCCCTCTATGATTTAATTAAATATATTCAAAGACATATATTTATCTAACCCATCTGGTGATACTGTAACTATTTTCTTATTAGGAAATCTCTTTGATAATTCTAGTGCACCATAAACATTTGCACCTGATGATATTCCTACTAATATCCCTTCTTTTTTAGCCATTAATCTTACTCCTTCATAGGCCTCTTCATCACTTACTGTAATAACCTCATCTACTATACTATCGTCATAATTTTTAGGTATAAATCCTGCTCCTATACCTTGAATTTTATGAGGTCCTTTAATATTTTTAGATATTACAGGTGAACTTTTTGGCTCTAATGCTACCACCTTAATGTCTTTATTTTTTTCTTTTAGGTATCTTCCTATTCCTGTCAATGTTCCTCCTGTCCCTACACCACAAACAAAAATGTCTATATCTTTAACATCATTTAATATTTCAACTGCTGTTGTATTGTAATGAGCATATGGATTATCTTCATTTTCAAATTGATTTAAACTTATATAGTTTTCATTATTTTCTATTAACTCTTTAGCTTTATTTATAGCACCATCCATACCTAGCTTGCCATCTGTTAATATTAATTTGGCACCATAACATTTCATAAGTGTCCTTCTTTCTTCACTCATAGTGTCTGGCATTACTATTATAACTTCGTATCCTTTTAAAGCTCCTACCATTGATAGAGCTATACCTGTATTCCCACTTGTAGCTTCTACCAATACACTTCCATTTTTTAATATATTTCTTTCTTCTAGCCCTTTTATCATATTTAAAACAGCTCTATCTTTTATACTTCCTCCTGGGTTGTATTTTTCTAGTTTTACATATATATTTTTATTACCTATATTGTTAAGTTTTATCATAGGAGTATTTCCTATTGTAGATAGTATATTTTCATTAATCATAATTTGCTCCTTATATTTTAGTATTTATTTCTATTATTTTATAATATATAAATATAAATCCCATAAATATATATATTTATACTATAAAAAAAATCACTTACTTAATCTTAAGAATATCTGCCTATAAAATAAGTTAAGCTATATCATAAACTTATGATACATCTTAACTTATTTTATAGGTAATTAATTCTATGGTCTTCTGGCTCCTCTATAGTGTTTTTCGTAATAACCTGTTAGTTTAGATTTTTTAACTCCATCTTTTGGATTAGATGCATGTATAAATTCACCATTTCCTACATACATTCCCACATGACTAACTCTGCCTTTATTCATAGTATCGAAAAATATTAAATCTCCGACTTGTAAATCCTTTTTGTCAATAGCTTTGCCAAACTTACTTTGTTCATAGGATACTCGAGGTATATCTTTACCTAGTGCATTTTTATAAACATATTGAACTAGCCCAGAACAATCAAAAGATTTTGGTCCTGTTGCCCCCCATACATATGGCTTTCCTATTTGGCTTTCTAGCAATTTTATTGCATCATCCATCTTATTATTACTTTTTTGAGCATTATTTATATTACTACTATTATTAACTTTACTTACGTTAACATTACTTAAAAGTGTATCTAAACCATTAAGTTTATTTTGATTCTCATTACTACAGCTACAACTACAGCTACATGTTGGACTATCATTAAGTATACTATTAAATGTACTTTGTAATACAAAATCAAATACATTTGAATTATTGTTTGTACAAGCTTTATTTTTTGAATTAGATTTGCTTATAGCATTTAAAAGCTCTATCATAACTATTTGGTTAACATTCATACTAAATCTCCCTACTTACTTATATATAAAAAACCGTACATTAAATAATACGGTTATCATATATATATATTTAGTATTTATATAATATAATTAATGAAATAGTTTTTCACCTAAGTTTATAAACATTTGAAGTAGTAGATATGATTTTATATCTATTTTTTCTCTTCCGTTTATTATTTCTTTAGCTTCTTCCTTTGATACTAAAAATGCTTCTATATCTTCATCTTCTTCTAAAAATTCTTTACTTAAATTGCCATCACATAAACAATATACAAATGCTACTGATTCATCAGTCATTCCTGGAGATAAATATAATTTATCATTACTATTTATATTATTTATACTTATAAGTTCTAGACCTGTTTCCTCTTTTAATTCTCTTTTTACCGCTTTTTCTATACCCTCTTCATTATCCACAAGTCCTGCTGGAAGTTCATATATATAACTATTTATAGGTACTCTAAATTGTTTTATAAGTACTAACTTCTTTTCGCTTTTATGATATGCTGCTATTACTACTGCATCTATTTTATCTTCTTTATCGTTTATATATATTTCCTTTAGATTATTTTCATCTTTTCTTGATGCTACCATCCAGTGTCTTATGTCATTATTTTTATTTTCATATTCAACATCATAAAGCCCTACAAATTTAGTTTTAACTAATGTGGTTACATCTTTTATTTTAGTCATGTTTTACACTTCCTTTTTATTTATTCTATGTTAATATTATACTAATGTATAATATATTTTTATAGTATATAAGTTATTATATTCATTTACGATTATTAATATTTTAATTAAAAAGAAAGGATTATATATGGAAAATTTATTTTTATTTTATATGTTAATTATAAATATAGCTTCTTTTTATTCAATGTATATAGATAAGAAAAAGGCCATAAATCATGAATATAGAATAAGCGAAAATACTCTTATGATGCTATCATTAGTAGGTGGCAGTTTAGGTATATTAATTGGAATGTATAGATTCCACCATAAAACGCAAAAAAACAAGTTTAAAATAGGAGTTCCAATAATTTTAATTATTCAGATGCTAATTTTAACATAATAAAAAAGCCTACAAGGTAATAAATACCTGTAGGCTTTTTATAAAATTAAGATAATGTTTTAAATTCATATCCATTTGATTTGAAATATTCTATTATTTGAGGTAATGCTTTTGCAGTAGCTTCTTTTCCATATGTATCATGCATTAATACAACTACCATTTCTTTACCTTGTGCTGTCTTTTTAGCATATTCTACTAATTGAGCTGGAGTTTTTCTTCCACCTTCTGCATCTCCACTTAAAGCATTCCAGTCTATAGATGCCATTTTATTTTCGTTTAAATACTGATCTAATGGTTCCATACCTTTCCATGACATATGTCCACCTGGACATCTTATAACTCTTGTTGAGAAGTTTGGACCTAAAGTATCCTTTAATATCTTATCAGTTTTTGCAAAGTCACCTTTAAAATTATCTAAATTTAAAACTCTATTAGGATAAAGTATTTTATAATCATGGCTATAAGAGTGATTAGCTATTGCATGACCCTTATCAAATTCTTCTTTTATAAGTTCTTTAGCTTTTGATCCGCCACGTTCAATATTTTCTCCTGTTAAGAAAAATGTTGCTTTAACTCCGTACTCATCTAATATTTTTAATATTTGTGGAGTAACTGTTGTTGATGTTCCATCATCAAAAGTTAAAAATACTACTTTTTCTCCATTGTTGCTATAATCGTATTTCTTTAATTTGTCAGCCACTTTTAATGCATCATAAGTATATTTTTTACCTTCATGATTAACTCCGACCATTCTCTTTTTAGCTTCTTCTTCTTCTTTACGCTTCTTCTCAGCTGCTAATCTTTCTGCCTCAGCCTTTTTTTGCATTTCAATTTTTTCTTGCTTTTGTTCAGCTATAAATGATGCTGTCGCTCCGACTAACTTATAGCCTCCAAATATTATGACTATTGATGCTACTGAAACTAATGCTACTTTTTTAACATCAACGCGACCTTTTTTCTTAGAACCAAAGTTTATATTGTTCTTTTTCGGCATAAAAAATTCCCCCGTTCTGTCTTTTATTGTCTATAATTGTTCTACATTTAATTATATAGCACTTATTTGTAAAAAACCACATGATAAAATTTACAATTTTGTATCCAACTATTTTATACTAATGGTTTTTAATTTATCAAATAATGGTATCTAATTTCTTTAATTTTCATTATATCTAAATATTTTAAATTATAGAAATCTTACTATTTTATTCCATATTGTTTACAAGAATTTTTTTTAGTGTTATATTGATGTTGAAAACTTAACAAAACGTTTTCAAGAAAATTGTAAGACACTACTATTTAATCAAATTTAGGAGGGAATTACTATGGAAAACTTAAGAGGGAAAAAATTTGCTACAAAAGCTATTCACGGAGGACATCATAAAGATCCAGTATCTGGTGCTTTAACTACACCAATATTCCAAACATCAACTTTTGTATTTGATAGTGCTGAACAAGGTGGTAGAAGATTTGCTCTTGAAGAAGGTGGATACATATATTCTAGATTAGGAAATCCTACAAATTCTCAATTAGAAGAGAAAATGGCTTTACTTGAAAATGGAGAAGCTTGTATGTCAACAGCTTCTGGAATAGGTGCTATAAGTTCTGCTCTTTGGACTGCTTTAAAAGCAGGAGATCATGTTGTTGCTTCAAAAACATTATACGGTTGTACATTTGCATTACTAAATCATGGTATAAGTAGATATGGTGTAGATGTAACTTTCGTAGATGCATCTAATATAGATGAAGTTAAATCTGCTATGAGAGAAAATACTAGAGTTGTTTATTTAGAAACTCCAGCAAATCCAGATTTAAAGATAATGGATATTGAAACTATATCTAATATTGCACATGAAGTTAAAAATTGTATAGTCATAGTAGATAATACATTCTGTACTCCATACATACAAAGACCTCTAGAATTAGGTGCAGATGTAGTTGTTCATTCAGCTACTAAATACTTAAACGGTCACGGAGATGTTATAGCTGGTTTTGTAGTTGGTAAACAAGACTTTATAAATCAAGTAAGATTATTTGGAGTTAAAGATATGACTGGTGCTGTTTTAAGCCCATTCGATGCTTATTTAATACTTAGAGGTATGAAAACTTTACAAATTAGAATGGATAGACATACTCAAAATGCTATGAAAGTTGCAGAATTTTTAGAAACTCATGAAAATGTTATAAAAGTAAATTATCCAGGACTTAAAAGCTTCCCTCAATATGAACTAGCTAAAAAACAAATGGATATGCCTGGTGGTATGATAGCCTTTGAAGTTAAGGGTGGATTAGAAGCAGGTAAGAAATTATTAAATTCTTTAGAATTATGCACTCTTGCTGTTAGTTTAGGGGACTGTGAAACATTAATTCAACATCCAGCTTCAATGACTCATTCTCCATATACTCCAGAAGAAAGAGCTGCAGCAGGAATTTCAGATGGATTAATTAGAATATCTGTTGGATTAGAGGATTGTGATGATATAATAGCAGATTTAAAACAAGGTCTTGATAGACTATAGTAATTTTTCTTTAATATAACTAGAGAGGTAAACGCCCTCTCTAGTTTTTATTTAGATAACTTTTATAATTTAAATACTAGTTGCTTACCATTATCTATATAATTTTTATTACCATTTTCTATTTTTTCTTTAAGCTTATTTATATCACATTCATCATTTATAACTATACAATTTTTATTATCTATAATCTCTACATTTCGCTTAATATTTATACAAGATAAAATCCTATTTTGATTTATGCAAAAATTAATGGTATGATTTGTACCAGAATTTTCATTTGTCTCACATACTATTAAAGCATTGCTTAATCCACTTTGAAGTCTATTCCTTCTTATAAAATTGCTTTTATGTATATTACTTCCTAATGGATATTCGCTTACTAAGCACCCTTTATTATCTACTATATCATTTGCTAACTTTACATTACTTTTAGGATATATATTATCTAAAGGACATGGTAAAACCGCTACTGTACTTCCAAATGCATCTAAGCAACCTTTATGTGCTTGTTCATCACAACCTTTAGCTAGTCCACTTATAATACTATATCCATCTTTCCCTAGTAAATAGGCCATATTGTAAGATGACTTTAGCCCTTTTACACTAGCTTTTCTACTTCCTATTATAGCTATTGATTTATTATTTGTCATAGCACTATAATTTCCTTTATAAAAAAGTAATAATGGTCTATCATTTATATGTCTTAACTTTTCAGGATAGCTACTTTCTAGTATGCTTACAATTTTTATATTTTGTTTTATACAAGATTCTTTAATTTTATATGTTTTATTAATAGCTATTTTTATATCATCTAACGTATATATTCGTTTTGTTTTACCTTTCAAATTTGCCTCTTCCAGTAAATGTAAAATCTCTTTTTCATTATGTTTTGTACTTTTGCTAATATGTAGTATGTATTCTATTGTTTTATTTCCTATGTATTTTAAATTAAGCAGCGTAAGAATTAAATCATTCATATCTTTCTCCTGATTTATCGTTTTAATTAGTTTAACCAATCTAAATAGTAATTTTTGCTTTTCAGCAAATTTTTTTGCATAGTTGCTTATTTTTTTGCAATAACGCGTTTTATATTTTTATAATTTTTTTAATTTTTAGATAATTTTCTAATTAATTACATATATAATACTTTTTTATTTATTATCATATACATCTGGCATATTATTTGCTTTATTTAATTGTAATCATATTTTTATTTACTTCTAGTGAAAATTATAAATTTCTAAGGGGGACTTTTATTTTATGAGTAAAAGAGAAAAAAAGCAAGCTACCTTAGTTGATGCATTAATACCAATTGTATGTTTAGCTTTATTTCTAGGTATATCTATATTTAAATACGGAGCTTCTCCTCATGTTCCTTTAATCGGTGGAGCTATAGTCGCTGGCTTAGTAGCTGTTTACAGACTTGGATTTGAGTGGAGCGAATTAGAGGAAAGCATGTTTTCTTCTATAAAAATGGCCATGCAGGCTATTCTTATCATAATGATAATAGGTGTGCTTATTGGAACTTGGATAATTAGTGGTGTTGTTCCATCTATGATTTATTGGGGATTAAAAATCTTATCTCCAGGAATATTCTTAGCAGCTACTACTATTATCTGTGGTATAGTTTCTTTAGCTACTGGTTCATCATGGAGTACTATGGGAACTGTTGGAGTTGCTCTTTTAGGTATTGGGCAAGGTCTTCAAATTCCAGCACCTATAGTTGCAGGAGCAATAATATCAGGTGCTTATTTTGGAGATAAACTTTCTCCTCTATCAGATACAACAAACTTAGCTCCTGCTATGGCTGGTGCTACTTTATTTGAACATATAAATTATATGCTTTATTCAACTATACCTTCTCTTTTAATATGCCTTGTACTTTACAGTATAATAGGTATGAGATATGGAGGACAAGAATTAGACATGTCTAATATTAATTTAATAAGAGATACTTTGGCTAGTTCATTTAATACTCTATCACCTATATTATTTATACCTCCAATAGTGGTTATTGGTCTGGTAATATTTAAAGTTCCTGCTATACCTGGGCTTATATTTGGTGCTATTTTAGGATTTGTATTTGCTATAGTATTTCAAGGTGCATCAGTTGGAGATATAATAAGTGCAGCTCATACTGGTTTTGTTTCTAATACTGGTGTTGCAGAAGTTGATGAATTATTATCTAAAGGCGGATTAATGAATATGATGAGTACTGTTTCTTTAACAATATCTGCTCTAGCTTTAGGTGGAATACTTGAAAAAACTGGTATGTTAGAGGCTTTAGCTTCAGCTTTACTTAAATTTGCAAAAGGTACATTTGGAGTTGTTTTTTCAACTATGGTTACATGTGTAATGACTAATACAGTAGCTGGTGAACAGTATTTATCTATAGTTATACCTGGAAGAATGTTTAAAGATGAATACGCAAAAAGAGGTCTTCATCCTAAAATGCTATCAAGAGCGCTTGAAGATAGTGGGACTATGAGTTCTGCCTTAGTTCCTTGGAATACATGTGGAGCTTACATCTATGGTACATTAGGAGTTAGTACTTTTGCCTATCTTCCATATGCATTCTTAAACTTAATAAATCCTATTGTTTCACTATTTTTGATAGCAATTAAATTTAAAATAGCTACAATCCCTAAAAAAGAAGTAAATAAATAAAATACTAAAAAATAAAAGCATCCATATGGATGCTTTTATCTATATATATCAGAAAATTCTATATTACACATTTCAATCTTACTATTTTCTGATATAAATTTCTTTATATTTGTTTTGCTTTTTACTAACTTGCTTGGTAAATAAAATTCAAACTTACTACCTTTTCCTACCTCACTTTTTACACTTATATCTCCGCCATGAAGATTTACTAAAGATTTAACTAGTGATAAACCTATTCCACTACCTTCATAACTACTTGCTATATTACTCTTTACCTGTGTAAATCTTTCAAATATACTTTGTAATTTATTACTATCTATACCTTCTCCATTATCACAAACAGATATATACACTCTATCTCCTTTGCTTTCTACATTCACATAAATACATCCATTAATACTTGTATGTTTAATAGAATTAGATAATAAATTTAAAAGTATTCTTTCTATTTTTTCTGGATCAAATGCAAGTATCATTTCCTCACAGTTTGTATCAAATACCAAATCAATTTGTTTATTTTTAGCATAAGGAGTTACAGATAAACTTATCTCTTCTACTACATTTACTATATTATAGTTTCCAAGCTCTAATTCATAATATCCTGCATCTATTTTTGTTATATCTATGATATTATTTACCAATCTTAGTATCCTATATAGGTTTTGCTTAAATAATTTAATATAATTTTCTAAATCTATCTTATCATTAAATTTTATATTTTCTTTTACTATATTAATATCTATTAACTGTATTATTCCAAGCATAATATTAAGCGGTGTCTTAAATTCATGGGATATATTTGCGAAAAATTCATTTTTCATTGACTCTAAATATATATTTTGCTCTAATTTTTGCCTAGCTTCTACATCTTCTTTTTCTTTATCTATATCTCTTACAGAAAATGCTATGATATCTCTTTCTTTTATATATTTTAAGTGCCATCTCAGCCATTTATAGCTATTATCTTTACATATCATTTTATTTTCTATTACCTTTACATTTCCATCCTTTAAACTTAAGATATTTAAAAATTCTTCTTTATGATCATCATATATTTTATCTATTATACTAGTTGATGTTAATTCTTCTTCATTAAATCCTGTTATTTTATTACATTCTTTTGTAAAAAGTTTAATGTAAGCATTTCTATCTATAGCTCCTATTACATCTGCAGATATACTTAAGAATACCTCCAAATCCTTTTTTATAAATTCTACTTTTTTTATTTCATCTATAAAGTTAATTATAGTACCTTCTAAATCTATATTTTCTAAGATTTTATATATATCGCTGTCTTTTTTTATTTCATCTAAAATAGCACTCATATCATATATTAATTTCTCTGAATTTTTAAACTCCCTTTTTCTATTGTTATCTATATTAATTACCATATTATCTATATTATTGTCAGTTATATCTCTTACTAATATATATGTACCATTATCTTTCGTTTTAGTTATATTAGTGCTTAATTCAAATTCTCCATTTGATGTATTTAGTTTTATACCTATATCGAAGTAGTTTTTAAACTCTAATTTTTCTATTTTTACTTTACTACTTATATCTATGTTTAAGGAATTAATGTCTTTTTCATTTATATACTCTAATAACTTATTGTTACAAAATATTATATTAAAATCTTTATCTAATATAAATATACTATCACTCAAATTATTAAAAAACTCTTTCATTCTTATCTCCCCCAAATATAACCCTTAATAAGTATTCTACACTTTTAGGCAATTTCCTTGAATTGTATTACCTTTTTAGAGTTTAATTTATAATAAAAAAGAAGATACTTTTAAAAGCATCTTCTTTTTTTATATTATATAACATCCATAAATTTTTTAGTTTGACCATATATATCATCATATTTTAATATCTCTGATACTATTGCATATCCATCTATATTTTCATTTTTTAAAGCAGATATATTAGATAGATTTATACCACCAATACATACTATTGGTATATCTATATTTTCTTTTATACTTCTTAATTCTTCTATACTCACATGTTTTGCATCCAATTTAGTAGTTGTAGTAAACATTGATCCTACACCTATATAATCTGCACCATCATTTTTTGCCTTAAGTGATAATTCTAGATTTTGAGTAGATACCCCAATTATCTTATCATTCCCTATTAAATGTCTAACTTCACTACATGGTATATCACTTTGTCCTATATGAACACCGTCTGCACCTACTAACATTGCTATATCTACTCTATCATTTATTA
Source organism: Romboutsia sp. D33t1_170424_H2 (assembly GCF_015669105.1). Taxonomy (NCBI): domain Bacteria; kingdom Bacillati; phylum Bacillota; class Clostridia; order Peptostreptococcales; family Peptostreptococcaceae; genus Romboutsia; species Romboutsia sp. D33t1_170424_H2. The sequence goes on along the minus strand of NZ_JADOZQ010000001.1, from coordinate 348,924 downwards.
TAAAAATTGCATTATATTTTTTTGTAAGTTCTCTTAATTTATAAGCTTTTTCTAAAAATTCTTTTCCTGATGCTTTTTTCTCTCTTAATTGAACTGTTTTTACGCCTGCTTTTAATGCTTCTTCTATAGACTCATAAAAATCTCTACCTTTTAAAATATCTGAGTCTGTAACTAAATATAATTTTAATTTTTCTCTCATCTTTATCTCCTATATTAATTTTTTAGTATTTATTGGCTAATTGATATATTTAAAACCTTACTAAACCTCTTTATAGGTATAAATAATATTAATATGCTAGTTAATAATCCTTCTACACCTGCACTTGATATATTATATACACATGAATATACTATAGGATTCATTCCTTTAGGTGCATATTGTGCAAAATATAATACTCCTGATATTATATACATTAAAACACTAAGGCTAGTTGCTAATATGCATCCTGCAAATATATTAAGTTTTTTATCTCTTCCAAATATTCCTGCTAACCCTAGTACCATCATTGGAAGTATATAATCTAATAAAAACTGAGCTGGATGTATTATTGTTGGTCCACTTATTAACTTTATTAAAGCAAAAACTAAACCTGCAGTTATCCCAACTTCTTTACCGTAAAGTATAGCAAGTAGCATTGTAGGTAACATTGAAAATAAAGTTATTCCCCCGCCTTGAGGATATTTTATAAATTGAATCATAGAAAGTATATAAGACATTGCTGAAAACATACCGATTAGTACTATTTCTTTTGTGCTTAATTTTCTATTTTTCATATCTTTTAGATACAAGCAAAACCATCCTATACTAACGATTAATATAACTATTCCTAATATATTATTTAAACTAGACATAAGTCTCCCTCCTTAGTTTCTTTATAGGCCATATTCCAAAATTCTAATTCATGTAAACTTGATTTTATAAATATTTCTTTTAAGTTTTCTCTTTCTTCATTACTTATATCTCTACATAAATAGTTAACATAATCTAACCACTCCCTTAGATTCTCGTCAAATTTTCCTTCAGAGTACATATCTATCCATTCTTTGTAGTAATTTCCTTCTAATGTCTCTTTGTAATTATCTAGTAGATAGTGTCCTATATAATTATAGCTCCAGTTACAAGGCATTGTAGAGATTACAATTTCTCTTAAATTTCCTTTTAAGGCTATAGCTTGCATATAACTAGTATAATTATCTGTTGTTATTTCATATTTACATGTTTCTGCTATTTTTGGTGGTACTCCTAATTTGTTCATATAACTAACATGTACTGCTGTTTCATATTCTATCGATGCACTTATGGCTCTACTGAAAAAGTTCATTTCCTCTATAGTCTTTGACTTTATTAAGCACATTGCAAATACTTTACCAAATTCTTTAAGGTATAAATAATCTTGTACTAAATAATTTTTAAATTTCTCTTTAGGTAAAGTACCTTCTCCTAGTTCTTTTATAAATGGATGTTCTAAGTATTCTTGCCATATATTTTTAACTTCTTCAAATAAATAATCTGTAAATTTCATTATATAACCTCAACCTTTCCAAATTTATTTAGCTTTTCTTCATCTAGGTCATATATATTATTCATAAGCTCAACTTTGAAGTCTCCTATAGATATATTTTCTTTATCAGCTAGCTGTCCGCATAAACTCATCGTCATTATCCCCATAGAGATAGCCTCTAAAGTTTTATCACTACTCCCAAGATATGATCCCATTAAGCTAGCACACATACACCCTGTACCAGTTATATACTTTAACTTAGGTGTTCCATTATATATTTTAATTATTCTATTTCCATCAGTTACACTATCTACTTTTCCAGTTGCACAAACTACACATTCTAATTTGTTAGCAATCTTTTTTATAGCCTCATCAATATTTTTGTCATCATCAAAAGAGTCAACACCCTTGCCTTTAACATCAAATCCACCTATATATTTAATCTCAGCTACATTTCCTTTTATTGCAGTAAATCTTACTTCATTTAATAATCTTTTTACAAAATTTGCCCTAGTTTTTGTAGCAAATACCCCTACTGGGTCAAGTACAACAGGTTTATTGTACTTATTGGCCATTTTACCTGCTTGTAAAAATAATTCTAAGTTAGAAGATTTCATAGTACCTATATTTATAACCACTGCACTTGCTACCTGAACAATCTCTTCTACTTCTTCATATGAAAAACTCATTAAAGGACTCGCTCCTAGTGCCAATGTTATATTAGCACAATCATTTATAGTTACTTCATTAGTATAATGAAGTACTAATGGATTAATTTCTTTAACTTTATTTATTAAACTATACATATTCTCTACCCCAATACTATATTTTCTTATTTTCTATTTCATAGAAATGATGAACAGGTCCTACTCCACTTCCTATATCAAAACTATATCTTATTGCGTTTGTTATATACTCCTTACTTCTTTTTACGCTTTCACATATATCATATCCTAATGCTAAGTGTGCAGCTATTGCTGAAGATAGTGTACATCCTGTTCCATGCGTATTTTTTCTATATAGCCTTTCACTCTTATATACTTTAAATATATCTTTGCCTATAAGTATATCTACAGCATCACCGTCTAAGTGTCCCCCCTTCATAAGTACAAACTTCGGACCTAATTCTAATATTTTTTGACCTGCTAATTTCATATCCTCAACATTGTCTATTTTAATACCTGTTATTTCTTCTGCTTCTGGTGTATTTGGTGTTATTATGTAGGCCATTGGTATAAGATACTCTATCATACTTTGCTTAGCTTCTGGCTTAAGTAGTGAATATCCACTCTTTGATATCATTACCGGATCAATAACTAGATTTTCTGGTTTGTATTTATCTAGAGTTTTTGCTATTTCTTTTATTATTTCTTCACTAGATACCATACCTATTTTTAAAGATTTTGGACGTATATCATCAAATACAACTTCTATTTGTTTTTTAATTATCTCTTTGCTTAAATCTTCTACCATGAATACACCTTTAGTATTTTGGGCTGTTATAGCTGTTATAACACTCATCCCATAAGTTCCTATTGCACTAAATGTTTTTAAATCAGCTTGTACACCTGCTCCACCAGACGAGTCTGAACCTGCTATTGTCAGTGTAGGTATTTTGTAGTTTTTCATATGATCTTCTCCCTTTTATTTATTAAATATTTAATTTGCTAAAGCTTGTTATCTCCTCAATTAACTTCAATATCATATATTTTTGCAATTAAAAAGCTATACCCCAACATTGGAATATAGCCTTAATTTCTAATTTAATATATAATATAATAATATATTATCAAGCTTTCCTACGCTGGTATTATCCAGATCAGGTACAAGGGTTAACGTTTCGTCTCTCAGCCTTTCGGCACCCCTAGCAAATATTTTATTTTATACTTATAGTATATTTCTATAATCTAAATAAATCAACTTTAATTATAATTTATAAAATCTTCTGTATATTTATAAATACTAACATTTATTTAATACCCATTAATATATAAAACTAACATTAATATTTTATATTAATAAATAATATTATTAGTATTAATTATAACTATATGATATTATTTATTAATACGGAAAATATAAATAAAAAGTTTACTTCGTTTAAGCGATATTCAGGATAACTATTTCTATGTCGCAACGATATAACGTTCACTAATGCTTTAAGCAACGTGTTGGCAAACTATTTCGGTCAAATCCGTTGCTCAAATTATAAAGATATTAAGAGGTAATATATAATGAATTTTGAAGAACTTGGAATTAGTAAAGATTTAGTAAATGTACTAAAAAATAGGGGAATTAACTCTCCTACACCTATACAAAAAGAAAGTATTGGATTTATAAAGTCTGGAAAAGATGTTATAGCAGAAGCTCAAACTGGTACGGGAAAAACTCTAGCATTTTTACTTCCTATATTTGAAAATATTAATCCAAACGCTAATTATGTTCAAGCACTTATATTGTCACCAACAAGAGAGCTAGCTATTCAAATAACTGAACAAGCCATTGAACTTTCAAAAGGTAAGAATATAAATGTATTATCAGCTTATGGTGGAAAAGATATAGCAGGTCAATTAAAAAAGTTAAAGGGAAATATACACCTTATAGTAGCTACACCAGGAAGACTTTTAGATCACTTAGATAGAAAAACTGTAAATCTTAGTAAGTTAAAAACTTTTGTACTAGATGAAGCTGACCAAATGTTATTTATGGGATTTAAAAATGAAGTTGAAGCTATATTAAAGGAAGTTCCTAAAAAGCGTCAAACATTGTGTTTCTCCGCTACTATGAACTCACAAGTTAAAAAATTAGCTTATAGATATATGACTGATCCTGTTGTTGTATCTATAGAAAAAGAAGAAATAACACTTGAAAATATAAATCAAGAAGTTGTAGAAACTACAGATAGAAGAAAACAAGATGCACTATGTTCTGTACTTGATAAAGATAATCCTTTTTTAGCTATAATCTTCTGTAGAACCAAAAGAAGAGCAGATGCTTTAGATGAAGCACTTTGTCAAAGAGGGTATAATTGTGCTAAACTTCACAGCGACATCCCTCAATCAAAACGTGAAAGAATTATGAAATCTTTTAGAAATGCAGATATACAATATCTTATAGCTACTGATGTTGCATCTAGAGGTATTGATGTTACTGGTGTTACTCATGTATATAACTATGATATACCAGAAACTTCAGAAGACTACATACATCGTATTGGTAGAACTGGTAGAGCTGGTGAAAAAGGTTATACTTGTCTATTTGTTGCCCCAAAAGATGAAAGATATTTAGAGCAAATTGAAAATGCTATTCAATATACTATCCCAAGAAGAGAAATAGATAATAACTAATAGTAATGTTAATAAAAATACCTAAAGGAATTATTCCTTTAGGTATTTTTATTTTCTATATCAATATTCTCTAATTCTTCTTTAGTCAATATCTTCTTTCTAGATATAAGCATATTGCACTCCATGCAATAATAATTAATAGTACCTCATCCATCTAGTACATCTAATTTAGATTTACAGTATGGGCAATAATAATCCTTGTTCATATTGTCACTTCCTTAATGTTTATTATGATTATTATTTTACTAGTCATGGAAATGCTATTCAATATTTATTTGTTAAATAATTACCATTATTTATAACTATAAACCAGACTCCTTAAACTTATCATTCATAAATTCAGTTATATTATGGAAAGTTTTCTTAAATATGACTAATGATATAAATATTACAAAGAATATTGCTAACATAGATAAATCATAATATACAGCACTCATGCTAGGTCCTGCTATAGCTTCTCTAAATCCATCTATAGCATAAGTAAATGGCCAATATGGTTGTAATATTTCAAATATCTTAGGGTTAGTTTGTATAGGATATATCCCTCCAGAACCTGCTATTTGGAAGACCATAATAACTATAGCTATAGCTTTACCTAAGTTCCCAAATAAAGAAACTAATGTAAATATAATTGTAGTAAATAGTATAGAAGATACTATAGTAAATAAATACATTAAAGGTATACTAACAGGCTTATCAAATATAAATATATTACCTGTTGCAATTATTAAAGACTGTATTAATGATACTGTCATAAATGTAAGCATTTTACCAAAATGTTTTTGAACTAAATTAGTTTTTTCTCCCGCTAATTCTTCACACTCTGTTGTAAGTAGTGATGTAGATAAAAGTGCTCCTACCCATATTGCAAGTACTGAGTAAAATGGCATTAAAGCGACTCCAAATATACCTGCCTTATATAACTCTTCTGTCTTAACATTAACAGGTGATGATATAAAAGATGCTATCTCTTTTGAATTTTTATCTAATATTGAAATTAACTTGTCTAAATTTTTATCTGTTAATATCTTAGTTTTTTCTACTAACTTATCTAAATCATCTTCAAACTTATTAAGTTCTTTTGATATATTACCTGCTTGTTTTACAAAAACATCACTACTTGATATTCCATAAGTAGAAAGTGCATCTATTTGAGGTATTATAACATTTATACTTTCTAATATGTTGTTTATATCAGAAGAGCTAGAAATCATAGCATCTCCTACACTATCTAAAACATTAGATACATCAGAAGTAAATATAGTATTTGTTAAATTTAACTTATTGTTAAATGAATTTTCTAATTCTGATAAAGAATTAAGTTGTTCATCTATTTGTTCTTTAGTTCCACCACTTTCAATTACTGATTTTAACTCACTTAATTTATCTTTTTCTGAAGAAAGTATAGTTTTTAAAGTATTAAGTGAATCTATTATATTTTGTGTCTTAGAACTTTCATGTTTGCTATTTATATTTTCAAGATCACTTATAACTTTATCTATCGTATTTTCCATAGTTGATATCAATTTTAATACCGACTCTATCGTATTTTCTACATTTTCAATTGAAGAACCATCATTTATATTTTTTAAATTATCAATTTCATTTTGTAATTTAGTATTTATATTATTTATAGTATTCATATTATTATTCATATTTTCTGATGCATTATTCACACTATCCTTTGTAACTAATACTAAATTTTTACTATTTTTTACTACATCTTGAAGACTATTTATTTCTTTTTTTATCTGAGGAAGATTTCCTTTTGTATTATTTAAATACTTTTTAAGTGTATTTGCATGAGAATTTGCTTCTTTTACATAATTATTTATTTTCTCTAAATTATTATATGTACTATCTAAAGCATTTTTTAATTCTATTATCTGCGGTTTATTGTCTTCTAACTTAACTCCTAATGTTGATAAAAATGAAAAAGCTTCTTTATTTAAAGTATCAACAAAATTAGCTTTTATTTCTTCTACTAACTTATTTTTAGCAACATCTGTTATTTTAGTAGCTATTGCATTAACTTTTTCATTAGCCTTATATATAATATTTGGCTTTTGAGGGTCTTTCGTTGTAAGTGTTGACAAATCTTTAGAAAAATCAGGTGGTATTTCAATTAATGCATAAAATTTTCCTTCATTTAACTGATAATTTCCTTGCCACTCATCTACAAACTGCCACCCTATGTCTTTATTCTTTTTAAGCTCTTTAACTATTTCATCACCTACATTTATAAACTTTCCATCAACGGAAGTTCCCTCATCTTGATTTACTATAGCTACTGGAATATTTCCCGTGTTTGAATAAGGATTCCAGCAAGCCTCTATATTAACCCACGCATATAACGATGGTATCAAACAAAGCCCTCCGATTATTATAAAGGCTGACTTAATAGTTAATATATTTTTTAAATCTCTTAAATAAATTTCAAAAATCTTTTTCATATGTTCACCTCTATAATTATTCTGATAAACCAGATTCTTTAAATTCTTTCTCAAATTTTCTAACTGATTTATTAAGCTTTTCTTTAAGTAAATATCCTATGAGTATAGTTACTACTCCAAACACTATAAGTATAGACACATTAAACATAACTGTACTTAAAAGTGGACCTGCTATAGCTTCTCTTAAGTTGCTTAGTGTATATGTAAATGGGAAAAATGGTTGCATTATTCTAAATATTAAAGGGTCTACTTGTATAGGATAAGTTCCTCCAGATCCAGCAATTTGTATAACCATAAGCACTATACCTATTGCTTTTCCTATATTCCCAAATAGAGAAACCAATGTATATAAAATAATTGCAAATGCTGCTGATGAAAGTACTGTAGTAAATATAAATAGTCCTAGATTTTCAGTTTGAACGCCAAGTACAAATTTATCTCCAAGACCTACTATAAAACCTTGTATCATTGCTAAAAATACAAATGTAATCATTTTTCCAATGTATTTTTCTTTTATACTTAATTCTTTAAATTTATCCACTTCAGTTGTAAGAAGTGATGTAAGTACTAATCCTCCAACCCATAGTGAAAGTGTTGTATATATAGGTGCCATACCAGATCCATAATTTTCAATAGGATATATTGGTTCTGATTTTAAATTAAATGGATTAGATATATAATTTCCCATAAGTTGTGGCTTACTTTGAAGTATTGAAATTATAGAATTTAAATCATTATCACTAACTTTTTTTAATTCTGTACTTAATATATGTATAGTATCTTTAAATTGATTTAATTTAGAGTCTAAATCCTTAGACATTTCTGCAGTTAAACTACTTCCTTTAGATACATACCCTAGCATATCATTTAAAGCTTGAACTAATCCCTTTGAGCTATCTACTAATGTAGCTGCATTTTTAGCTGCATTTACTAAACTATCCGCAGTATTGTTTAGTGCTGGTCTAACCTTAGAATCATAGGAATTTATTGCATTATTTACATTACTTGATAAATTACTTGCAGTTGAATTTATAGAGTTTAATGTATCTTTCATAGATTCTATTGATCCATTTAGTTGATTTTTAAGATTCCCTATGTTTTCTTGCTGTTTACTTAATTCATCTTTTATTATATTTAATTCATTAATTAATTTATTTATATTTTTATTAGATTTAACTTCATTAAATTCTTCTAAATATTTAATAATTGAATCTATTTGGTTTTTAGTACTATTAATTTGATTATTTATCTGCGATATCGCTGATGCAACATTTGCTTTTGAAATATTACCAGAATTATGACTAATACTATTTACTATATCCTTTGTCTGATTATTTTCATTATTAATCTGGTTTAAAGTTGATTTAATACCATTAAATGAGCTATTTAAATTATCTTTTATGTTTTCTATATTTTTACTTGTATTCATATTATTATTAGATACTGCATCTAGCCCACCTGTAACTTGTGGTAGTGTACTTTGTATACTTTTTAAATATGTAGCTAAGTTCTCAGAATTATTATTGACACTATCAAGTATAAAATTAATAATATCCATGTGTTCATCTAAACCTATCACAGCTTTTTTTAATTCTAATATTTTATCTTTACTATCTTCAATATATTTTCCATATGTATTTAATGAAGAGAATAAAGTTTTATTTACAGTGGCTATAAAATTTGAATTAATCTCATTTACAAGTGTTTCCTCAGCAACCTCTGTTATTTTACCTGCTACTGGATTTGATTTAGTGTTTACTTTATAAATAATGGTTGGCTTTATAGGTTTTCCACTTGTAACACTAGTTAAGTCCTTTGAAAAATCGCTAGGTATTTCTATCATTGCATAATAGCTTCCATCTAATACACCCATATTACCCTTTTTAGAGTCAACGAATTTCCATCCAATGTCCTTATTTTTCTTAAGTTCACTTATGACATCGTCTCCAACATTTAATTTTTTGCCATCTAGAGTCGTTCCCTTATCATTATTTACTATAGCAATTGGAACTGTACTAGTATTTTCATAAGGGTTCCAACAAGCTTTTATATTTACCCATGCATATAACGATGGTATGAAGCATAATCCTATCACTATTATTAGAGCTATAGGATTTTTAATTAGATTCTTCATATCTGTTTTAAAAATTTTAATGGAATTTTTCATATTTACCTCCATTTTAGTTTGATTCCTAAACATACTTCATGTAGTATTATATCACTTTTCACGTTATAATTAAATTTTTTTAAAATCATAAATTTACTTATTCTATAAACTTAAAAGCCATTTTTATATAAAATATTATAAAAAAAGCTATCTTTAAAGATAGCTTTTTACCTATACCAGTTGTATTTGAGTACTTAAGTTATATACTACTTTTTTTTCTACATAATTACTTGTGCAAGCTGTTAATATTCCACCATAGCTAGTAACTACAAACCCTAGTATATCTCCTATATTATATATACTTTCACTATTTGTTATATCTAGTATCATATGGTCAGAACTTGCACCTATTATCTGTATATTTTCATCAGTTGGAAATATTGATTCAATATCTATATCTTGCTTTCCTATGCCAACTATTGCTCTTTTTATTATACCCTTATCCTCATAATGAGGTACTTTTCCAAAGGCATCTTTACCTATTTCTCCTATTGGCATTGACGGTTTATCTTTTATTTCTATAATTTCACAATATAATTTAAAACTATCATGATATGTTTCTTCTATGAAGTTTCCATATGCAGTTTCTTTTCCAAGAAGTATGGCTTCTCCTAGTCTTAGATTTGTTATACCTTTTGGCAATTTTCCTTCTTGAAGTAAATATATAGAACTTGAATTTCCACCAGATATAAATTCTAATTTTATCTTATGTTTATCTTCTATATTTTTAGCTATTTTTACTAACCCTCCTAAATTTTCCTGTGATGGAAGTATAGCTCCATAGCAAGTTAAATTAGTGCCTATCCCTATAAGTTTTATATTTTTTAGGTTTAATACGTTATCTACTACATTACATAGCTCTTCTTCATTAAAATATCCTTCTCTTAAATCCCCTAAATCGACCATTAAAACTATATTATGAACTTTATTAATGTTTTTAGCTTCTTCATTTAATCTATATATAGTTTCTATTTCAGAATTAAAACTTATATCTGAGTATTTAACAACTTCTTTTGATTCACTTATCATTGGTATTCTAAGTAATATTTTAGGAAGTTTTAGACTTTGAAGTTTCTTTAAATTTTTAATTCTTGAGTCAGCTATATAATCTACATATTCGTTACTTATTTCTTCTACGACTTCAGGAATTGCACAATATGCTTTTGTTACTATAGCCATTTTTAAGTTCTCTTCATTTAATATACTTTTAAGCCTACATACATTGTGTTTAAGTTTAGTTATATTTATTTCTAATCTTGGATACACAAAGTTTCCTCCTTAAAATTTAAACTCTTTAACATAAGCTTAAGAGCTGCATCTTCGTATTTTTTAGATAATACTCCAAGAGATGCCATTATATAGTCATTATCTACTAATACCTTTACAGTTTCTTTTGGAAACAATAAGTCCTTATTTTTGTTGTTTTTAGGTATTTCTTTCATTATTTTAACTCTGTTAGGAAGCCTAGTTAAAGCACCACCAGTTCCTACAATATATCTAACTTCTGTTAAGTCCTTACCTTCAGCTATCCTACTTTTACCACTAGTAGAATATATACTCCTTATAATTCCTGAATGTCTTTTAGTGGCACGAAGAGCTGCTTCTTTAGTAAGTCTTTCTACTAAAATTATTTGTTCTTTAGTTTTCGGTATTGGTAAATAATTTTCTATAACTTCATCTAAGTTTATATCACTTAATTCTTCCTGTAGATTTTCTTTTCCTATGGTATTTACTATATTTCTCATATTAACGTAAACTCCTAAGTCACCTTCAACACTTCTTTTAGCTATTGGTTCTGGATTTACAAGTATTCTACTTATTCCATCATTTCCTTCTGTTACAGAATGTATATCAGTAGTTGCACCTCCTACATCTATAACCATCAAATCTCCTATATTTTTTCTAAGTAGCTTTGATGCCTCCATAACAGCCCCTGGTGTTGGCGTTATATGAGAATTGACTAATTCTTTTATATGTTCCATACCCGGCGCATTAGTTATATGTTCTTCAAATACATTTTGTATAACGCATCTAGTTGGTTCTATATTTAGATAATCAATTTTAGGATATACGTTGTCAACTATATATAGCTTATAGTTTGTATCTTCAAATATTAATTTTATTTCTTCTATATTTTCAATATTTCCAGCATATATAACAGGTATTCCTAGATTAAGTCCTGCTATTAATTCTGCATTATAAATTGCAGTATCTCGCTCTCCATAGTCTACCCCACCAGCTATAAGTATTATATTAGGGCTTATCTCTTTTATTTCTTTTAAATCCGTTCTTCTTAGTTTTCCCGCTGTTACCTTATGTATAACAGCTCCCGCTCCAAGTGCTGCTTCTTTGGCAGCTTTAGCCGTCATATCATATACAAGTCCATGAACAGTCATTTTAAGACCACCTGCTGCACTAGATGTAGCAAAAAAGTCATTATATTCTATACTGTCTACTCCTAACTTCTTAGCTAAATCATCTATTGCTCCATTTAGTCCATTTCTTACATCTCCACCTTCAAATACAGTTGTTGGTGCTTGACCTTGACCAATAAATTTTGGACTGTCTGTATGTATGCCGAAAAAGGCATTTACAACAGTTGTTGTAGAGCCTATTTCAGCAACTAATACATCTACTTTCATGTTTAATTATTTCCTTCTAGTGCTAATTTTTCTCTTCTTTTTTCAACTAAGAACGTAGCTACGTTAACCCCTCTATCACTTCTTCCAAATCCAGCATCCATTCCATTTTCAACTGCTATATCAGGCGTTACTTGAGTTCCTCCTGCTGCTACCATTACCTTATCTCTTATTCCCTTTTCTACACAATATTCATGTAATTTTTTCATATTTTTGTAGTGTATATCATCATGACTTATTATAGTTGATGCAAGTATAGCATCTGCATTTAACTCTATTGCTGCATTTACTAATTTTTCAACTGGTACTGATGTTCCTAAGTAGTGGCATTCTATACCATATTTTTCTATACCACCATGTTTTATGTCTATAACTTCTCTAAGTCCAACAGAGTGTTCATCTTCTCCTATTGTTGCACAAACTATCTTCATAGGCATTTTTTCTATATCTTCTCTTATTTCATCATCTGTCATTACCTTTTGCTCTTCTGGTATATCAAGTTTAGCTATATCTATGCTAAATGGAACTTTACCTTTTAACTCTATTCTAGTTCCTTCTGCACTATGCATAACTTCTCTGTGGATAACTTCTACTTCTTCTAGATTCATTTTCTTAGCAAATTCTATAGCTGCAAATTCAGCAGTTCTCTTATCTGTTGGTAGCATCATAGTAAGCATTACTGTACCATCTGCACACCATTCCATTTCTGGCTTTATCTTAGTAGAATTTCTAAATTCTTCTACCTCTTTAAGTCTTACGTTTACATTATCCATATCATCTAGTTCATCTATATATATTATTTTATCAGGTTCTTCAAAAGTACATCCATCTATCAACTTAGAAGGATTATCTACTAAAGTTTCATCATATTGAGCTACATTATTGTATCCAAAGTGAGCTGTAACTGGAGCTAGATAATCTTCATCTCTTTCATATACACTTCCTGCTCCTACTCCTTCTCTTATCTTTCTACTTATTCCGTCTCCATTTCTTTCTGGGTAGTTACCAGAATCAACAAAGAATCCTTTTTCAACAGCTTCGAAATATCCACCTTCTTCTAATATTTCTTCCATATATAATACTGCTCTTTCTTTTAACTCTCTTGCTTTATCTCTAAGTGGACCTGTTTTTTTAAGTTCTATCATATCCATAAGTCCATCCATACCAACAAGTGCTTGTTTTGCAGTATCACAAGCTTCTATGTTGTACATATGCCAAGGAACGTTTCTTCCTTCGTCTGGAGTTATAGTAGATTGTATATCCGCTCTTGTTAAAACTGAAGTCAATAAGTTAAGTACATGAGTTACTGTTGCTTCTCTAGTTGATGAATCCATATATTTAGTATTCATTTGTGCTCTCATTTTATAGTCACTAAATAACTCTCTTAAAGCTACTGCATAAGGTAGGTCTAGTGTTAAACATGGTGCTGGAGGTGCTGTTGGTGGTACTGTTGATAGGCATATATTGTCTTTATTAATTCCTACTTTTTCTGAGAATACTGAGTTTAGTGCATGTTGAACCATAAGTTCAGGCATAACCTTCCAAGCTTCTCTAGCTGTTGCATTTGCATTGTGTGCTCCATCTATTTGAGCCATATTAGCAAAAGCCATTATATTTTTTGCTTCACAAGCATCAACAAATGATCTTATCATATTTATATTTCTATATAATACGTTGTATTGTGGGTCTTGATGAGCTCCGTTTATTCCTTCTTCTGCAAACATTACAGCAACCTCAGGTCCTGCAACTCCACTTACATAAGAATGATAGTTTATTGGTCTTCCAACTTCTTCTTCTATAAAATCAAGAGCTTTTCTTTGTGCTCTAACTTGCTTTCTTGTTATAGGAACTCCTCCTATTCCCTGTGGTGTTCCTTCTATTAATCCATCAAAGTGAGATTGACCAGCCGTTCTTATAACCATTAAATGGTCTGCTCCATGATGTGCTGCCATTCTCATTCTTCTTATATCATCTTCAAATCTTCCTGATGCTATTTCTGTTGTTATAACTGCATTAGGTTGAGGGTCTATATTATTAAAGTATTTAGCTGAAGGAAGTGCTACACTTTCTTTTAAAGGTGCTGAACAATCCTTATATTTAAAAGGTCCCATTTCTAAATCTTTTTCATTTTCTCTCCATGTCCAGCCTCTTCTTTTTGGTCTATAATTTTCTAGATCTTTTAATATATATTCTATATCTAATTTTTTATTTTCTTTTAACATTGTGCTCCCTCCTTCGCAAATAAACTAACTGCTTCATCCCAATACTTATTTTCTATAAGCATAAGACCAGCTTCGCGAACACTTATATTTTTTTCTTTGGAAAATTTATAAACAACATGCCCCGCACCTTTTCCTATAAGTCCATTTTCAAGTACACCATTTACTATTTCTTTAGCTTCTAAAGAAGAAAATCCCATTCTTAGTAGTACTGATCTTTCTATTGATGGTGTGGTATTTTTTCTTCCTAGTTCTATCATCGGTTCAACTATTTCACTTGCTAAGCTCCAAAATCTATTCTTTAATTCTTCATCACTTAAATTTGCTAGATGAACTCTTCTTTCATTAAAATCATCATTTCTCTTTTTCATACGTCTCCCCCTATTCTCTATTACTTTCTATTTATGAATCTCTATATTATAATTTTAAACCCTAATTTTTAGTTTTTTACACTCTATACCAACTAATCATGATAAGTGAAATAATTAGTATGTAAGGCTATTTCCCTTTAACTAGTACTTCATTAGCAACCTTTTTTACAAACTCTATATCACACTTACAATCTTTAGCTAAAAATTCTATATCTTCATTATTTAACTTACTTACATTATTATTTTTTATTGCATTTTTTATATAAGATTTTTTTATCTTATTCATATCCAAATCAACTGCTTTTATCATACTTGGATGTGATGGTAATATTAAATTTTCTCCACAAACTTCATCTTGTGGATTTCCGAACTTAATTTCTATCCCATTTTCACGCGCAAATGTAAGTTGTGGATTTATATGTTTTCCAGCTCCTGTATACTCTGTTTCTTGAACTACTATTATTTGGTCTTCATCTAGTTCTCTAGCTAAACTAAATGCTACTGCCAAAGATGTATTTCCAGCTGGACCTCTCTCTATACCTTCAAGTTGTGCTAGTAGTTCTGTCATATAAAATACTTCCCCCTGACTTACTGTTAAGTATCTATCCATATATCTTAGTGGTCTTGCAGCTGACCTTGGTACATCTGAACGGTCTGGCCAAGTACAAAATGGTATACCAAACCCAGTGTGCCCTGTAGTAAATGATTTTTTATTAAATTGAGTATCACTAGCCATATGAAGTCCTTTTAGGTTGACGCTTGCACCTACTACTTTAACATCTGTAGCCCCAGCTTTTTTTAGTCCTCTAGCTGTTCCCGTTAAATTTCCTCCCCCTGCATTAGTGCATACTACTACATCTGGATCTTTTCCTAATTTTTCTCTACACTGCATAGCTATTTCATATCCTAATGTCTCAACACCAGCTATCCCAAATGGAGAATAAAGTGATGCATTAAAATATCCTGTTTCTTCTAATAATGTTAAAAATGTATAAAATAACTCAGGTCCTACAGTTAATTGAACAACTTCTGCACCATAGGCTTCACATTTTCTTGCTTTTTCTATTATTTCAGGCTGACCTATTCCATTACTGTCATAACACTCCTGAACTATTATACATTTAAGGCCTTGCATAGCTGCTTGAGATGCAACTGCTGCTCCATAATTTCCACTAGTTGCTGCAATTACTCCCTTATATCCCATCTTTTTAGCATGATATACTGCTGTTGCTGCACGTCTTGCTTTAAAACTTCCAGATGCATTACATGCTTCATCTTTTACAAATATCTTTGCACCTTTTCCCTTTGGCGATACTTTTCTAGCAAGTTTAGTTATATTTTTAAGCTCTATTAATGGAGTATTTCCTACTGCGAAATTTCCTTGGATTTTTTCTATTTCGCTTAAAGAATATCCTGTTTCTTTCATCATTTTTTCATAATCAAAGGATATTCCTTCGTTTTCAAACTTTGTATAGTCTATCCCTATTGCATTTTTCATTATTTCATTTTTTCTACTCATTACAGCACTATAACTATTATCTTTCATTTTCTTCACCTCCAAATAGTATATTTCTTGCCTGTAAACCTATTTGAAGTAATTCTGGTATACACTTTCCATAATCATGTTCATAATATGGTTCTACTTTTAGTAATTTTCCACTTACATTTCTTCCTGTTATAGTTTTTATATTGACTAGTTCCCCAATATTAGCATCTTCTTCTATAAATCCTTTAACCCACATTTCAAGAGGATGTAATTTTGTATCATCTGGAACTTGTGGCGCCCTTTGGCTAGATTCTAATACTATGTTGTGAATTATTACCCAATTTCCACGCTTAGCATCCATAAATCTACTCTCCTTTTTTTCCAATACTAGTAAAATTAATTTACTAGTATTGGTTTGTTATATTCTTTATTTATAAATTTATATTTAAGCCTTAACAGTTTCTTTTAAATTAACTAATTCTCTCATATCGCCCATTATTGCTCTTGGAACAGGTATATCAAGCATTGTTCTAAGTCCTGGTATTGCATTTATAACATGTGGTATAGAATTTACACACATTGCTATAGTACCTATCCCTCCTGGTATCTCTGGAGTTATTTGTAAATTTATATTTGGAGTACCTTTTATAGTTACATAATCTCCTGTTGATTGCCCTTCTAAGTGAGGTAATATTTGTTGTGGATGTTCCATTTCTATTTTAACTTTTCCATCAACATATCCATATCCACATTGTCTACAACCTGCAACATTTCCTGCTTCTACCTCAGCGTACTCGCTCTTTCTATATACACTACTCATTATTGGTTCTCTAGTTTCCTCTACTTTTTCTAAATTCCATCCTATACCATGTGTTATCATGTTTATAGATTCAGGAAAACCTACATGACCTGCTATTGATCCATCTTTAACGCCATTTTCAAATTCATCTTTTGTAACTCCAACCCCCTGTTCTATCATAACTGCTTTACCAAATGGAGATAAGTCATTTACTCTAGCAGCCTTTATATACTCTACTTCTTCGCAAGTTCCAGTTAAAGCAAGTATTAGTAAATCAAGTACAAATCCTGGGTTTATTCCTGTACCAAGTACACTTACTCCATGTTCTTTAGCTATCCTATTTAATTCTTTAGCTAATTCTGGTTCTTGTGCTTTTGGATAAGACATTTCTTCTGCTGTTGATATAACGTTTATTTTTCTTTCTAATATGTATTTTATCTTATCAAATGCTCCTTTAGTGAATGAGTCAGTTGCAAGTAACACAACATCTGCACATTCATCAGTGAAAGCTTCTTTATAATCAGGCTTTATTATAACTTCTGGCCTTTCTCCTCTTTCACACCCTAGTACATCATATACACTTTTATTTACTCTTTCTGGATGCATATCACAAACTGTAACTATATCTACTCCATTTTTTTTAAGTAACATTTTTGCCATTCCACTTCCCATTGCTCCAAATCCCCATATTCCAACTTTTATATTTCTCATATATACTTCCCCCTTATATTTATTTTTTTATGTTTTATATACAAAGCAAGGATAATGCCAATTTTTTAATTTTTCCTATTTTTTAAAAATTTATCTATTTTTATCCCCGTCGTTTTTTATACATAGGGTATCTTTCCTTTTTTACATGCAAGAATTTTATATTAATCATAAAACTTTTGATACCTCATACAGATTATATATATCAATAGGTTTGAAAATGAAAAAAGAGCATTAAATTTTGCATGTACTGCAAAATTTTTTGCTCTTATACTATCTATTAATTCTTATATTATATTTTTTCATTTTATACTGAAGGTTTTGCCTTGTTATTCCAAGTATAGCAGCTGCTTTTGTTACATTTTCTCCTGATTTTTCTAAAGCTTCATGTATATATCGTTCTTCTATATCTCCTATTATCCAATCTAAAGGCTTTGAGCCTATATCTATTATATATGTATTTTCTGATAAATTGGTTTTATATTCATTTATATTTATCATATCTTCATCTAAAACATCTTCATTTTCCATAAGACTCATACTAGAATATATAGTGTTTTCTAATTCTCTTACATTTCCTTGCCAAAAGTGATTTTTAAGTACCTTAGCTCCCTTTTCAGATATACCAATTAAGTTTTTATTTAATTTATAATTATATTTTTTTATAAATTTATTTGCAAGCAATATAATGTCTTCACCTCTTTCTCTAAGTGGTGGGATTTCTATATAAATTACATTTAATCTGTAATATAAATCTTTCCTAAGTTTTCCTTCATTTAATATATCTACAGGATTTTCATTAGTTGTAGCTATTACCCTTACGTCAACTGGTATATCCTTTGTTCCTCCAACTCTTCTTACATATCCTTCTTGAAGTACCCTAAGTAGCTTTGCTTGAAGTTGAAGTGGCATAGAATTTATTTCATCTAAAAGTATTGTACCCTTATTAGCTTGTTCAAATAAACCTGGCCTATCTATTGCACCTGTGAATCCTCCTTTTACAGTTCCAAATAGTATTCCTTCTAATAAGCTTTCGGGAAGTGCCGCACAATTTTGTGCTATAAATGGTTTGTCTCTTCTTTTACTTTCATAGTGTATAGATTGACTTATAAGTTCTTTTCCTGTTCCTGTTTCCCCATATATAAATACTGTTGCATCACTTTTAGTTGCTTTTTTTGATATGTTAATTGCTTTTTTTATACATTCACTTTCACCTATTATATCGCTAAAATTATATCCTTCTTTTGTCTTATTTTTTCTATTATTTTCCTTAATATCATTTAATTTTATAATCTGTTCTGATAATGTTTGAATTTGAGTCATATCTTTTGAAACTTCTAATGCGCCAATTAGCTCCCCATTAATTTCAACTGGTATTGTCGTATTTATAGTAGTTATTTCTTTTCCATCTTTGTTTAAGTATTTTTGTACATTATCTTTTATCTCTTTTTTATTTCTAATAACCTTAAGTAGCGTACTATTTTTTATTTCCATATTTTTTAATACATCTTTGAAAGATTTATTTAATACATCTTCTTTATTCATATGTTCTAATTTTGCCATAGCATTATTATATATTAATGTTTTTCCATTTTTATCTATAAAATGTATACCTTCATCTATGCTTTCTATTATTTTTTCTATAACTTCTTTATATATATTATTTTGCATAGCCCCTCCACCTAAATATCTATTTTATAATATAAAAATTTTTTGTATCAAACTTTTTCTTAAAATTACAACATACTTTTAAGAATTTAACTTTTGCACCCTATTTTCCTTTTTTATCAAATATATTTATTAGATATATAATTTTATATTATTTCAATTATTTATATATGTGTTATAAAATATCTTTCTATTTTTGATGTAGGTATTTATACTTTTTTCTGCTATAATTTCTATATAATTACAATTTTTTTCAAAAGGGTGTATAAAAATGTTGAATAAAGTTAAAAATAATTTTAGGTATTTAATATTACCTACATTAATAGTTTTATTTTGTCTAAATACTACAAATACAAATGCAATTTCAACAAAAAATGTATTATTCATCAGTTCATACTCTCCAAGTTTTATAACATTTGATGACCAATTAAATGGTATCTGTGATTCTATCGATAGTAACTACGAAGTTCAAATAGAATATATGGATATAAAAAAATTTAATGATGAAGAATTCAGAAAAAATTTCTATAATTTAATAAAATTTAAAACTAAAAATTATAGAAAATATGATGGCATTATTCTCGGGGACGATGCTGCTTTAGATTTTGCACTAAATAATTTAGAGTTATTTAAAAATACTGCTGTGGTATTTCTTGGTATTTCAGATGAAGATAATATAAAAAGGGCAATGGAGAGTAATATAAATGGGGGTGTTATTGAAAAGCCATCTATATCAGAAAATTTAAATCTAATACATAATTTATTTAATGAAAATAAAAACTTAATCTTAATAAGTGGTGATGAAAGTAAGTATAAAAAAGAGATTGATGAATTTTATAGCTTTAAATCTAAATACAAAAATTTTAATTATAAAAATATTGTAATACCCGATAAAATTGATGAATCCTTTTTATCTAAGCTATCTAATATAGATAAAAATAAAGATGTTGTTTTGTATCTACATCCATATATAATCAACTCACCTAAAGACTTATATATATATGAATCAGTTGAAACAATCTCTAAGTATATAGATGCACCTATGTTTACAACCTTAAACTATAATCTTTATGATAATATGGTTGGTGGGAAAGTAGTAAGTCATTATGAACAATCTACTCTTGCAAGTAAATTACTTAAATCGATATTAGATGATAAAGTAAATACAAAACAACTTATAACCAGTGATGAGGCTAATGTATGGTGTTTTAATTATGATAATTTAGTTAAATATAATATACCAAAAAATAAGCTTCCAAAAAACTCAATAATAATAAATAAACCCATTCCATTTTTTGAAAAACATAAGGAACTTATTTTTCCTGTTACTTTGACTTTAATTGGACTAGTATGTATAATAATTGCTTTACTTATACATGCCCATAAAACTTCAAAACATAAAGAGGAATTAAATAAATCTAAAAAGATTGCTGAGGATGCTAATATTGCAAAAAGTAATTTTATAGCTAATATAAGTCATGAACTTAGGACACCAGTTACTGTTATTTCATCAGCTAATCAACTTTTAAGTATATTATTATCTAAAGAAACTTTACATAATGATGATAAAATACTTAGCAACTTAAATATTATTTCTCAAAATTCAAATAGACTCATTAGACTTATAAATAATGTTATCGACGTAGCTAAGTTTGACTGTGGGTTTTATAACTTAAAACTTAAAAATATCGATATAATATCATTTATAGAAAATACTGTTTTATCTGTAATTCCTTATGCTAAATCTAAGAAACTAAATATAATATTTGACACTAATATAGAAGAACTTAATATGTGTGTTGATCCTGAAAAAATTGAAAGGATAGTACTAAACCTTCTTTCAAATGCTATCAAATTTTCAAGTGAAGGAGAAGATATATTTGCAACAATAATTTTAGATGAAAATAATTTTAATTTTATAGTTCAAGATAATGGTGTTGGTATAGATGAGGCTAACTTAAATAAAATATTTGAAAAGTTTACTCAAATAGATAGTGTATTTACCCGACAAAATGAAGGAAGTGGAATAGGACTTTCTATTGTTAAATCATTTGTAAAACTTCACCAAGGTACTATAAGTGTTAACTCAAAATTAGGTGAAGGATCCTCTTTTATAGTATCATTACCTATAAATTCTACATTAACTACTGGTGATGATTTAGAAATACCTTCTAACTTAGATGGTGCTAGCATTGAACTATCTGATATATTTAAATAAAAAGATACAAGTTAAAACTTGTATCTTTTATTATATTAAAATTTCATCTATATCTCTTATAAGCTCTAATTTCTTAGTGTCACTTATTTCTTTATTAACTTCTATTTTCTTTTTTAGTGCTAACAATTTCTCTTTTTTTATATCTAGTCTAGATTTTCTTATGTCCATTTCATCAAAACTTTTACTTAACATATTTATAAGAGACGCCATTTCATCAGAACTTCCTGCTATTCTATTTAATAACATTAAATTTTGTTCTAATAACTCTGGTATTTCGCTTAATGAATATCTAAGTTGATGATCTATTTCTCCATATCCTTCTTCAAATATAGTTCTAACTTGTATCTCAGATATAACTTTTTGCGTCGTAGGGTAAGATTCTATAAGATAATGTACTGACCTATACCCTGATATTCTTGAACACACTTCTATACCCAATTCTTCAAATTGCTTAGTATTATCCCCTTCTCTAACATTTGCTACTATTTCATTAACACGCCACATAAGGCTTATAAAATCATGTATTTCTTTCCAATCTTCCTTAAATATATGTATAACTCTTATTCCTAATAAATCTGTTATTTCTTGTTTATAGTTTGATACAGTAAAATTAAAATCTTCTCCATACTTTTTTCTTCTGTCTGGTGTTTTTCTTATTACTTTTTCTAATAAGTGTTCTTCATCTTTAACCCTAGTTTTAACTGAGTGTACTTTTTTATGTGCCCTTAATATATTTGCTATTAATTCAGCTTGCGTTTCATAACTTTTTCTATAATTTTTAAAGTCCTCATATATATCTACTAGATCATTCCAATTTATATTATTTTCAATTAAAAAATCTTCACTTATATTGTAACTATTTAAAAAGTCTGTTTTATTAATCATTTCAGCCTCCACTTAAGTTCGTATAAATAATATTATAACCTATAAAAAACTTTATTTGTAAGCAATCTTTCTATAGGCTAATAGATATATTATTTTGATTGTCTATAATAAATCCATATTTTTTATATAAATTTCTTAAATCCTTTTCACTTATAATATTCTCATCTGCTACTAATAGACCTTCTATAATTTTTATTTCCTTTAGATTATTCTCTTTAAGTACCTTATTAATATCTCTAATTATATCTTTTAAATTAATAAGTATCTTTCTACCATATCCTTTTTTTGATTTAATAGCTCTAAAATTATTTATGTATAAACTAGATCTTTCTTTGTATTGATAGTATACACATTCCATATATGCCTTATTTTTACTGCCACTTAATGTTTGTATATTCACAGGTATACCTACAGATATAGTATTTATATCTATACTAATGATAATATACATTAGTCTATCTAAATTATCTTTATATTCTTTAATTATTATATTTTTTTTATCATTTGATTTTATATACCTTTTTAAATTTCTTAAAAATTTAACATAGTAATTATACTCATCAATATATTTAAAATCATCTTCATTTAAATTGTATTTATTATTATCTTTAATCACACTAAGTTTTAGTTTGTTTATAGCACTTATGTCTTTAGTATTTATATATTGTTTCATTTTATTTATCTTAATATCTAAAGTTTCCATATGCTCCCCCCTAAAAATAGTATTTTTACAATTTTATAGGAGTATAAAACAAAAAAGAACTTACTCATATGAGTAAGTCCTTTAATTTATTTAATACTATTTATATTTTGAGCTACTATAATATGCTTATAAGTATTGCACCTTTTGAAGTATATGTTCCCATAACTGATCCAACTTCACTTATAGTTATATTTTTAAAATCATATTTATCTTTCATTATCTCTTTTATTTTTTCTGCTTTTTCTATACAATTCGAATGTGCTATTGCTAATGATTTTTTATCATCATTTATATATTTACTTACACTATCTATTACTTTTTTTATACAATTATTATCTCCTCTTGCTTTATCTACTGGTTTAACTACACCATCTATTACCTGTATTATAATCTTAAAATTAAGCACATTTATTATTTTCCCAGCTAAAGGATTTACTCTTCCTCCCTTTATAGCATTTTCTAGAGTATCTAGTGCTCCAAAAAATATAACTTCATTTTTTAATTTTTCAATTTCACTAACTATTTCCTCAAGAGATTTCCCTTCCTCTGCTAATTCACATGCTTTAACAACTAATAATCCTTGACCAATTGAGCCATTTAATGTATCTATTATTTCAATCTTTTTGTTGTTTTCTTCTAAAAACATATTTTTAGCAAGCAATGCTGTTGAGTATGTAGCTGATAATTTAGATGTTAATGTAAGTACTAAAATTTCCTCTTCCTTGCAGTCATAATGCTTTACAAACTTTTCAGGAGATGGACAAGAAGTTTTTGGAAGTTCATTAGAATTGTCCATCCTTTTATAAAATTCACTTTTTTCTATGTCTCCATCTTCATAAACATCTTCTCCAAAAGAAACATTAAGTTTTACTATGCCTATATCATATTTTTCTATTGTATCTTTATTTAAATCACATGAGCTATCTGTTATTATTTTTACCCTTTTCATAGATCTTTCCTCACTTTATTATTTTTAAATTCACCATAATATTAAAAATATAAATCAGTCGGTCGGTTGACTGATTTATATTTTCATTGTATATTTACTATATATAAAAGTCAATAGTTAAAATATATTATTGAGATCTTCTCAATTATATGATTTATTGACAATAAAATTTTATGATATTATAATTTACTTGTTATAATAGTAGTATTTGAAAGGGATATCACATGAAACCAAATAATATGAAAGAAAATATTTTGCTTACTGCAACAGATTTGATGATTAAAAATGGTATTAAAAATACAAGTCTAGCAGATATAGCAAAATCTGTTGATATAAGTAAAGGAACTTTGTATTATCATTATTCTTCTAAAGATGATTTAATATCAGATATAGCCAACATGCATTTAATGGCTATTACAAATGCTGCTCTTGATTGCGTATGTAATATAGATTCTGATGCTTCTAACGAGCAAATGATAAATCTTATAATGGATAAAATATCAACTATTGAAGGAAGAGGCAGAATTCACATGTATATACTTTGTGAGGCTATAACTAGTAATGATAATTTAAGAGAAGAAATAAAACTTAAATATATTGAATGGAGAAATACTATTAAATCAGAGCTTATAAAAACTAATAAAAAAGATGCAGAAGCCCTTTCTTTTTTACTAGTATCTATAATAGATGGTTTAGTTGTACAAGGTTTATTAAAAACTGAAAAGATACCATATGAATCTATAGCTAACTTTTTAGTTAGTCGTTTTATATAAAAGACATCTTAAATTTAAGATGTCTTTTTTATATAATAGTGATTTTCCTATATTTAAAATACTGTTTTTATATTAAGAAAATAATCTTACATTATAGTATAATAGTACTCTCGTCTTCAAATACTATAAGCTTGTCTAGATTTTTTATATCACTCACTAATCTTTGTAGTGCTAAATCTTTTTTCTTAGCCTCTATCATTACATCTACATCCTTATTTACATTATCTTTTATTAAATATATAAACTTTAAGAATTCTTTAGCATCTATATAATCAGAATGTCTTCTATCATTTTCAAATTCTCTAGGCGTAGAAAAATGTATCTTAGGTTGCAATTTTTCATTTTTCCACGTATTAAATATATCATTTAACAATCTATCTATATTTTCACCATTATTGTTACAATTATGGTGATGTATGTCTAAAACCATAGGTAAATTCAGTATTTTACATATATACAAAACATCTTTTACAGTAAATATTTTATCGTCATTTTCTAAGATTAACTTATTTTTAACTATAACTGGAAGTTTATTAAAATTTTCTATAAATCTTTCTATAGCTTTTTCTTTTTCTCCCTTTGCTCCACCAATATGAATAACCATCTTAGCATCCTTACAATTTATATCTTCTAAAAAATTAGCTTGCATAGTTAAATTCTTAGATGTATTTAAAAATACACTTTCTCTATCAGTATTTATTACATTAAATTGGTCTGGATGAATATCAATTCTTAAGTTATTATCATTTATGATCTTACCTATATATTCAAAATCTTTTTTAAAATACTTTCTATAGTCCCACATAACTTCTGGATGAGTTGCTAATGGTATAAGATTTGAAGTTATTCTATAAAAGTGTATATTATTTTTTATATTATATTTTAATATTTTCTCTAAATCAATTATATTTGAATATGTTACTTTTTTTAATTTGTTCAATCTTTCTTCATCACTATTCATACTAGAATATCTTTTAAATGTAAGAGTACTTGATGAAGTTACTTTTGGTAAATTAAGTGCTATAGCAACATATCCTAGCCTTATTCTCATATCTATTCTCCTTATCATCTTTTATATTTACTATTAATTTTTGCTTTTTTTTTAATTTTATTAATAGATAATATTTACTATTAATTTTTCATATATATATACATGTCTATATTAATATAATTATTTTTATAGACTATATATTAACTTAATGAGGAGATAAATTTTATGAACATAGTTAAAAGAAGAAAACTTTTAATAAATGCGTTTATTTTAACGTTTACCACCGTTACACTGGGATTTATAAATACTGGATTTCGAGTGTATATTTCTAATGAAATTGGTGCTGAAGGTATGGGGTTATATCAGCTTATAATGAGTATTCATATAATGACTTCTACTTTTGCCATATCTGGTATTAGAGTAACTACCACTAGGCTTATAGCTGAAGAACTTGGAAAAAATAACAGAGCTAATATAAAAAAAATTATGAATAGAGCCTTTGTATATAGTCTTTTCTTTAGTTCTTTAACTACATTTATAATTTACAATAGTTCAGAGTTTATAGCTATAAAATTTATCGGAGATGAAAGAACTATATTCCCTCTAAAAATATTAGCTTTAAGTTTACCTTTTATCGGTATTTGCTCTTGTCTTCATGGATATTTCTATGGAATGAGAAAAATTGTAAAAAGTATAACTTCAGATATTCTTGAAGTATCTTCATCAATGATAATAATAATAACTTTTTTAGGTTTATATTTGCCTAAAGGTCTTGATTATACTTGTATTTTAGTAGCTATAGCTATGACTGTGGCTAATATACTAGCAGCTGTTTATTCTTACATTCTATATTTATTTGAAAAAAAATCCGGATTTAGGCGCATTGATAGTACTAGTTCTAATTGTAGTTTATTGACTATCTCCAAAATAGCTTTTCCTATTGCTTGTAGCGCTTATATACAAACAGGCCTTAGGACTTTAGAAGATATTTTAATACCAAATGCTCTTAGACAATTTGGTTCTACTACTTCTGCTTCTTTATCTATATTTGGTATGATTAAGGGTATGGTACTTCCTATTCTCTGCTTTCCATCTATATTTTTAGCTTCGTTTTCTACGCTAATAATACCTGAAATAGCCGAAGCTAAAGCACTTAATCAAACTAATCGAGTAAATAGTATAATATCTAGAGTTTTTAAATTTACACTTATGATAGCAGTGTTTGCATCAGGACTTTTTATTATATACTCTAAAGAAATGGGCATTACTATATATAATAGCGCTAAAGTTGGAGATATGATGAGAATTCTTGCTCCTTTGATACCTTTTATGTATCTAGATAGAGTTGTTGATGGTAGTTTAAATGCTCTTGACCAACAAGTTAGTACATTAAAATATAACCTTATAGATATGAGTGTTAGAATTGCATTAATATTTTTTGTAATCCCTAAAAAGGGTATTGAAGGTTTTATATTAGTATTATTTGTTGGTACTTTACTAAATGCAACTTTAAGTATAAATAAACTATTAAAAGTTACAAAACTTGAGTTTCTTATAGGTGATTGGATTTTTAAACCAGCCATATCTGTTACTTTGTCTGCTACTATAGTAAAATATATTTTTGATGTCACAAATATAAAGACTCTAATTATACCACAAGTATTACTAGTTATTTTGTTTTATTTTATATTTTTAATATTATTTAAATCTATAAGAAAAAATGATGTTATGTGGTTTATAAATGCTTTTAGAAAGGATATAAATCCTACTAAAATTAGTGACGTAGGTTTTTATAAATTTTACAATAATATGTAAAAATAAAAATACTATAGGAATCCTATAGTATTTTTATTTTAATTTATCTCTTTTAAGAATTTAATTATACTCTTAGCAGTTTTGTTAATTTGCTCTTTTTCACTTATTAATGCTTCATTATCTCCATTTTGAAGTCCATAATCTCCAAAATAGGAATGATTAGCACCTTCTATTTCTACATAAGTAGTATTGTTGGGTAAATCTTTTTTAGAATCTATTAGTGATTCAAAGTTTACTACACCATCCTTACTTCCCCATATAGACAATACGTCTTTTGTCATATTTTTTAACTTATCAGTCATAGGATATGATGAAAGTAATACAACTCCATCTACTAAGTTGTTTTCAGCTGCAAAGCTTGAAGCAACTACTCCCCCTAAAGAATGTCCTCCTACTACCCAATGTGTTATATTTTTATATTCCTTCATTACTTTACTAGCTTCATTTTCTCCAAGAAAAGCTATATTAAGTGGCATTTTTAATATAACTACTTCATACCCAGCCTCTGATATCTCTTTGCATATTGGTGCATAAGCTTCTGGATTTATTTTAGCCCCTGGATAAAATATAAACCCTTTAGTTACATCCTTATTTTTTGGAGTAAACACTATATTTTTATCTATTTTAACTTCTACCTTCTTATCACTTATTAACGCTTCTTTTGCCAATGTTCCTGGTTCATATGTATTTCCTATCCATATAAAAAATCCTAAAAGTGATATTCCTAACATTATAGAAATTGTTATAAGTATTTTTCTTTTGATATTTTTTCTTCTTAATTCTTTTTCCTTTTGTTCAGTATGCTTATTTATCTGATCTATTATTAGTGGTCTTTCTAATTCCATAGTTATGCTAAAAGTATCGTCTGATATTCTTTCTTTTCTGTCTTTTCCCATATGCTCCCTCCATAACTCAAAATACTATTATAGTTTATCATATATAAAGTATATTTTCATTAAATTAAGTAACTATTTTTTATTAAATTATCCAGTAAAATCTTTTATCCACTCTTTTATAGACCTATCCATTTCTATTGAAAATTCTGAACTAATTTTATTTTTGTATATTAATTCACCAAAGTTTTTAGCATTTTTTTGGTTATTTTTTATCATTTTTTCTTCTTTATATTTATACATTTTATTTAAATCATCTTCATTTAATCTTTGGTATTTTTCTTCAAAAACAACATATTCTTTTTCAAATCTATCTCTATAAATCTTTTTAAAATTATCAGGATAATAGCCTAGTGTTATCATACAAGCTGGGAATGTATAGCTTGGTAAATCTAATATTTCTTTATGCTTTTCATAATTTTCCATAATATCTCCTATATAGCAACTTCCTATACCTAGGCTTTCAGCAGTTAAAACTGCATTTTGACATGCTATTATAGCATCATTTACTCCTAACATAAAATCATTTATTCCTGGTGTTTTTATACCTTTAATATCACATATCTTAAAATAGTCAAACCATTTTCTCATATCTGCTAAAAATAATAATATTACTTGTGCATTTTTTATAAATGGTTGATTATCACAAGTTTTACTTAATAATTCTTTAGTATTTTTATTTGTTATCTTTATAATAGAATACATCATCATATTTCCTGCTGTTGGCGCTTTTATTGCACTATTTATTATTAAATCTAAATGTTCTTTCTCTATCATTTTATCCTTGTATCTTCTTAATGACACTCTTTTATTTATAGTATTTATTACTTCATTCATAATATCCCCTCCCTATATAATTATATATCTATATGCAATTTATATTAATAAAAAATAAGCACCACGTAAAATTTACGTGATGCTTATTTTTTAATTTATTTTATTTCCACAACATGTGCAATATATGGAATCTATATCTATATTCATATTACATATTTCACAAGTTATATATTCTTTTTCTTCTAGCTCAAGTTCTACCTTTTTGCCACATTCTGCACAGAACTTAGCACCTTTACTTATTGTGTTCCCACACTCGCATATACTCTCTTTCATAGATTTATTCAGTTCTTCTATTATTTTCATATTTTCATATATTATTTTATCTATTTTTACTATATCATTACTTATTTCATCAAAGTCAGTATCTACGATTTCATTTTTTCTTATCTTATCATAAAGTAATATTCCCATATCTAAAAATAACCTTGCTTTTAATTCTTGATTTTCATTTATAATCTTATTTATACTATTTTTTTCTTTTATTAAATCTACTTTATCTTTAATCTTTGATACTTCACCTTCTATTTTCTCTTGTAAATTTTCCATATTTATCCTCCAATTATACTTATTCAAAATTATAAAGTTTATATCCTATAAAGGCTAATATATAGCTGTATATAAATGAACTTATAATTGTAATTATAATAGGTAATCCAAATGTAATAACATTATGATTATTTGCATTTGTAGTTAACATTCCCACACCAACATCAATTTTACTTAACATAGATATTAATACCATAATAAAAGAATACATTGTACTAAATATAAGCAATACATTTTTATCATTATTTTTAAAATTTTTCTTTAAATTACATCCAGCTATTAATATTATAAGACTTACTAATATAAATACTATTATAAATATAATCTTAGTATCAAAAAATAAATCAGAATTAAATATATTAAATATAGATATTGTATAATCACCTATAACCATAGGAATTAAATTTGCAAATCCCCACATATAAACAGATAATTGACTTACAATTATTCCTGTGTTTATATATTTCATATATTCAGATATACCAAACTCGTATAAATATGTACTATCGGATATAGTAAGTATACCAACAATTATAAATACTAATATGTAACCTATTATAAATATATTTATAACTTTTTTAAATATATTTATATATATGTTTTCTTTGCCTATTCTTTTTTTATATCCTATAGTAAATGTAGATAAAAATCCTATTAAAAAACTATTTATAAATATACTTGTTGTAGCAAACTTTACTTTAAGTAAAGTAGCTATGTTCATCATATCATATGAGTTTAATTCAATTTTTGATATCATACTTATAACTGCCATAAATAAAGCGTAAACTATTCCAACCCCTATAGAATTTATAATAAGTTCATTAGGTGTGTTACTTTTATTTTTCATAAATAATATATTACTTATAACTAAGGATATTATAGGTGCTATTAATAAAGATATTACTCCTAAATGTACGCTTACTTCACCTACACCTATTAAAGATGATGATGTTATATTAATACTACCTAAATTCATACCTAGCATTGTATGAAGTGGACTTATACTAATCCCTAATTTTCCTAAACTTATATCCATCATACCATTAAAAATTACAGATAAAATAAATAAAATCAATATAGATGATACAGAGGTTATAAATATATTAGTCCTACTAGCATAGCTTTTTATATTATTAATATTAAATTTACTTTTTTCTCCTATATTAAATAAGTTTTTATCTACTACTTTAAAAAGCTCATTGCCGCATTGTTTACAATAATTACTTCCATATTTACTTTCAGTATGGCACTTAGAACAATTCATTTCATTATTTATTTCTAGTCTATAATAATTTGAAATTTTATTTAAGATTTTCCCATCCTCTTTTGAATAATTACTATATTTTTCTTCTGTATTCATTCTTACCTCCAATACAAGCATTTAACTTATTTATTGCTATACTCATATTATCAAGTATACTATAAAACTCTAGCTAAAAGCTAGAGTTTACAATCCAATTATTCCCTTTTCTAAATTATATAATTTGTTGAATCCTTCCATATGAAGTAGATTACATGCTGTTATACTTCTATGTCCACTTCTACAGTAAACAATAACATTTTTTTCTTTGTATTCTTCTAATTCATCTATCTCAAATAATAAATTATTTAATGGTATATTTATAGAGTTTTCTATATTATTCTCTTCATATTCTTCCCTTGTCCTTATATCAATTAATATAGTATCCTCTTTTTTCATTAATTCTTTTAATTTTTTATTATCTATATTTATATAAGCCATATTATCCTCCTTAAATCTTTAATCTATCTATTTAATACCCTGAATATTTTGTTAAAAACATTGTATTAATTAACTTTTCTAGATTTCATAAGCTTAATATGTCTTATTATAAATGATATTTCCATAGTTATAGCTGCACAACTTATAAGCCTTTGAACTATATCTGTTGTATCAACTGCATAGTTATAAAAATATATAATTAATAAAATATCTATTATCAACATTATATTGTCAAGTATCTTTATCATTTTGCCTCCAATTTTTATTATGATTAATAATTATAACATAAAATATAATCTATTTTTCTATATTTTATTAAATTAGGACTTATACTACTCATATATTATTTAGATAATTTGTTAAATTTTTCTGTATATAAAGTTCGCTTATATTTAGTAACGTGTAGATAATTCGATTTAAAGCCGAATAGTAAAATTAAAAGCTTAGGATATTCCCTAAGCTTTTAATTTTACTATTCAATTGTTATTGCACTTACTGGACATCCTTCACATGCTTCTTGTGCACTTTCTTGTAAATCCTCACTTATTTCTCCTTCTATAGCTACTGCTAATCCATCATTATCCATATCAAATACTTCTGGGCATATTCCTACACATGCTCCACATCCTATACATACGTCTTTATCTACAAATGCTTTCATTTTAAAGCCTCCTATTTAATTTGTTTACATTATGTATATATCCATATTGTGATGGTCTAAACAGATTTTTTTATATAACTAATTTTTTATTTATTTTTTAAATATTATTATAATATAAAAAGCACTAAACATAAGTCTAGTGCTTTAATATATAAATATTAGAATTCAGCATTTTTAGGAGTTCTTGGGAATGGTATTACGTCTCTTATATTAGACATTCCTGTCATGTACATTATTATTCTTTCAAATCCTAGTCCAAATCCTGAGTGAGTAGCTGTTCCGAACTTTCTAAGTTCTAAGTACCACCAGTAATCTTCCTTGTTTAATCCCATTTCTTCTATTCTTTCTAATAGTTTTTCTTCTCTTTCTTCTCTTTGAGAACCTCCAACTATTTCTCCTACTCCTGGAACTAATAAGTCCATTGCTCTAACAGTCTTTCCATCTTCATTCATTCTCATATAGAATGCTTTTATGTCCTTTGGATAATCAGTAACAAATACTGGAGCTTTAAATATTTGTTCTGTTAAATATCTTTCATGTTCTGTTTGAAGATCATCTCCCCAATTAACTGGGTATTCAAATTCATGTCCGCTTTCTTGTAATATTTTAACAGCATCTGTATAAGTAAGTCTCTTAAATTCAGAGTTTACTACGTTGTTTAATCTATCTAATAATCCTTTGTCTATAAAGTTATTGAAGAATTCCATTTCTTCTGGAGCATTTTCCATTACGTAGTTTATTACGTATTTTATCATGTCTTCAGCAAGTTCCATATTGTCTTCTAAGTCTGCAAAACATATTTCAGGTTCTATCATCCAGAATTCTGATGCATGTCTTTGAGTAAATGAGTTTTCAGCTCTAAAAGTTGGTCCAAATGTATAAACATTTCTAAATGCAAGTGCCATTATTTCTGCATTTAATTGACCACTAACTGTTAAGTTAGCTTCTTTCCCAAAGAAGTCTTTAGAATAGTCTATATTTCCTTCTTCATTCTTAGGTATGTTGTTTAAATCCATAGTAGTTATTCTAAACATTTCTCCTGCACCCTCACAGTCACTTCCTGTTATGATTGGAGAATGTGCATACACGAAGTTTCTATCTTGGAAGAACTTATGTATAGCGTATGCTGCTAAACTTCTTACTCTAAATACAGCAGAGAAAGTGTTACTTCTTGGTCTTAAGTGAGCTATTGTTCTTAGATACTCTAATGTATGTCTTTTCTTTTGTAATGGATATGAAGAATCTGATTCTCCTTCTACTACTACTTTAGTAGCATGTATTTCAACTGGTTGCTTAGCACCTTCTGTTGATACTAATTCTCCTTCTACAAGTATTGATGAACTTATTGGTAATTTAGATATTTCTTTGAAATTCTCTAATTTATCTTCTGCTATTACTATTTGCATGTTCTTAAAGAAACTTCCATCATTTAACTCTATAAACCCAAAGTTTTTAGATGCTCTAGATAATCTTATCCATCCAGCTACATTTACAGTTTTACCTACATACTCTTCTTTTTTTCTGTACAAGTCTTTAATTTCTATAAATTCTTTTTGCATTTTGTTTCCTCCATATTTTATTTTTGTACTTCTTATTTTATTTATTACTAAAATATTTATTATTTTGTATTAAAAAAGCCCTTCATCCCTATAAAAAGGGACGAAAGGCTGTTGCTCTCGCGGTACCACCCTAATTGCCAAAACTGGCCTCTTAGTAAGCATTGCTTATAGTCTGTAACGGGACTTCCCGTCTAAGTCTACTCTCTTTCAAGATTTCGGTTAGAAACTCCGAGATGTTCTTCAATATAAACTTCGTATTGAGCTTTCACCATCCTCAACTCGCTATGACTACCTTTTATATTTACTCTTCTCTTCACAGTCTATTATTGTTATATTATTTCAACTATTTAAAAAGATTATACCAACTTATATTTTTTTAGTCAATAATTTATTTTCTAAATAATTATCACAAATGTTTAATACTATATTTATTTATCAATAATATTAGCTAGGAGGTGCATTGCTTGAAATATCTATTTATATTTTTATTTATAATAACATTTATATCACCATCAGTTGATAAAGAATATTCTTCTAATATCATACGCTCATCTGTTTATAATTATATAACTTCTCTAGATAGAGCTAAAGATTATTTTGTAGAAAATGTTTCATTTTTTTCAAAGCTATCTAAATTAAGCTATAAAAAAGCATACGATAATGTCATGAAAGATAGAATATTAGTTAAACACTTAGTTTTATCCGGCGAGACTTTAGACGATATAATAAAAATTTATAATTCTGATATTGAGAATATTGAATATTTTAGATTAGTAGCTCTTAATGAAAATCCTGATACCATTTCCAAAGATTATCAAATATCTTATGGTGATTATATACTCGTTCCTAGTGAATAATTTATATTTTATGTAGACCTATTAAAATAGGTCTACTCATCTTAATATTTTAGCTAATTGTATAAATGTATTTTGCAAATCAAGTACTCCATAACCTCTTGTTACATTTGGATATATATATAAATCTTTCTTTCTTGCTCCAAGCATTAAGTAAGTTTTTAAAACTTCTGTAAATAATAAATTTCGTTTAAACGTACTCTGACTTGATACATATTCCATAAGTATAGCTACAACCCCACTTATCATAGAACTACTTACTCCTGTCCCCGTTGATGTTGTATAATTCCCGTTTTTAGATGGAGATATTATATCAACCCCTGGTGCTAATAAATCTGGCTTTATAGGTCTACCTCTTACTGGGCCTTTTGATGATCCTATCCATACACTATCAATCTTATCATCATATGCTCCTATAGTTATTGCATTTGAAACTGCACCAAACAAAGTTATAGTTACAAATGAATTTGGATCTATAAATCTAGTTTCATTAGAGATTAAGTTTTTATTTGGTAAATAAGCATCGTACAATCCATCTATAATAAATTCTGGAAATAACCTTAAAGTCCATACACCTGGCTTAACATTATTCAATTTTATTGTTAATTCTTGAGTCGCTGATTTTATCCAAGGATATAAATATCTCATTTCATAAAATGTATTTTCTATATTAAACTTGCCTCTATATATATAATCATCTGGTGCATATACAACTCTATAGCTTATTTCTCCTGATGGTGATATTATTGCTGCTGCTATTTTATCTGGACCTGCAACACTTAATGTTATATCTAAATTTTTTTGCTCTCCAATTTGAATTGGTATGTCTTGAATATCATTTAAACTACTTACCTGTCCTTGGTAATGTATATCCGTATTTCCTTCATTTCCAGCACCACTAACTACTATTACACCACTTACTGTTAAATAGTTAAAAGTATCTAATAATGTAGTTACTACTACAGACCTTGATCGTTCACCTAAAGTTAAATTAATTATCATATTTTTTTCTTCTTTTTGAGCTATATCTATAGCATATTTTATGCCTGCTAAAAAGTCTGATAAACCATAATTAATTTTTCCTTCTTTATAAGTATCTTTGTATTCTCTTAACTTTATTACTAATAATTCACTATCTACTGCTACCCCTTTGTATTCTCTGTTTAAGTTTCCTCTACCACATGCTATTCCCGAAGCTACTGTCCCAGTTCCAATAGTGTCTTCACTTAGACTTGGGTCATTATTTCTTATATATTCATTTATAATATCTTTCTTAAACTCACTTCCAAATTTTAGCCCTGTTGGTGGAGTTCCAAACTGACTTTCTTGATCCCATATAGATACTATTTTTGTGGTACCGTCTGGGTTTAAAAAATCAGGATGTAGATAATTTATTCCAGAATCTATAATTGTAATTATACATCCTTTTCCTGATGAACTTATATATGGATTTTTATCAACATAGTCAATACCTGATGCTATTTTTACGCTTGTTCCACTTTCTAAATTATCAGTTATATTAATTAATGAACTCATAGGTACTGATGGTATCCAATCTGATATGCTTTTTATAATTTTTAATGTTTCTTCTTCAAAACTTTCATTAACATAAATTGCTGCTATTTGACTATTTAGTATAATATATTCATCTATGTTATATAAATTTAAATCAGCCTCTAAACGTTCTAAATTCTCATAAACAACCACATATGATTTTTCCATATAGATATATTCTCCCTAAAATTACCTTAATTGTTCAAACAATCCTCTTATATCTAACTCTCCATATCCATAGCTATAATTAGGATATCCAACATCTTGATTTCTTCTGGCTCCTGCACTTAGATATGTTCTTATCTTTTGTACAAATGCTTTATTTTCATAATTCCCATTTACTTGTATATATTGAAGAAATAATGCAACTGCTCCTGATGTATAGGCTGATGCTATACCTGTTCCAGTACCTGTTGCATATGTTTTATTTATATATGGACCTATTATATTTACACCCGGGGCTACTATATCTGGTTTTAATACTGATTCTATAGTAGGTCCTCTTGAAGATGATGCCCATAAACTATTATTTATAGTATCGTATGCTCCTACACTTATTACATCATTTAATGTTGATGGATAATTTATAGTATTTTCCGGGTCACTCTTTGAAAATTTAGTTCCTGGTTTGATGAATTTTCTATTTTCTAGATACATATTATATATTCCATTTGTTATATATGCTCCTATTAATCTAATTTTCCAGATTCCCTTTTTAGCATTGGCTAAAGTTATTACTGTTCTTTGTTGGCCTGAGTAAGAAAATGGATACGAAAAAGATATTGTATATCTAGTATTTTCAAAATTGAATAGTCCACTTATAATATTAAAATCAGAAACAAATGCAAGCTGACTTTCCTCTCCACTTGGAGATATTATATATAAATCAATTTTATCTGGTCTATTTACCCATAGCTCTATATTTAAGATTTCTTCATCCTCACCTATATCTATCTCCACATCTTGTATATCTCCATTAAATCCTAATTTTCCTGATGCATGCGTCTGTGTATTACCTTCATTTCCTGCTCCTATTACTTGGCATAATCCATGCTCAAAAAACAATTTATCATAAGAAAGCCTAGAGCTAATTCCTACCAAACTATTATTTCCCAGGGAAATATTGTTAACAAGAGGTTTTCTTTCTTGTCTTGCCTTTTGATTCATATATTCCATAGCCGCTATTAAATAACCATTATTATAATCATTTTCTATTTTCTTTAATTTTACTATTATTAGATCTGATTCTTCTGCTACTCCTTTATACTCTGGATTTAAGTTTCCTAATCCTGCGCATATTCCACTTATCATAGTTCCTGTACCTTCTTCATCTACAGATAAAGAACCATCATTTTCTAAAATTGCTTTATTTATATCCTCTCTATTATACTCTGTACCTATATAAAATCCATTTGGTGGTTTTCCTTCTTTTGTTTGATCCCATAAATATAAAATTTTAGATGTTTTATCTGGATATATAAAATCGGGATGTAAATAATCAATCCCAGAATCTGCAATACCAATTATAACTCCTTTGCCGCTTATTGATAAATTAGGATTTTCTTTAATAAAATTTGCCCCTATATCTTCGTTAGCCACAACACCATTAAAAGTACCTCTATTTATATTCACTAACGATGATAATCTAACACTAGGTTCTAATCTATATATTGATTTCAAGTTGAAAAGATATTCAAAATTGCTAACTTCATAATTCTCCATAAATAATATACCAAAGGTATCTGAAATCTTTTCAAACTTAAATTTATCTCCTAGTTTTTTTAAATCTTCTTCAAAACCTTCTCCATAAACAACATTACCCACTAAGGTATAATTTACTCTAAAGTCTTTTTTCATAGTATTTATATCACCCCCGTATATACCATTATTTTTGTTAAAAATTTTTAGATAAAAATTTTAATCTTCTCTATAAAAAAGTATGCTTTAAATTCTTAAAGCATACTTTTTTTATTATAATCTACTTCCATTATCAACCCACTCTTTAGCATTTTCTACATTATTTAAAGATGGTATTGATACATTAGTTACTTCTTGTAGTTCCTGTGTATTTGCCCAAGCAGCTGTGCTTTCTTGATTTGTTGGCCTATTTGATTTTAATCTTTTATTATTTTCTCCACTTAATGCTTTACTTTTTTCATTTTGCAAAACTATCACCTCTTTTCATTTTTAGTTTTTGCATTATTTCTTATAAAATACGCTTTATTCAAAGTTATTTGAAATAGAAATAATGGTATCTTTGAGATTTAAAACTCCATATCCTTGAGATACATTTGGAAATGTATATATCTCATTCTTAGTCGCACCAAGCATTAAATATGTTTTTAACTGTTGAGTATATAATGCTTCTTCATACTCATTAGTTTGTTCTTTTATAAACTCCATCATTAATGCTAATACTCCACTTACTACTGATGAACTTACTCCAGTACCTGTTGCTGTATTATATGATTTGTCTTTGTATGTGGAAATTATATCAACACATGGTGCTACTATATCTGGTTTTATCCCACCATTTTTTATAGGTCCTTTTGATGAACCTATCCATAGGCTATCAGTCCTTCCATTGTATCCACCTATTGTTATTACACTTTCTGGTGTTGCATACATAGTTAGAGTTGCTACTGAATCTGGATCTAGAAATCTAGTATTTTCAGACATTAAATTTTTATTTGGCAAATATAAATCATACTCACCTCTAATTATAAATTCAGGTGCAAGTCTTACATTCCATATACCAGGCTTAACGTCTAGTAGTCTTATTATTAATTCTTGATGTCCTGATTCTAGCCATGGATAAGTAAATTTCATTTCATAGGCTGTGTCTTCTAAGTTAAACTTTCCTCTATATACGTAAAAATCTGGAGAATACATTATTTGATAGCTTACTTCTCCGCCTGGAGATATTATTGATGCCCCAATCTTATCTGGACCAACTGCCACTATTGTTATGTCTAAATTTAACTGTTCTCCTACTTGAATTGTTATATCATTTTTTTCTTCTAAAGATGTAATTATTCCTTGATAATGTATATCTGTATTTCCTTCATTTCCTGCACCACTTACTACTATAATTCCTGGTTTACCTATATCCGAAAATGTTTCTAACATAGTAAGATTTACTATTGATTTTGACATAAGACCTACTGTAAGATTTATTATTAATTCTTTTTTCTCTTTTTTAGCTATATCTAAAACATACTTTATTGCAGCTAAAAAATCTGTTTTTTCATAATTTGTTGTACCTTTTTTGTATCTATCTTTGTATTCTCTAAGTTTTACTATTATTAGTTCACTATCTACCGCCACACCTTTATATTCTCTATTTAACCTTCCATTGCCTGATGCAATTCCAGCTGCCATTGTTCCTGTGCCTATATTGTCTTTAGTTAATGTATCATCATTTTCTTTTATAGCTTGATTTATTTCATCTCTTGTAAATTCACTTCCATATAATAATCCTTTTGGAGGATTTTTTTTCATACTTTCTTGGTCCCATATCGATACTATCCTTGTTGTACCATCTAAATTTATAAAATCTGGGTGTAAGTAATCTATTCCAGAGTCTATTATAGCTATTAATATACCTTTTCCTGTAATATTTATATACGGATT
Source organism: Romboutsia sp. D33t1_170424_H2 (assembly GCF_015669105.1). NCBI lineage: Bacteria > Bacillati > Bacillota > Clostridia > Peptostreptococcales > Peptostreptococcaceae > Romboutsia > Romboutsia sp. D33t1_170424_H2. The sequence continues at coordinate 308,953 of NZ_JADOZQ010000001.1, read as the reverse complement.
TTTATAAATATAATCAGTTCCAGCAGCGCTAGTAGTACTTTCTCCTTCACTCATATTATTTGTTATATCTATTAATGAACTCATTGGAGCTGAATTTTGCCACCATGCAATAGTATCTATTTTAGTTAATTTTAATTCATCAAAATCTATAGGAACATATATTACTAATATAGTATCATTTAATATTATATATTTTTCTATTTGATTTTTTAATAAATCATTTATTACTTCATCTAAACTACCTTGATACACTATAATATAAGATTTTTCCACAGTGATTTTACTCCCTATCTAACTTTATTTTAATTGATTAAACATTCCAATTATATCTAGCTCTCCATATCCATAACTTTCATTTGGATAAATTATTTCCTTATTTCTTTTTGCACCTGCCTGAAGAAAAGTTCTTATCATTGTTGTGAATGATTTTTGTTTATAATAGCCTTCAACTAATGTGTATTGTAAGTAAAAACTAACAGCTCCAGATACATACGCAGCTGATGCTGCAGTTCCAGTTATAGTGGCATACTTATTATCTGGGTATGTTGATATTATGTTTACCCCTGGAGCTATTATGTCTGGCCTTAACAAACCATTTATAGTTGGTCCTCTTGAAGTAGGTGGCCATAAACTATTATTTATTATGTTATATGCTCCTACTGATATAACATCACTATATGTAGAAGGATAATTTATAGTATTATTTGGACTTGAATCTCTAAACTGAGTCCCTGGTTTTATAAGCACTCTATTTGGTAGATATATATTATAGATTCCATTACTTATGTATTCTCCTCTTAATCTAATCTTCCATACACCTTTTGTTACATTCTTTAGTCTTATTATAGTTTTTTGCTGACCTGAAAACGATGTTGGATATATATAAGTTATTGCATACCATGTACCTTCAAAATCAAATATTCCCGTTACCTCATTAAAATTTTCAACTTCAATGAACTTACTTACTTCTCCACTTGGTGATATTACTGCTACACTAGCCTTATCTGGTTTATTTATCCATAAATTAATATCAAGAAATTCTTCATCTTCAGCAAGTTCCAATTCTATATCTTGCTCATCTCCATTAAAATTAATCACTCCTGTAGCATGAGTTCTAGTATTGCCTTCATTTCCAACTGCAGATACAAGGCATACTCCTCTACTAAATAATGGTGTATCTGATAATATCCTCTGTGTAGCTCCTACTACGTCATTACTTCCTAAAGATATATTTATTACCAAAGGCATTTTCGCTTCTGCTGCTTTTTTATAGGCATAATCCATCGCAGCTTCTACAAGTGCATTATTATAATTTCCATCAATTTTTTTTAGTTTTACGATTATCAACTCTGCATCTGGAGCTACACCTTCATATCGTTTATCTATATTTCCAAGTCCTGCACATATACCACTTAACATTGTACCTGTTCCCTCTTCATCTACTGACAAAGACTTATCATTTTCTAAAATTGCTTTATTTATTTCTTCTCTTGTATATTCTGTACCTATATAAAACTCATTTGGTGGTCTACCATCTTTAGTTTGATCCCATAAATATAATATTTTAGATGTTCTGTCTGGATATATAAAATCTTCATGTAAGTAATCTATTCCAGAATCGATTATAGCTATTAATACACCTTTACCGGTTAAATTTATATTTATATTATCTTTAAAAAAATTTGCACCAATTTCCTCTGTGGCTACAACTCCGTTCTCTATCCCTCTAGTTATAGTTCCTAGTGAGTTCATTGTTATTATAGGTTCTGAGGTTTTATAAGAGCTTAAACGTTTTATTGTACTAATCTTATTTTGTTCTCCTAAAGGTATCATTAATATTCCATTTTTATCACTTATAGGATAAAACTTATAATCTAAATTTGTTTTTTTTAATTCTTCTTCAAATCCAGGTCCATGAAAAATTTGAATATATGTTTTTATATCGTCTGGAATTTCTAGTCTTCTAAGCTTTTTCGCTTTTTTTTTATTACTTCTATATAAAAAATCGTATTCATTATTCATTTGAGACATACTACTCAAATCTACATTTGATAAATCAAAAAGGCCGTATCCCATAGAGTTATTTGGGTATCTATATACAGGGTTTCTTCTAGCTTCCTTTATAAGAAATGCTCTTAACTTTTGACCATAAAAAAATAAATCATTTCTATTTACAATTCCCCATTCCATTAAGAGCGCTGCCGAGCCAGTCACATGTGGAGTAGCCATACTCGTTCCTGTTAAGGCACCTAAACTCCCACCTGGTAATACTGATAGTATATCTTCTCCTGGAGCTAGTAAGTCTGGCTTAATTACATTTCTTTCTATATCCCCTTCTCCTGAGAATACAGATACATTGTCAGTTCTTGAGTTAAAACTTCCAACAGTTATTACCTTACTTGCAGTTCCTGGAACAGTTACAGTCAAATTTTTATCTGCACCTAAAAATCTAGTATCTTTGCTTATTCCCTCTGACGTTGGTAGGTATATATTTACATTTCCTACGACTACATCTATAGGCGTAAATACCAATTTCCATATTCCCGCATTTATAAATGTATTCGATGTCATTTGAAGAGTAACCCTTCTTATAAGAGAATATGGTGCTATAGGGTAAAAGTATCCTTTTATTCTAGTTGCACCTATTATATTTCTTATTTCTCCTGATGTTAATGATATTTCTTGCGTTTTAGCGTTAGATGGACTTACCAACCTAACACTAAAATTATCAATAAAGTCAGGCCATATATTTATATTTAGTATCTTTTCTGAATCACCTACTACAAATTCAACTTCAACTTCTCTATCTTGCTTTATGTTTATATTTCTATGTCCGCCTTTGTCTGCATTATTTCCAGCTGCAACAACTATATTATTCTTCCAAAATGAACACATATCATCTATATATTGTTCAAATAACGATAATCCTCTATGAGATCCTTCATTACTACCATAGCTTATATTTATAACAATTGGCATTAATAGTTCTAATGCTTTATTTAATACAAATTTTATAGCCCTCATAAACTCTGTACTTCTAGAAAAAACATCAGTTGATCTATTTCCAACTCTTACAACTATTAATTTAGCTTCATTTGCAATTTGAGCGCATATCCCTGCTACATGAGTTCCATGGGCACTAGTTGCAGATATCGGTATTATCTTTTCTCCTCTTATTGCACTATTTATATCTTCATTTGTATAAAGAGTACCATTTCTAAATCCTTCTGGAGGGTTTCCTTGTATTGATTGGTCCCAATAATAAAGTATTTTTGAATTTCCCTGATTATCTTTAAATACATCTAAATTGTAATCTATCCCCGAATCAATGATACCTATTATTGTTCCTTTTCCACTTAGATTGTTTAAACTCTTAAACCTAGTTATTCCAGTTCTCGAAAAACTTTGTACATCTTGAGTGGTTAATATAAATGGTTTTTCTATAAATACTATTTGAGGATAATTAAGTAGCGCATCAATTTTTTCTGCACTATCAGCTGTTATTATGGCGTAGTTATATTCTAAAATTTCTACGAATACCCCTAATTCTTGTTGTATAAACGAAATATCTCCATTATATCTGACAATTACTTCAAATTCGATAAAAACACCCCCTATGCTTATACCTATATTTATTTTTGCTATTTCTAATATTTATAATATATATGTATGTATTTATGCTAAATTTATTGTATAATACATATATTGATTTATTTTAAATCAATTAAGATAAAATATTAGATTAGAAAGGATGTATTAATTTGAAAAATAAAAAAATTAATCTAAGTCTCGTACTTACATTAGTAGTTTCTTATATAATAATAAAACTTATAGATAATTATCAGTACTTCTTAGGTATTTTGAAAGTTTTATTTTCGCTTTTAACTCCATTTGTTATAGCATTTGTATTAGCATATATATTCACTCCTATTGTTAGTTTCTTAGAAAATAAGTTTAAGATTAAAAGGATATTTGCTTTATGTATAACATATGGATTTTTACTTCTTATAATAGGTTCTTTCATATTCATTACAGTACCTATATTAATAAGTAGTTTAGCAGATATAATAAGTCAAGTTCCTTTATATGCTGAAAAGACTCAAACTTTTCTTATACAGATTGGTGATAGCTTAAAAAATGTTGATCCAAATACTTTAAAATCAGTAGGAGATAAACTATTTTCTGCTATGCCACAAATAAGTAATTTACTAATAGGATATTTAGGACAAGTATTTTCAACTACATTCTCGATATCTAAATTTATTGTACAATTTGTATTAGCGTTTATAATATGCTTTTACATTATTCTCGAAAAAGAAGATTTCTTTTCATTTTATAAAAAGACTCTAAACGTAATATTTGGTCAAAAGTTTTGTAATTTAACTTTAGATATTGGAAGTACCTTAAACGAAAATATAGGTAAATATTTCACAGGAAAAATAATAGATTCTGCTATAGTTGGTTTAATATCAGGTATAGGTCTTCAGCTTATTGGGTCTCCATATTCTTTATTATTTGGAGTTTTAATGGGAGTTACAAACTTAATTCCTTATTTTGGACCTGTTATTGGTATGACACCAGTCGTATTAATAAATATATTTTATAACCCTAGTATAGCAATATTTTCATTAGTATATTTAATGCTAGTTCAACAAGTTGAGATTGCCTTTATAGAACCTAAAATAGTCGGTGGTCAGCTAGGGCTTAGTCCATTTTTAACTATACTTGCTGTAACAATTGGTGGCGGTTTTTTTGGTATACCAGGTATGATTTTATCAGTTCCTATAATGGGTGTTATAAAGATATATCTTAATAAATTTTTTGATTATAAACAAAATCAACTAAATATATAAAAAATGAGTAGCATATGCTACTCATTTTTTATATATTTACTGTTTATGTATAAATTAATTACGATATTGTAATCATAAGTAACAGGGGTGTAACTATTATATTTTGATAATTATGTTAATATTTAATTATAGAAATAATATTTATATAATTAAAATAATTTATGAAAGTTGGTGTATTATGAAAAAGGCAATTATAGTTTTATCTATCTTATGTGGTTGTTTAATTATTCAACAACCTTTACAAAAAGTTGTTTTTGCTCAACCTGCTATCACAATTTCAAATAATCAACATGAACTTACTAAAGAAGATGCTAAAAACCTTCTTATAAAATATAATGATAAAGTAGATTATATATATCAAGGAGATGCTAGTAAATTCGAATATCTAAAATCTAAAAATCTTGAAGGATATGTATTCTTACCAGATGTAGAAACAGATATTGGATATTTTGTTGATAAAAATACTAGTGATATATACTATTTCCATCCAAGTGGATATTTAGAACTAGTAAATGATATAAAAAAATAAAAGGAGTGGGTAACCACTCCTTTTATTTTATGAATTTTCTTCGATTTTTTTACTAAGCCTAGATAACATATTCTTAGAAAAGTCTGATATATCTTTTGGGATACATGTATACGTAGATAATATTGAATAGATTTCAATGGCTCTTTTGTAGTCTCTTTTGCCTGCATATGACTTAAAAGCTTCTTCTGCTAAATCTTTAGAAGCACTACTTATTTGTTCATATCTTCTTCTCAAAACCATCTCTCCTCTAATAAAGTATATCTACTTATATGTTTTTTATTACTGATTTATTACTGGTTCTTCTATATCTACATCTTCATCGCTAACTTTTCTTTTTATAATTTCAATATTACTATGTTTTGAATATTTATCATCCTTGTTAGCCTTTACATAAACTTCTAGGTCTACATTTTCATCAGAAAGTTTTATTGTATATTTATTACTTTCTATATTACTTTCAAGAAGTGTAAACCCTTCATCTTGATTTAAATTGTTTTTAACATAAATACTGTATTTAACATTTTTTATATCTAATTTATCCCAAGTAAGTGTTGCTAAATTATTATTACTATCTATAGATGCTTTTAGATTTTTAACTTCTACATTCTGTATATCTTCATCTATTGGCTTTATATCTATAGTGCTACTTGGATTTGTCATACCATATTTAGTCTTACCAACTACATATATGTTTATATTTGGTATTTTACCATCTATTAAATCAATCTCTATATTTTTATGTATAGTATTTGAATCTATTTTATCCTTTTGTACTTTTATTGAATCGTATAAATTAAAATCTGAATCATTTAATGAATTATTTTTTAAGTATATATAATATTCATTTACATCATTTATATAATCCCATGATAATTTAACTAAAAGTTTACCATCTACTATCTCATATAAAGCTTTTATATTCTCTACTTTGTTACTTGTAATTGACTCCTTACTAACCTTTATAGTTACTATTTTTTCTTTTTCACCACAGATTATTCTTACCTTTTCTTTTCCTTCTTTTATTCCGGTTATAACTCCTGTGTTTTTATCAAGACTTATATTTCTGTCTAATCCTAATTTATTTTCAACTAGTTCATATCTTACCTTAGGATGTTTAAGTCCAACAGGCATAGTTATTATATCTGGTTTCAACGTTTTACTTTTTTCAAGTCCTACTTCTATAGTACTACTTATAGATATTTCTGCAATCTTTGCTTGTATATTATACTTTAAAGTTTCTACCATATCTTTAGACTTTATATACACCTTAGCGCTACCTACACCCACAGCTTTTATTTTATTGTCATCTATTTTTATAACATCTTCATTACTACTTTCATAAAATACTTTTTCTTTTTCTTTAAATTTGTCATAATCTACTTTAACTTCTGATGTTATAGTAGCACTATCTCCTACATACTTTAAATTATTATCAACACTATATGTTATATCCTCAACTTTCGGATCTATAACTCTTATGTTGACTTTCCTTAGCACTCTTTGATTTTTCATAACACCTATTGTTGATATTCCTTCTTTTTTACCTATTAATTCATTTCCTTTTATCTCTAGAATATTCTTACTATCTAATACGTTAAACCAAATATCAGGTTTTTTTGCATAAGATGGTATACAAATATAGTCTCCACTAGATAATTTAACTTTATCATTTAATTTTATAGTATATTCATCTATATCTGTAACATAATCTCCATTTACTACTTTAAGTTCTATACCTCTTACAATAGGGCTTAAAACTCCAAATTTAAAAAGAAAGTACTGCAAAAATACTAATATAGGTAAAGATACTAATATGAATAACCACTTGCTATTTTTACTAACCTTCTTCATTTAACCACATCCTTTATGACAATTCATTTTATCTATGATTAAATCTTAGTGTACTAATATCTATATTAATTCCATATGTTTACTAAAATCCCTTTAAAGCACTTTTTATTATCATATTTGATTATTATCCATAAAGTTAAACTCTAATCATTCTTGCATTTAAGTATAACTTTATAATTTAATAAAAAAATTTTACAATAAATAAAAGCTACAGATTTAGGAATACCTATATCTGTAGCAAAATATTATCTATCTTTTACTTGGACATTATACTTTTCTATTAAATTATCGACAACATTATTTTGTTTTTCATATGATAGCTTATACTCTAATTCTTCTTTTATATCATCAAAGTTTTCTTGCTTTTCATCAGTCTTTTTTATTATGTGATATCCAAATTGAGTTTCTACGGGTTCTTTACTTATTTCACCTACTTTTAAAGCAAATGCTTCTTTTTCAAATGGCTCTACCATTTGCCCCTTTGTGAAGAAATCAAGGTCTCCTCCATTATCTTTACTACTATCTTCAGAATATTCTTTTGCTAATTTAGCAAAATCTTCTCCAGCTTGAGCTTTTTTAAGTATTTCATCTATTTTTTCTTTAATCTTTTTCTTTTCATCTTCACTTAAAGCATTTCCATCTTTATCTGTAGTCTTAAGAAGTATGTGAGATGCTCTAACCTTTAAGAATTCATCTTTGTTTTTATCATAATAGTTTTTAGCTTCTTTATCACTTACTTCTGAAGCCTTTTTTATATATTTAGTAGCTATAATTTCCTTTTCTAAATCTTTTTCTGAATCTTTCTTACTTATACCAAATTTATTTATATATTCTTCTTCTGATATTCCAAATTGTTTACTAATACTTTCCATTAAAGAACTATATTCAGCATCAATTTCTTCTTGTGTAGCTTTTATGCCATCCTTTTTTCCTTCTAAATATAATACTTCTGTTGTAGTCATATAATCTATCATACTATCTTCATAAGCTTTTATTTGTTCATCCGTCATTTCTGTTTTACCATTTATATAAAATAAAGGTTCCATCTTTTTTTCAAGTTCTTTTCCAGTTATTTTAGTATCTCCAATTGTTGCTATTACCTTATTGGCACTATAGTTTTTGTGTGTCGCTGGTAACTTTCTTCCAGCATTTTTTCCAGTAGTAAATCCTACGCCTATACATAATATACCTACTAATGAAGTTATTATAACAGTTTTTATCATTCCTTTATTTTTTTTTGCTGGTTTTATTTCACTTTTTTCTACCTTTTCATGTTCATCTAAATTATTTATCTTCTTATCTTCAGACATTTACATCCTCCCTAATACCTATTTTTTATAACTATTTATATTTTACATCATTTGAAATGTAAATAAAATTAAAATTTAATAAAGTAGTGTATTCTTGTCTCTATCATTAACTATTTTAGTATATATAAGTGAATGGTAATTGAAGTGCTTATGAATTTATTATGAATTTAAATATTTCTTAAACTATATCTTATTTCATATCTACCTACTTTTGTATCTTTTTCTTTTAGCATTTTAACAACTTCTTTTTTATCTTTTTTTAAATGATTCGCACATTCATCTAAAGACTTAAATATCTCTATTACTTCTCCTTTTGTGTCTATAAGTTCTACTTTCTTTTTCCCCCCTCTTTTAATTATTGATTTATATTTATTAAAATACTCATCATACTCTTCATCTATACACTCAAATATATAGTGCATTTTCACAGGGTCTAATTTATCACTACATAATATTTCTTCTCTTTTTTCCTTTGATATTTTTGAAGTAAATATTTTATTATTTAATATCGTTAAAATCTGAGAGGGCTTTTTATTACTATCCAAATAACTTTCATACTCTTTTTCAAGATTTAACTCTTTACTTAAATACTTTATAGCTCCTCCTAGATAATCAGTATATCCATACTTTAGGTTTTCCTTTATATACTCAATAGGAATTCCTAGATTTTTAGCACACTCTTTATGTGTCTTAAAAACTCTCTCTTCTTTTGTATATACATCTATAGCTTTAATAGACATACCTCTTTTTATTTTTATATCTTTTATATAACATTTATCGTCTTCACTAACAATTTCTATACTTTTATTTTCAATTTTTTCTTTTTTATGTTCTTTACTTTCATTATAAGTCCTATCTTCATTATGTATTCCATCTTTTTTAACTTCTTTTATTTCACTTATTTTATTATTTTTATCTGGTTTTACAATCTCTTCTTTATATACTACTTTATCTTTTTTATGTATTTTTGAGTTATCTTTATTTTGTTCTACTAAATGTTTTACCTTATTTATAAATTTCTTTAACAACACTTTTCCTCCCTAAAATTGTCGATATTATATGTATTATGCCTTATAATATATTACTAAAATATACGTTATTAGTAAACTAATTCCATAATTTTATTAATTAATTATTTAACACAGATTTTTGGGTATCATGTAATAATTTCTGTATATAATTATCCTTTTTTCTGTTATAATATAACATAATATAACTTATTTCGAGTTAATTAGTGTACTTTATATTTATATATAATATACCTTTAATATAATTTAGTACATTATATTTTATATCATAATATAATAAAGGGTGGTAATATAATGCTTAAAAACTTAAATGAAGCCAACAAATGTATTAATTGTAAAAATGCAAGATGTCAAAATAATTGTCCTATAAATACTCCAATCCCTCAAATTATTGAGCTATACAAGGATGGTAAAATAAAAGAAGCTGGTAAAATACTATTTGAAAATAATCCTTTATCAGCAATATGTGCCATAGTATGTCCACATGAAAACCAATGTAGAGGTAATTGTATAAAAGGCATAAAAGGTGAACCTGTACGTTTTCATGATATTGAACATGAAATATCTAGCGAATATTTAGAAGATATAACTCTAAAAAAACCAAAACAAAATGGTGTTAAAGTTGCTGTTGTAGGTTCTGGTCCTGCTGGTATTACAGTTGCACTTAACTTAGCTTTAAGAGGCTATGATGTTACTATATTTGAAAAAAATGAAAAAATAGGTGGAGTATTAACTTATGGTATACCATCTTTTAGACTGCCAAGAACTAATATTGATTTATTAGAAAAAAGACTAAAAGAATTAGGCGTTAAAATAAAAATAAACTCGCTTATAGGTCCTGTAGTTACTTTATCTAAACTATTTGAGGATGGATATAAATCTATATTTATCGGTACTGGTGTTTGGAATCCAAGAAGACTTGATATAAAAGGTGAATCTCTTGGACATGTTCACTATGCTATTAACTATCTAAGATCCCCTGAAAGTTATGACCTTGGAAATAAGGTTATAGTAATAGGTGCTGGTAATGTAGCAATGGATGCTTCTAGAAGTGCAAAATACTTTGGCTCAGATTGTGTAGAAATATTCTATAGAAGAGACTTTGATAGTATGAGTGCTACAAAGCATGAAATACATGAAGCTCAAAATGAAGGTGTTTTATTTAAAACTTTCAAGGCCCCTGTTGAAATAGTTGATGAAGGTATAATATTTGAAGATACTGAAGTTGTATTAAATGAAGATGGCACTGAGTCTTTAGTTTCTATAGAAGGAAGTCAAAAGCTATATGAATGTGATAGTATATTAATAGCTATTAGCCAAATTCCTAAAAACAATATAGTTATAAACAATAAAGGTCTTGATACTAAAAATAATGGACTTTTAATGACTAACGAGTTTGGCCAAACTACAAGAGAAGGTGTATTTGCCTGTGGGGATGTTACAAATGGAGCTAAGACTGTTATAGAAGCTGTTGTAGATGCTAAAAAAGTTTGTGATTCTATGGATAACTACCTTAAGCAATTTATAAAATAAAAAAAAATTCCTAGATATCTAGGAATTTTTTTTTGCTTTAATAAGATTTAACTTCTTATAACTACTCATTATTATAGGGATCATAACTAAAGAACCAATTAGAGCATCTATCATATCTATAACTGTATCCTTAAGCCCACCTACTTGCATATTAGTTCCTATAAAAGTATCTAATAAAAATTCAATTATTTCCCATAAGCTCGCTACCCCCATGCTAAACATAAATAGGTATATAATTATAAATATTTTGCTTATAGATTTTATTTTGTTATCATTAAAAAATAACAATAATGAATATGCTACACTACAACTTATAAGACCTGACCAAACATGTAAAAAATCATCATAATGATTTATGTCGTAAAAATCATAGCAAGAACCTAATAAAGAAGATATCATTATAAATAAGGCTAATACTAAATATAAATTGTCATTTATAAGCCTTTTATTCTTTTGATTTATCTTATGAAGCGCTATTGTAGCTATTAAGCAAAAAGATGCTATACCTATGTTTCTTATTTCACCATTTTTAAAAAATAATATAAGAGATATTGAGTATAAAATATATAAAGCATATGTTGTATATTTCGTTGATTTTTTATTACCCATAATAATCACTCTTTTCCTATTATTGTATTATTTATATATTAATTTTAATATGTGTTTATAACTTACTATTTTAACATTTTTTTATATTTTACAATATTGATATAGTCAATATTGTAAAATATAAAAATGTAGGAATTACTTTCTATAATTCCTACATTTTGTATTATCCATTATTAATTACATTTTTATCTATAAAGTTAAATATTCTATTAAAATATTCATCTCCTAATACGTCATATCCGTTTACATGCTCTACATTATCTATAAGCCATAATTCTTTTTTATCATGCGGTATATTTTCATATATTATCTTACTACTTTGTGGTGAGCATACCTTATCTTCTTTTCCATGTATTAAGAACATTGGAGTAGTTATATTTTGAACTTCTTTATAAGGTTTTACATCTTCATAAGAAAATCCTGATTTTACTTGTGTGTATATATCTCCCATAAATTTTGCATATCCTACAGGGAGTAGTGGTATATTTTCAGCCTCTATTCCAAGTCTTATTGCATCAGCCATTTCATGATATGGTGAATCTACTATATAAAAGTCTACATATTTATTTTTTTCATTTAAACTAGAGTGCATAAGTGCAGTACCTGCTCCCATTGAATGTCCATGTACCCCAAGTAATCCATTAGGGTATCTTTCATGTACAAATTTAGTTACATTTTCTAAATCATATCTTTCATATAGTCCAAATGTATAATCATCTCCTCCAGTATTTCCTGTATGTCTTTGGTTGTATATAACTGCATTATATCCTTTTTCTAGGTACTCATATGCCTTATCTAGATATTCATAATAATAACTTTCTATGCCATGAACTAATATAACAGTCTTATCTGTTTTTATGTTTGACTTTATAAGCTTAGCTTCTATTTTATAACCATTTTCTGGTGAATCTATAAATACATCTTCATTTTCATAATTTTTAAGTCTTTCTAGTGGCTTATTTTCTCTACTTGAAAATACTTCTACAACATCTTCATTTTTTATTTTCTGACTAGAACCTACCGAACCATCATAAACTAAATATCCTATAAATGTAGATACTCCTATAAATACTGTCAAAGACAATCCTATTACTTTTAATCTTATTTTATTGCTTTTATTCATATTTTTCTCCTTTGTTACCTAGTACTAAAACCTAGTATACAATATTTTTTATTATTTTTCTACATGTTTACAAGTTTTTTATTTTAAATTAAAATAAAGCATCTTACTATGTTTAGTAAGATGCTTTATTTACTATAGGTAATAATTTATAAATTCTTTAATATCTATACTTAGTATACTATTTCTTTAACTTAGCTAAAGCCTCTGCAAATGGATTATTAAATACTTCCTCATTTTTGTTTTGATTTTTTAGATACTTATTAATATCTTTTTTAGATGCTTTATTTTTTTCTTCACTTTTTCTTTTGTTAAAGGCACTTAACTTTTCTCTATGACCACAGCTACAAACAAAAGTCTTTCCTTCTCCTTCTCCACGAAGTTCTAATCTCTTATGGCATACTGGACATCTTGCATTAGTAGTTTGGGATATAGTCTTTCTAGTATTACATTCTCTATCTTCACATACTAACATCTTTCCTCTTTTACCTTTAACTTCAAGCATATATTTTCCACATTCTGGGCATTTATTTTTGGTTAAATTATCATGCTTAAATTTACTATCACTATCCTTTATTTCTCTAACTATATCTTTTGAGTATTCTTTCATTTCATTTATAAATACATTTTTATTAAGCTTTCCTTTTGATATATCTGTAAGCTTAGTTTCCCATGTTGCTGTTAATTCTGGTGTTTTTAATTCATTTGGTACTAATTCTAATAATTGTTTACCCTTTGATGTAATATGTATTTCTTTTCCTTTTTTCTCTACTACAAACGTATTAAATAATTTTTCTATTATATCTGCTCTAGTGGCTACTGTTCCAAGATTACTTTTTTCCATAAGAGTAAGAAGGCTTCCTTCATTTAGATATGATGGAGGATTAGTTTTTCCAATAGTTTTATTAATATTTGATATACTTAAAATTTCGCCTTCTTTTACTACTATTACATTACCATAATCTTCATCATCATCTAAGTCTTTATAGTTTTCTCTATATCCTAGATTTATCACTCTATTTCCTTTAAATATAAAGTGCTCATCTTCAATACTAGCATTTATTAACGTTTGTTCATACTCAAATGGAGGGCAAAGTACTGATAAGAACCTTTTAACAACAAGGTCATATATTTTTCTTTCTTTGTCGCTTAACTCACCTAAAAATACTCTTTCTTCTGTAGGTATTATTGCATGGTGGTCTGTTACTTTTTTATCATCTACAAATGATTTATTTGCCTTTATATTAGACTTTAGTATTTTATTACATACTCTAGAGTAATCACTTATACTAACAGCCTTAACTCTATCTCTTAAGGTTTCTACTATATCAGATGTTAAATATCTAGAATCTGTTCTTGGATATGTAAGTACTTTATGGTGTTCATATAGCTTTTGCATTATAGATAGCGTTTCTTTAGCAGAATATCCATATATTTTATTTGCATCTCTTTGTAATTGAGTTAGATCATATAATCCTTGCGAATATTTTTTCTTTAGAGTTTTATCTACCTTTATTATCTTTAAATCTTTTCCTTTTATTTTGTTTATTATTTTATCTATCTTTTCTTCATTAAAACTACTACTTTGATTATTTTTATCTATCCAAGTAAATAAAATATCTGAATTTCCTTTATTGGATTTTAGATTTATTCCATAATAATTTCTTGGCTTAAACTCTATTATTTCTTTTTCTCTTTTATATATCATTCCTAATGTTGGTGTTTGTACTCTACCACAAGAAAGCTGTGCATTATACTTTGTTGTGAGTGCTCTAGTTGCATTTATACCAACTATCCAATCAGCTTCTGCTCTAGCTATTGCTGAGTAGTATAAATTGTCATATTCTTTTGCATCTTTTAATTTGTTAAATCCATCTTTTATAGCTTTATCTGTATTTGACGATATCCATAAACGCTTTAAAGGCTTTTTGACTTGTATTTTATCTATTATCCATCTAGCTACAAGTTCTCCTTCACGCCCTGCGTCTGTAGCTATTACTATCTCACCTACATCGTCTCTTATCATTTGAGATTTTACTGTATTAAATTGTTTGCTAGTCTTTTTTATAACTACTGTTTTCAAATATTTTGGAAGTATTGGTAAGTCATCTATATTCCATGATTTATACTTTTGACCATAGCTTTCTGTATCTGCTAGCGTTACTAAGTGTCCTAGCGCCCATGTTACTATATATTTACTTCCTTCTATATATCTATTTTTATCTTTATTGCATCCTAATACCCTAGCTATATCTCTTCCTACTGAAGGCTTTTCTGCTAGTACCAATGTTTTTTTCATATTTATTTCCTTTCTTCTAGGCTAAATTTAAATAAGCCTCTACGTTGTTCTATTTATAATATTACCATATTTTATACATAAATAATAAAAATAAGTAAAGGATAGTTAACTTCTAGCTAACTATCCTCTATATTATATTTTTAGTTTATCTATAAAAAATTTCTTCAAATGATGCATGATCAAAAACTTCTTGTTTTTTACCATCTATTAAAACATTCACACCCTTTATCCACTCACCATCATAATCTCTTTGTAGTAGTGTTTCTACTATTGTCTTTTGATTTATATATCCACCTGTTGAACCCTGGAAGTGTTGTCTCCAAGAATTTTCATCTACTAGGTTTATTGTAGCTATCCCATCATTTATTGACTCTAATTGTATATTTGCTTTTTCATCTTTAAAATAGTCTTTCTTTAAAGATAATAATAAAGCATTTATTTTGTTTTCTAGCGTATCGTCTTTATCTATATTATGTATGTCTTTTAGTACTATCCTTTTTTCATTATCTTCAGAGTCAAATGTGTATAATTTAAAATCTATTTCTCCTTTAGAATTTTCAATATTTATATTTTCCTTATTGATTTCTTCTAGATTTTCAATAGGTTCTTCTTTTTCTGTATTTATACTATTATCATTTTTATCACTATTTTCTATTCCTTCTTTATCAATTTCTTGTTCTTTATTATCTTTATATGTATCTTTATTTTCCTCTATACTAAGTTTGTTTGTACTATCATTATTTTCTATTGTTGCGTCTGAACATCCTACTAATGTTATACTAAGTGCTAATGCTAGTAACCCTATTTTGATTTTCATATGTATCTCCCCTTTTGGTTATATTATTTATACTATCATACCAAATTTTATGCATAATATGATTACAATAAAAAAACAAAATAAAAGACAATGGATTTAATGGTGTAACCATCAAATCTATTGCCTTTTACAAAGCTATATGCTTTTCCCTCTTTTTGACTTTTATTAGATAATACTTGCTTCTTAGCATTTAGCCATCTATTGGTTTTGACCTTATTAGCTAACAGCCATAGATTAAAATGAGGTAGTTTTAGCCTAGGTGAACTATCTAATATGATAAAATATCTCGTCTTCTAAACACCCAATAGTTACTAGCAAAAGGTTCGGCAACCCGAGCTTTTATCTAGTGTGCTTAGATGCACAATTAATTGTGTAGTTATATATTAACCATTTTTAAAAAAATAATTCATATTTTTTTAAATTTTTATTAATATTTATAAAAATTTAAAAACGAATAATCATAATAAGAAAATTTTCTTTTATTATAAAAGTTAAATACTCTTTTTAATGGTGATACATTTTATTTAAACCTAATATCAAATCCTTAAGCGCACTAATCCTATTAGATTTAACAACTTATTATATTAATCATATAAAGTTTAAGATTTTAACTACTAATAATAATGAATAACTCCACATGCCCATCGCTTTCCTGAATTTCCTGCAGGTTGTGAAGTAAAATCATCATATCCTTCATGAAGTATAAAAGATTTTCCTATAACTTCATCTACAGTAAACCTATTGGTAAATACAGAAAGTATCCCTATTCCATTAGCAGATAGTATTGGCGGTAAATCTCCTGCATGCATAGGGTGTTCTGTGTTGGTTGAATTATAATGAGATTTTGCAGAAGTAAATGGATTATTTTTATCTTCTATTGAACAATCGCCTACTTCATGGATATGAAATCCATGAAACGAACTAGTTTGATTATTTATACTAGGTATTCCTGTTATATATGCCTTTACATATACCCCCTCTTCTAATTGATACAGGTATACTATTCCTTTTATACAAGATGCTAATGGTCCTCCATTTATTTGAGCATATGCATTTGGTTTAGATGGTTTGTATCCAGAAAATATTTTTTGAATATCATATTTTGGGCAAGAATTATCCATGATGCACCTCCTTATAATGAAATACATTTCTATCGCTATATATCTTATGATTTACATTAATAGAATGTTAATATTTATTTCATATAATTTTAGATGCTTTTTATGAGGTTTTGACGTAATTAATTTTTAATGATTTAAAAATAAAAAATCTCCATCTTATTTTGATGGAGATTTTTTATTTAAAAGTGTAATAGCCCAATATCACATTCTATAGAGAACTTATCTCTACTCATTAGTCCGCCATAAGATATATTCATGAAAAATATCTGACATCCTAGTCTTTTATTTATTATTATCTTATATCCATCAACTTCATGAAGTTCATCATCTTCCTTTATTTCATCTAACATAAAGTCTAATTTTGCATCTTCATATATAGACGGACGATTTTTATATATTCTTATATATTTATGCTCGCTATTTTCTAATATTTTATCAAATTGTTTTTTAGCTTCTTCAGTTATTAATATGTCCATATTATCAGCCTCTCCTATCCTTCTGTCTCTTTAATATTATACCATATTTATATAAATAATTATTTCTAATAGTTTAAAATTTATTAATTGAATATAACTTTTATATTTTGAGTAAAATATATTCAATTACGTATATATGGAGGTTTTTTATGGAATCAAATCATAAACATTTACTAGACCCACAAGCAGCAAATTTCAATGATACTGTAGTTCCTAAGACACCAGTCTTTTCTGGTAACGATATAACTTGTGAAGTTTATTATTTTAAACCAAATCAAGATTTAGCAATGCATAGACATCCAAATGGCGAGCAAATATTTTTCTTTTTAAAAGGCTCTGGAGTTATGACTGTTGAAGAAAAAGAACATAATGTTCATACTGGATGTACAGTTTTTGTAAAAGCGAATGAATGGCATGGCATTAAAAACTCTGATAAAGAGGATATGGTTGCTGTCCAAGTTACTAAAGTTAATGCTGGTGCTGAATACAAAGATAAATAAAATTTTTATTAAAATTTTTAAATAATTTTATACTTAGCGTAAAATCCTTGCAAACAAAAAAGCTTGATTATTTAAATCAAGCTTTTTGTATACTTACAATTTATATTTAGGTTTTACTGAATTACTTTTTTACTAACTTTAATTCAACTGGTATATATTTATTTATTTTCTCACCTTTTATAACCTTATTGGCAGCTTCAACAGCCGTCTCTCCTATAAGTATTGGTTGTTGTGCTACTGTTGCATCCATTTTCCCACTTTTAACAGATTCAACTGCATCATCTGTTGCATCAAATCCAACTACTAATACATCTTTCATATTAGCATCTTCTAATGCTTTTTGAGCTCCTAAAGCCATTTCATCATTTTGAGCAAATACAGCATTTATATTATCCTTTGATTGAATAATATTTTCCATAACAGTAAGTCCCTTACTTCTATCAAAGTCTGCACTTTGTTTAGCTATTAACTTAAACTCACTATTTTTTATACCATCTTCAAATCCTTTACCTCTATCTCTTGTAGCTGAAGAACCTGCTATACCTTCAAGTTCTACTACATTTCCTTTTCCACCAAGTTTTTCTATTAAAAAGTCTGCTGCCATTTTTCCTCCAGCAACATTATCAGATGCAACATGAGATATAACTTCTCCTCCATTTGCTGCTCTGTCAACTGTTATTACTGGTAACTTTAAATTATTAGCGACCATAACAGATGCTATTGCTGAATCTGAATCAACTGGGTTTAAAAGTACTATATCTACATCTCTAACACTTATATCTTCCATATTAGATACTTCTTTAGCTGGGTCATTTTGTGAATCAAGAACTACTACTTCATATCCTAATTCTTTTGCTTTTTCTTCTACTCCAGCTTTTAGATCTACGAAAAATGGATTGTTTAATGTTGATACTATAAGTCCTATCTTTTTTACTCCATTATCTTTAGAACTACATCCTACTAGTAGGCTTGATGATAATATTATAGTTATTATTATAGAAAGAAATTTTTTCATTTTATTTCCTCCTAGTTACTTCTTCTGTCTAAAAGTACAGCTATTAATATAACTACACCTTTTACCATCATTTGATAATATGATGATACATCTAATATATTAAGTGCGTTACTTAATACACCTATTATTAATGCACCTATTATAGTTCCAGTTATTTTACCTTTTCCACCTGTTAAACTAGTTCCACCAAGTACTACTGCTGCTATTGCATCTAACTCATATCCAGTACCTGCTGTTGGTTGTGCAGAATATAATCTAGAGGTTATTATAACTCCAGCTAGTGCTGATAATATACCACTTATTGTGTATACCCATATTTTTATTTTATCTGTATTAAGTCCTGATAGCTTTGTTGCTTCTTCATTAGAACCTAATGCATAAGTATATCTTCCCATTTTAGTACTATTTAGTATATAAGCACATACTAAAAATACTACTATCATTATTATTGCTGGAGTTGGTATAGAGAATATTTCTCCTCCACCTATTTTACCAAAGTTTATTGCTAAATCTCCACTCCCTAATGTTATAGGCTTTCCATCTGTAAATACTAAAGTTAAACCTCTAAGTATTGTCATAGTTGCAAGTGTTGCTATAAATGGTTGAAGTTTTCCTTTTGAGATTACAAATCCATTTAAAAAACCAACAACAGCTCCTATTAATATAGATATTACTATAGCTATTACTATATTTTGTCCTGATACAAGTAAACTCGCACAAATTGCTCCACTTATAGCAAGTATTGAACCTACAGATAAATCTATTCCTCCTGTTAATATAACAAAAGTCATACCAGCTGCTATTATTGCATTTACTGATGTTTGTCTTAATATATTAAAAATATTTTTAGTGCTTAAAAATGATGGACTTAATATTGAAACTATACCTACTAACAATAATAATCCTACTAAACTTTTATACTTTATTAATATATTTTTTATATCTAATTTACTATCTTTCGTATTTTGTATACATTGTGATGACATAACTATACTGCCTCCCTAGTTTCTACTGCACATTTTAATATTGCTTCTTGGCTTACTTCTTCTTTCTCAAACTCTCCAGTTATTCTTCCTTGGCTAAGTACTAATATTCTATCACTTAATCCAAGTATTTCTGGCATTTCTGAAGATATCATTATAACCGCTTTTCCCTTTGACTTAAAATCATTTATTAAGTCATATATCTCTTTTTTAGCTCCTACATCAACACCTCTAGTAGGTTCATCAAGAATTAAAACATCTGGATTTGTAAGTAGTGCTTTTGCTATTGCTACTTTTTGCTGATTACCACCACTTAAATTTCTTATAAGTTGTTCTTGGCTTGGTGTTTTTATATTTATCTTATCTATATAGCTATTTACTATCTCTTTTTCTTTTTGCTTATTTATTTTAAATAAAGATGATATAGTATTTAATGAAGATATGGTCATATTTTCTCTTATAGATAAATCTAAGATTAATCCATCCCCTTTTCTATCTTCACTAACATAAGCTATTTTATTTTTTAAACCGTCTTTTGAGCTTCTGTTAAATATCTCTTTTTTATTTACATATATACTTCCACTTTCTTTTTTTATATGTCCATATATAGTTTTTGCAAGTTCCGTTCTACCTGCCCCCATAAGTCCTGATATACCGACTATTTCTCCACCTTTTACATCAAAACTTACATTATCTACAAATTTATTTTTTAGATTTTTAACCTCTAGTATAGGCTCTCCTTTTTCACATTCAATTCTAGGGAATTGGTCTGTAAGCTTTCTACCTACCATCATCTCTATCATTTTATCTTCGTCTATATCTTTTATTTCTTCTTGACCTACATATTTTCCATCTCTTAGTACAGTTATATAATCACATATTTCAAATATTTCTTTTAGTCTATGTGATATATATACAATTGCTTTTCCTTCTTCTTTTAACTCATTTATAACCTTAAATAAACTCTCAGTTTCCTTATCTGTTAGTGCATCTGTTGGCTCGTCCATTATTATTATCTTTGCATCTAATGATAAAGCTTTTGCAATTTCGATCATTTGCTTTTGACCTATGCTTAAGTTTTTTACAAGACATTTTGAACTAGTCTCTACATTTAACTTTTGAAGTAACTTTTGACTATCACTATGTAGTTTATTAAAGTCTATTTTAAGTCCATTTTTAGGTTCTCTTCCTAAAAATATATTTTCGCCTATGCTTAAATCATTTACTAAGTTAAGCTCTTGATGTATTATTGCAATTCCTTTATCAGCTGCATCTTTAGGCCCTTTTATATCTTCTTCTTTTCCATTATAGTAAATTTGGCCTTTTGTCTTTTTATATACACCACTTAATATTTTCATAAGTGTAGATTTTCCCGCTCCATTTTCTCCCATCAAAGCCATAACTTTTCCTTCATAAAGCTCTAGATTAACCCCGTCTAGTGCCTTAACTCCTGGAAATTCTTTTACTATATTTGTCATTTTCAAAATAGGTGTTTTCATGTTAAAATACAACTCCCGATTTTAATATTATATTAGCATAAGGACTGCACTCCCCAGTTCTAACAAAAGCTTTACTGTTATTAGTCATCTTTTTAAATTCTTCATGACTCACTTCTGTAACTTTTACATTTTCAAATCGTTTTAATATTTCTTTATATATTTTTTCGTTTTTTTCTTTAATCTCACTAGCTATTATTATCTCTTCAACACATAGTTCTTCTAATATTACATCTAAAGTATCTATAAAACTTGGTACGCCGTGAGTTAATGCTAGATCTATCTTTTTAACATCATCACTTATCGGAAGTCCACAATCTCCTATAGTTAAACTATCAGTATGACCCATTTTAGATATAGTGTATGATATTTCACTATTTATCAGTTTAGTTTTTTTCATAATTTACCCCCTAAAGTTCTCAACTTCTATTAATGTTGGTAAGCTACTTTGAGCACCCTCTTTCATAACTGATAATGCTCCAACTTTTGAAGCAAAATCCATAGCATATTCCATATCTTTGCCACATGCTATTGCCACAGCCAAAGCTCCAGTATAACTATCACCAGCTGCTGTAGTATCTATAGCTTCAACTTTATATGCCTTTTTAAACATTGATGTTTCTTTATTTATATATAAACTTCCCTTAGAACCTAAAGTTACTATAAGTTCTTTTACACCTTTGTTTATCATTATTTGTGCACATTCATTTATATCATCTTCATTACTTATTGATTTTTGGCTTATTATTTCAAGTTCAGTTTCATTTGGAGTTAATAAATCGACATTTTCTATTATCTCATCTTCTAAAACTACTGCTGGTGCTGGGTTTAATATAGTATACTTACCTAGTTCTTTAGCTTTTTTAAGAGCATATTTTATAGTTTCTAGTGGAGTTTCAAGTTGAACTACTACTATATCACTATTTTTTATTGCATCTATATTTTTATCTAT
Organism: Romboutsia sp. D33t1_170424_H2; assembly: GCF_015669105.1. Lineage (NCBI taxonomy): Bacteria > Bacillati > Bacillota > Clostridia > Peptostreptococcales > Peptostreptococcaceae > Romboutsia > Romboutsia sp. D33t1_170424_H2. The sequence continues at coordinate 286,461 of NZ_JADOZQ010000001.1, read as the reverse complement.
ATCTTCTTTAGTTAATTTATAATTAGCTCCTGGTGCTACTACTATAGAGTTTTGTGCATTTTTATCTACCGTTATAAGTGCTACACCACTTGGACCTTCTTCTACTTGTATGTAATCAGTATTTACATTATCTTTTTTTAATGAGTTTACTAAAGTTTCTCCAAAGCTATCATTTCCAACTTTACCAATCATAGTTACATTTCCATTTAACCTAGCCATAGCTACCGCTTGGTTAGCTCCTTTTCCGCCTGGAACTTCTTTGAAATTACTTCCTAATAAAGTTTGTCCTGCTTTTGGCATCTTTTCTACATTTACAACTAAATCCATATTTAGACTACCTATAACGCATATATTCTTCACAATGTTCCTCCTAATTTTTATAATATATATATCATTTCTATTTTAATATTCATTTTATCTTTCCTATAGAGTATCATATTTATTTATTAAGTGCAACATATTTATATATTTATATATATTTTTTTACATTTTATATCAATTACAACTCTAATTTTATATAAAAGTATATAATTATATTTTAATAATATACTCTTATATAAAAAATTCGCTTAGCTTATGTCCGCCAACAAATTTGTCCGTTACTCAAAATATCATTTTTTACATTTTAAACTTATTAGTATATCTTACTTATTATCAATAGTTTTATAACTAATATAATTTCCTTGTATGTAAAAAATTCGCTGCGCTCATGTCGCCAACGACTTCGTCCGTTGCTCAAAATGTCTTTTTTACGCTCATAAAACTAATTAGTATTACTTAATTTCAATAGTTATCCACAATTTATGAAGTATCATAATTCCCTTAAGCGAAAAAAATGAACTAAAACAATTATGTTTTAGTTCATTTTTACTATCACTATATACTTATTTAAAGCTTTATGCCTTTATTAATCTCTAAATATCCCTTTTATATTTCTTTATTTTACTACTATATTCATGAGTTTAGTTAATTCTAAAGCTTGAATAGGTGTAAAAATTCCACCTGAAACATCTTTTATACTTACTTCTAAACTATCTATATTACAAGTAGTTAAATCTACTTTATCAAGAGAACTTCCTCTAAAAACTGATTTTGTTAAATCTGTAGATTCTAAAATTAAACCTTTACTTTCTATTTCCTGAAATACTGAATTTCTAAAATTAGAATCTTTAAAACATATATTTTTTAATTTAGCATATGAAAAATTTGAATATATCCCTATAGTATCCTTAAATACTACATTTTTCATTAAAGAATCATCGAATCTACTGCCTATTAATTTACAGTTTATAAACTCTGTTCTGTATATACTACTATCTGATATATCTATATTAGATAAATCACAGTTTTCAAATATACAATCTACTATATCTATTTTTTTTAAATCGCACTCCTCAAATATTATATTCTTAAAAACACAGGAATTAAAACTAATTCTTATATTATATATATCACTTATTACAGTATCCTCTATTATTTTATTTTCTATACTTTCCTCATTTATTATAAGTTCTACTATATTGCTACACTCTTGTAGATCACTATATATTTTTGGCTTTTCTATTTTATACACAACAGACATTTATATCTCCTTTATATCCTCTAATTCTTTTTCTTTCTTATTGTATTTTTTATTTTTACTACAATACCCATATATATTTTTATATTTATTTATAAATAATATAGATATTATTACCGTCAATAGTTCTGCTAATGGGACTGCTAACCACACTCCATTTACATTTAAATATTTAGGTAAAAAAGTTATTCCACATACTATAAATACAAAGGTTCTTAAAAAAGATATAGTTGCAGATATTTTTCCATTTGAAAAAGCTGTAAACATTGCAGAAGTAAATATATTAGTTCCCATAATTAAAAAACCTATAGCAAATAGCCTAAATCCATTATAAGCAATATTAAAAACATTACTTTTAGATTCTGAGAATAATCCTACTATTATTGGAGATGCTAATATCGCTACTGTAAATAATATCACAGAACTTAACAATATAAATATTATACTATACTTTATTATCTTTTTAAGCTCATGCTCATTTTTATTCCCATAATTGTAGCTTATAATAGGTGCAACCCCTGATGAAAATCCTATATATGCAGATGTTATTAAAAACTCACCATATAAAACTATAGTTATAGCGGCTACTCCATCTGATCCTAAAAGTTTCATCATAACTATGTTAAATAACATTGTAGTTACCCCTGCCGATAAATTCGTAACCATTTCAGATGAACCATTTGTTATTGTAGTTAATATAACGTTAATGTCTAAGCTAGGCTTTACAAAATATAAAGAAGCTTTTTTTCTGCTAAAATATATTATTCCAAGTATTGCTGGTATTAAATTTCCCATACCTGTTGCATATGCCGCTCCTGATATTCCCATATCCATAGGAACTATAAATAAATAATCTAATATTATGTTACTAAATCCGCCTATTAAGGTAAATAATAATCCTATATTTGGCTTCCCTGCAGTTATTGTAAGATATTGAAATAATAAATTAATTATAAACGCTGGAACAAATATTAAAGTTGCTGTTAGATAATCTCTACAATACCCATATAATTTATTATTGCCACCAAGTGTATATATTATCTTTTCCAAAAATGTATATCCAATAAATGATATTAAGATTCCTAAAGTAGCTCCTAAAAGTATTATTAATGTAAAATTCTTTTTAGCTTCTTCAGTTTTCCCTTCACCAATTTTTTTAGCTATAACTGCGCTACTTCCAGTTGCTAACATTACACCAACTGCTATTACCACATTTATAAATGGATATACTATATTTACAGATGATAATGCGTCAGTATTTACAAATCTAGATACAAATATTCCATCTATTATTGTATATAAAGACATAAATACAAGCATTACCACCGATGGTATAGTAAATTTTATAAGTGATAAAAAGCTAAAGCTTTTTGCTATTGAATTATCCATTTTATCCTCCTAAATTTTGTATCTTATCATATTATACAATAAAGTATATGGTTACAATACAGTCAATAGATATTTTAGTAATGAATATAATAAAAAACTACTTAGCATAAATTTATACTAAGTAGACTTTTATTATAATATATTTAATTTTATAGCTTCTAAAACTCCATTATCATCATTACTTTTTGCAATAAATCTAGATACTTTCTTTAAATCATCATGAGCATTTTCCATAGCATAACTGTGATAAGCTGCTTCCATCATCTCCAAATCATTTAGATAATCTCCAAATACCATAGTTTCATTAAAATCTATACCCATTTTCTCTTGAAGTGCTTTAATTGCCATTCCTTTATTGGCGCCTTTATTCGTTATATCTAACCATATCTTCCCAGATATAGATACTTGTAAATCATCTCTATAGTCGTCGTAATATTTATTGCTATTTTCTTGAGCCCCATTAAAGTCACATATAGTAACCTTTAATATATCATCTTCTATTTCATTTACATCTTTTACTACTTCATACTTTTCATAGTATTTTTCTACTTCTTTTATAAATTCTTCATCAGTAGATTCTATATATGCAGAATTTTTACCACAAAGTATTACATTTGAATTTTCTATATTTCTTCCTATATTAACTAATTCTTTAGCTATATTTCTATCTAATGAGTTTATAAATATCTCTTCTCCCTTATAAACTACAATTGTTCCATTCTCAGCTATAAACATCATCTTATCTTTAACATCTTCAAATCTTTTTAACAAATTAAAGTATTGTCTTCCACTAGCAGCTGCAAATATTATATCTTTTTCTTGTAGTTTTTCAAATACATCTATAAAATCATGGTGTATTTCATTATTATTATTTAATAGTGTTCCATCCATATCTGTTGCAATAAGCTTTATCATCTGACTCCTCCTTTGATGCTTTATGTATATTATATCAAATGTATTTGCTTATTTTAATTATAAAATCTAGGTTAATAAATGTGAACACTATTATATAATTTATAGGTTATCTAATTCTTCATATATTCTTATAAATGGTATATCGCCAATTACTGCTATATCCTCTGCATTAAAATAGTGCTTTATATTTGAGTCAAATAATATATTAGATGCTGATTCTATTTCATCATCCCCACTCCATAAAATATATATAATATATGTATCATTTAAAAATCTAATTTTATAGGCACTATCTCCCATATTTATTTTACTTGCTCCAATATTTTTCATTACAGATTTAAATTTTTCTACATTTCCTCCAAATTCTTTAGTTAATCTATTTATACTAGTTCTTAAAAATGCCGGATAATATACATGTCCTCCATCAATTTCTTTAAATGTTATATATTTATTAGTTGGTGGTATTGGATTAGCATTGACTAAAAATCTTATTACTAAAATTTCTAAAGCTATTTTATCTAATTTTTCTCCATTTTCTTTATATATATCTCCACTAGGATATTCTACATATAAAGTAAAATCCATACACTTTACATGAAATATACTGGTGCTTTTATCATAGTATGAATTTGATAGCTTTGCCATAAGAATAGGATCTTTTTTACTAAATTCATTTTTAGCATAGTCTAACGGTATATTATAATTTCCAACTTTATTAAATTTCTCCATGATAATTCCCCCAAAATAATTTATATTACTACTTTCTACATAAAGTAGTTTAAAACCTTTTAATTATACTAACATTTCATACTATATTTAATATATTATTAATAATTAGTGTCTACCTAGTAAATTTGATGTTGTTATTTGTATATATTTTTTACTTATGCTAATATTATTAATTATCAATAAAGTTTTATTTTAATTTGGAGGTGAAGTATGAAAATACTTTTAATACTAACTCTAATTTCATTTTCTATCTTTTTAATCTCTTATAATCTAGATAAAAGAAAACTTTATAATGGCTTTTTATTTAATATTTCATTATTTATGTTTTTATTAACTGCAACATACATAACCTTCTCTACTTCTAATATATTATTGATGGTTATATTTTTTATATTTTTTATTATAGCAATTTTTATTTTAATATTTGGGATTTATATACTCATAATTGGATTATTTATAAATGCACGAATTGTAATAAAAAGGGAGAGTAGAAGCTTATCTAATCTATTAACATTTTTCTTAGGCTTAGTTTTACTTTTTCATGTAATACTAACTATAATTAATCCTGAAAGATTTTTACCTAGTGATATTAATATATTTATTGGTGGATTTATTCTTATAGAAATATATTTCTTATTTAGTGTTTTTAACTTCTTAATGATTTCACTATTATATCAAATTAATAGACCTAAGTTAAATCAAGATTTTATAATTGTTTTGGGTAGTAGGGTAATTGGAGATAAGGTTCCTCCTTTACTTGCTAGCAGAATAAAAAAAGCAATTGAATTTTATAACAAGCAAGCTAAAGCATCGAAACCACCTAAAATAATATTTTCTGGTGGTCAAGGTAAAGATGAGAAAGTTTCTGAAGCATTTGCTATGCAAAAGTATGCTATAGAAAATGGTATACCTATTTCTGATACAATACTTGAAGATAAATCAACAACAACATTTGAAAATATGAGTTTTTCTAAAAATATAATGGATAAAATTAAGCCAAGTGGATACAACAGCATTTTTGTTACTAATAATTATCATCTATTTAGAGCTGGACTTTATGCCAAAAAAGCTAATTTAAAAAGTGATGGCATTGGTGCAAAAACTGCACTTTACTTTATTCCAAATGCTTTAATAAGAGAATATATTGCTATTGTAGTAATGAATAAAAAACGTCATTTTATAGTTATATCATTTATATTAATCTGTAGCTTTATATTAGCCTTAATAAATTATTTTTTAGTAGGCTAAAGTATAAAAAAGCAGTATACATAATTTATGTATACTGCTTTTTTATTTTTACATTTATCTTAATATTTCTAAAACTTTATTATAATTTGGTTCTTCAGTTATTTCTTCTAGATATTCTACATATATAATTTTATCATCTTCATCAACTACAAACACTGCTCTTGATAAAAGACCTAATTCATTTATGTATACTCCATAATTTTCCCCAAATTCTCTATCTTTATAATCTGATATAGTCTTTACATTTTCTATACCAGCTGCACCACACCATCTAGCTTGTGCAAATGGTAAATCCATTGATATTGTATATACTGTAACATTGTTTAATTTTGAGGCCTCTGTATTAAATCTTCTTACTTCCATATCACAAACTGGTGTATCTATTGATGGAACAGATAAAAATACTCTTTTTCCTTTAGTATCATCTAATTTTAATGGGTTTAATTCATTGTCTATAACTGTAAAGTCAGGAGCTTTATCTCCAACTTTTAATTGTTTTCCTTTTAATGTTAATGGTGCTCCTTGAAATGTTACTTTCATTATAATTACCTCCTAATTATTTATATAAACCTATATTATTTTTAGTATTTGTTAATATATTTATACCTTTATATTAACTATATAAACAACAAAATATAGCTTTTTATAAATATTAAAGTAATACTTATTTATCTATCTTAGGAAAGACTAATATAGATTTAAATAAATCACCATCTATTTCTACACTAAACTTACCACCTTGAAGATTTACTAAATCTTTGCTTATAGCAAGTCCCAGTCCACTACCTTCTGTGTTTCTTGACTCATCTGCTCTTTTAAATCTTTCTGTTATCTCTGTAGCATCAAAGTTAAGTTCATATGAAGATATATTTTTCATAGTAATGATTACACTTTCATCAGACTCTAATAAATCTATATATACTCTTGTACTAGGTAGTGAGTACTTTGATATATTTGATAATAAGTTTTCAAATACTCTATACATTCTTCTACCATCTGCATATATATTAATTTTTTCACTACTCAATTTTAATCTTATATCTAAGTTAGAATTTGTTAATTTTTCTTCCATTTCTCCTATACTTTGTCTAAGTAGCTGTACTATATCTATATTTTCCATATTAAGCTCTAAATTTCCACTACTTGCTTTACTAGCTTCAAACAAATCTTCGATTAATATTTTTAACCTCTTAGACTTTTGGTCTAATACTTTTATATAATCATTTACATGTTCTGGGGTTACGTCTTCTTTTTTTATTAGCTCTATATAATTTATTATAGATGTAAGTGGGGTCTTTAAATCATGACTTACATTAGTTATAAGTTCTGATTTCATTCTCTCACTTCTTAATTGAGTTTCTATTGATTTTTCTAGTCCTTCTCCAATATTATTAATATTTTCTGCTAAATTAGTGAAACTATCATTTCCCAATAAATCTATTTTGTAATCTAATTCTCCATTTTTTATTCTAGAAGTTCCTTCTATTATATTACTTAAATAAGCTAATTTTTTAACTATATATAAGGTAAATAAAATCATAGACATAGGTATTCCAAATAAAAGCATAACCTCATTATAGATAAGTTCATACAATAAGACTGACACTACCCCACCTATAAATGTTATACCTATTGATACTATTATTATTCTTTTTATTAAAGGTATTTCTTTAGATGCTTTTAACCCACTGATAACAGTATTTTTTAATATTTTATATAGTTTATATACAATAGTTTCTTTTAATATATATATTTTTTTATCATATTTTTTGCTTCTTCTATTTATAGTGTAAGCTGCATATATAAGTAGATATGCTCCTATTACTGCACATATTTTTTCTATCATATACCTATAACCTTGATAATAAGAAAGTGAAAATGGTACATATAATAAAAAGTCTATAGCCATTAACCATAGTATAATATCTATTGGTACTTTTTTTGATAACTTAGTTAATATGCCTTCATCATGGTCTTCATTTATTTTTATTTTTTTATATGTAACTGCTGATATAATAAATACAATTATATTTACAATCATTAAAATTAAACATATATACACTTCTTTTATAGTTTGTGTATATTGGTGATACTCATTATATACCTTATCTGAAATTTCTACATTAGATAATAATTTAGGAAAAGACATATGTACTTCTAAATTTTCTTCTGGTGTAGCATCTAATAACTTACCCTCTATATAATGGGTTGGATTTTCTGATACTTTTTTATTTATTGTTTTTATGTAACTTCTATTTGAATTATTTTTGTCTATTTTTATATTTGTATATTCATCTATATTTTTATCAAATTCATCAAATGTTTTATATTCTGTATTAGTATAATACTCATTAGTTTTAGTATTTTTAACCATAAATTTAATATTTTGTATTTGATTTAGCTGGTTTCTACCATAATTAACCTTATTTAAAAGATCATTTTTAGCTTCTTCTTTAGTAGGCTTTCTTTCCTTAGTTTCTATTATTTCATTTCCATATTCATTTAAACCCTTACTGACATCTTCATAATATGTATTTTCATTTATATAATTACTTATATTTGAATCTACATCTGATACACTTTCCCCCATCCAATACAAAATAGGTCTAAGTACATTAAATTCAAATACATTACTTTTATAAAAATCTGTTTCTAGTATTTGCTTATCCTTATGCATATAACTTGTCCATAGTCCCATATTTTGACTATAGATTGAAAATGTAGTTGGTATTACTGTAAGTAGTATTGATAATGAAATCATAGATAACATTAAAAATACATTCTTTAATCTATTTTTTTTCAAATTTATCCCTCATCTCAATTTATTTAAATTATTATCTATAATATAGATAGTTTTCTCATTATTTTGTATATAACAAAATTTATCAGTGATAAATTAGCTAATATCATAAATAAATTTTGGCTAAAAAATTTAAAACATGTTATTATTCCTATTATTTGTGTAACCATAAATATAGTTAGTATAAGTATTAAATTAAACACTAAACTTTTATTTTTTATAATTTTACCTCTACAATTTTTCAACTTTATATCCAACTCCCCACACCACCTTTAAATATTTTGGCTCTCTAGGATTTATTTCTATTTTTTCCCTTATTCTCCTTATATGAACTGCTACGGTATTTTCCGCATTAAAACTTTGTTCCTTCCATACTTTCTCGTATATTTCATCAATTGAAAATACTATTCCCTTATTAGATAATAAAAGCCTTAATATATTAAATTCAATTGGTGTTAGTTTAACATTCTCTCCTTCTACTAAAACTTCCTTTGTCAATAGATTCATAGAAAGTTCTCCGCTTTTTATTACTTCTTTATCTTCATTTTTATAAGTTCCTAAATTAACATACCTTCTAAGACTTGACTTTACTCTAGCTACAAGCTCTAGTAAATTAAATGGTTTTGTTATGTAATCATCTGCACCAATATTAAGTCCAAGTATCTTATCTGTATCTTCACTTTTTGCTGATATTAATATTATAGGTATATTTTTTTCTTCTCTTATTTTTATAGTAGCTTTTATGCCATCTAATTTTGGCATCATTATATCCATTAAAATAAGATGTATTTTTTCATTTGCTATAATATCTAATGCATCTAATCCATTATAAGCTTTGTATATTTTATATCCTTCATTTTTTAGGTATATATCTATTGACTCAACTATTTCTTTATCATCATCCACTACTAATATATTGTACATATAAATTTTCACCTTCTTTATTATTTTCTTTAATATTATACAATAATTTCACATCCTTTAAATATTAATAATATAAATTCATTTCCTATCCTACAAATATATAATAGAGTATAAATCTTAAAAATTTCTTAACCTAATTCTTAAGATTTTATTACAAAATATGTAAACATAGAGATATTCGGCAAATGCTATTTTACTTTGAAGATATAAACATGTAATCTTTGGTTAATATCTACGGTGTCGCTTCTATGGCAGATTTTGATACTTGTTCTAAGGTAGAATCATTTATATTATTTAGTGCTATAAAGTGAGATGGTTACTCTTATAAGCTATACGATATCTTATAGATCGTAAGGATACCTGCTTGATATTTATTTTCTAATTTCTTTGGTGTAAATGTTATATTGATGGGAATTCCTGTTGGTTAGATAATTGAATTTTTTATAAAGCTTGAAACTAGAAGAAAAGACAGTTATTTATAATCAGTATAAATCCATATTAAATTTTGAAATAGTAAATACTTATAATGAAGAATAAATTGAATTTTTGCTCAAATAATATTATTATAAGTTTATGTCTTTCATCTTAGGAGTGTATATATGTCAACAATATTAAAAAAGTACAGACATAAAATAATCGAATATATAAAGTTCAATATAATAGGTATAAGCAATTTTGTAATATCTCAAGGTATATATCTTACTTTGTTTATTTACTTTAAACTTCACTACCTATTAGCCTATACTATAACTAGTGTTATTAGTATAACAGCATCTTATATATTAAATAGTAAATATACTTTTAAAGAAAAGAAATATTCTTATAAAAAATTTTTCTATTCAATCTTAATATATATATTTGAGTATATATTAAATATGGGAGTTATAGTAATACTTGTAAATGTATTTAAACTTGGAGAAATATTATCACCAATAATTGCTCCAGCTTTTACTACTCCCCCAATATTTCTTCTTATGAGGAAAGTAATAAAAAAATAGTTAGCAATATTGCTAACTATTTTTTATCCTTCTATATTTTCATATAAATTAAATTATATTTTAGATAAAGCAGATACTATAATCTCTTCCTTAAAAGGCTTTACTATAAACCCTTTTGCTCCATATATTATAGCTTCTTTCATTCTTGCCTCTTGTCCTAATGCAGATACCATTACAACTGAGGCAGATGGATCAATTTTCTTTATTTCTCTTAGTGCTTCTAATCCATCCATTTCAGGCATAGTTATATCCATAGTAACAACTTCTGGCTGTAATTCTTTATATTTTTCAATTGCCATTACTCCATTTTCAGCTTCTCCAACTATCTCAAATCCATTATTTTCAAGCATATTACGTATAGACATACGCATAAATGCTGCATCATCAACTATTAATACTCTTTTCATATTTTTTCCTCCAATTACTTGTTATAAATTTTTTCTATATACAGATGGTCTCACTCTTTCAAAGTCAGTTTGTAGATTAGATAAATTTTCTGACATACCTATTATCAGGTATCCTCCTGGTTTTAATGAATCATATAATTTCTTACATAATTTTTGCTTTGTAGGATTATCAAAATAAATCATAACATTTCTACAAAATATGACATCATACTTAGAATGATTCCAGCCTATATTGTCATTTAAGTTAAAGTATTTAAATTCTACTATGTTTCTTACATTATCTGTAATTTTATAATTTCTATCATTTAATTTCCTAAAAAAGCTCTTAATCCATGCTGGTGGTAGTTTAGCTATTTTGTCTTGTGAATAAATCCCCATTTTAGCTTGATTTAAGACATTATTTGATATATCAGATGCAGTTACAGAAACTTTTAACCTAGGATTTTTAGACATCATTTGTTGAGCTAACATGGCTATACAATAAGGTTCTTCTCCAGTAGATGAAGCTGCTGACCAAATTTTAACTCCTCCTATTGGAGGTTTTTTTAAAGCATGTGTTAAAACTTCATCCCTTAAAAATTCATAATGTTGTTCCTCACGCATAAAATATGTAAAGTTTGTAGTTAACTTTTCTACTAAAACTGCTGCTTGTTCTCCACTTTTATCTTGCATTAAATTGTCTATGTAACTCTTAAAATCTCTAAAGCCTAATCTTTTTACCATAAGACCTAATCTAGTTTCTATCAGGGTCCTTTTTTTGTCAAGATTTATCCCATAATTATTATACATAAAGTTCTTTAGTCTTATGAAATCTTTATCTGTTAAGTGCATAATCTATATCCTCTACAATTTTTACTAATGAATCACAATCTAGTATTAATTGAACTTCATTATTTATTTCGCTAACTCCCTTTATAAAATTAGGCTTATCATCACTATCATTTGAATCCATTTTCATACTTTGACCATCAGGAATATGAATAACCTCATTTACTGCATCTACAATTAAACCTATTTTTTCATCATTATTTTCAATTATTATTATGCAAGTTCTCTCATCATATTCTTTTGGACTAATTCCAAATCTCATTCTTGCATCCATAACAGGTATTATATTACTTCTTAAGTTTATAATTCCTTTTATATATTCAGGTATAAATGGAACTTTAGTTATAGGTAGCATTTCAATAATTTCTGTAATATATTTTGATGATAAAGCATATTTTTGATTATCTATAATAAATACCATACATAAATCATCAATTTTATTATCTATTATTTCATCATTTGTGCTCATATATAAGGCATCCTCCTTTTTAAATGACTTTTTCACCTTTTCCTACACTTTTGATTTTTAGTTTACTTGTTAATACATCAAAAGTAATAGTTCTACCACATGTTCCTAAAACATCTTCAGATACAATAGGTATATGTAATTTTTTTAATGTTTCTTTACATGCCTTTACATTTTTTTCTCCAATAGTAAATATACTACTATCTGCATTTTTAAAAGTAAACATGTGAGCTCCACCCGCTATTTTAGCTTTTATAAACATTGGATTTGCTCCTGATTTTTTCATTTCTTCATACAGTAAACTTATTCCAGTATCTGCATATTTAGCTTTATTTACAACTTGTCTCTCATTCTTTGAATCTGATAATAAAATATGAACTAAACCTGCTATCTTTTTTGTTTCGTCATATAATACTATTCCACAACATGATCCTAATCCAATAGTCGTAATTTGGTCTGGAGCCTTAACAATATTAAAATCGGCTATACCAACCGTTATATTTTTCATTTTTTATCTCCTAAACATTAAATCCTAGTGATGCTAATAATTTATCACATGATTCAGCCTTTGGAAGGAAATAATATTTTCCTTCTATTTCATGATCTTCCGTGAAAAAGTCTGTTTCTATACAAAGTATAGAATCAAATACAGGCCCATATAATGACATTGGTAAATTCATAATAGCCATGACCATATCTACACTAAAATATGGAATAGAAGGAGTTACATTTAAATTTGTCATATCCGAAATTGCTGTTAAATACGTTCCACAAAGTATATTACAAACTTCACCAATAGAAGATAATGTTTCACAAACTTTATTATAATCATTTCTATCGCAATCTATTTTACTTCCTGAAAGTCTAGATAATAAATTGAATGCAGAATCTACCTTCATTATCACCATAATAAAACCTTCCATATCTCCTGATAGTTGAAGTACCGTTCCAACAACTAACTCCTCTGGTGATTCATAGCTATCTGTTATATCAGAAAAACCTACCATATCACTTTTAGGAATACCTATATCTACTAACTCATTTAACATAACTGCCAATGAATTAGATGCATTTCCTGATCCTATATTACTTATCTCTCGAAATACATTTAATTTATCACATTCAAATTTCATATATATTATCCTCCAACTATCCTTTTACTTTCGATGTTAATTGTCTTCTTTTTAACTGATTTAATATAATATTTGGCATCATATCTAAAGATGCTTCTTTTAGCACTGCTCCAATTTTCTTAGCAACCATAGGCATACCATATACAACACAAGAGTTTTTATCTTGTCCTATAGTATATCCGCCTTCATTCTTTATACTTAAAAGTCCTCTTGCTCCATCTGACCCCATACCCGTTAAAATAACTCCTATTGAATTATCCTTTGCTTGCTTTGCAACGGACATAAATAAATAATCTACTGACGGACAATGACCACTAATCTTTTGGCCTTTTTTTATATCTAAGATATATTTTCCATTTCTTTTTATAATTCCCATCTGTAATGCTCCTGGGGCAATATAAGCATGTCCACTTAATAGTTCTTCTCCATCTTCACCTTCTTTTACTTTTAATACGCACCCTCTATCTAATCTTTCTGCATATTTTTTTGTAAATATTGGTGGCATATGTTGTGTTATTACAATTGGTGGCAATCCTAGTGGTAGTTGTTTTAATAACTTTTCTACTGCCTCAACACCTCCCATAGAAGCTCCTATGGCAATTATATCTTTATCATTTTTTCTTACTATATTATTTTCTAATAACTTACGTTTATTTTGAATAATACTAGATTGAACTTTTGTTTTCTTGTCTAATTTTGCAATAGATGCTTCCTTTATTTTTGTCGATAAATCATCAAAAAACTGGTTCATCGTATCTGCAGTAGGCTTTCCAACAAATCCTACTGCTCCTGCATCTATAGCTTCGAAGCATCTTCCATCTGCTCCACTTATTACAATAGTTGGTACTGGATGTTGTTCCATTAGTATTTTTAAAAACTCAATACCATTTATACCTGGCATTTCTATATCTAAAGTTAATACATCTGGCTTAAGTTGTATTACTTTGTCTTTTGCTTCAAAAGAATCTTTAGCTGTTCCTACAACTTCTATACCTGAATATTCTCGTAATCTAGTTGACACTACTCTTCTAAATACCATAGAGTCATCTATTACTAAAACTTTTATTTTTTTACTACCTTCCATAGATATCTCTCCTTAGATAACTAAATTACTTGTGTATTATTGCATTTACATCAAGTATTAAACTAATTGAGCCATCTTCTAAAATAGAGCATCCTGACATATAAGATTGAACTTTGTCAAATTGAGTAAGTAAAGTCGGTATTGGCTTTATAACCACTTGTTGTTGACCTAAAATTCCATCTACTATGATACACACATTTCCCATTTCAGACTCTACTAATATCATAATACCTTCATCATTTTTCTCAGAGTTAATACCTAATACATTAGAAACCCTTACTATTTCATAGCAATTTCCTCTTATAATGCTATGTTCTTGCCCATTAGGATTTTTAACTATTTCATAGTCTCCTTGTCTAAATACTTCTTTTATACTTAGAGCTGGTATAATATAAATTTGATCCCCTATATTTACCTTCATTCCATCTACTATCGCTAATGTTAAAGGAATTCTAAGTATAAATGTTGTACCATTTCCTGGCTCGCTATCAATACTTATTGAGCCTCTTAACTTACGTATATTGGTATATACAACATCCATACCTACTCCTCTTCCAGAGTATTCACTTACTGCTTCTTTTGTTGAAAAGCCTGGTGCCATTATAAAGTTATATGCTTCTTTGTCACTTATTTCATCTATACTTTTAGTTGTTATTCCTTTTTCAATAGCTTTTTTTACTATAGTTTCTTTATTTAAACCTCTACCATCATCTTTAATTATTATTACAACATCTCCACCAGTATTTTTAGCTTCTAATGTTACAGTAGCTCTTTCTGGCTTAGTTGTATTTTTACGTTCTTCCAAAGTTTCAATACCATGATCCATACTATTTCTAATCATGTGCATTAAAGGATCTGAAATATTTTCTAATATGTTTCTATCTACTTCTGTTTGCTCTCCTATTAAAACTAAGTCTACTAATTTTCCAGTTTTTCTACTCATATCTCTTACAACTCTTTGCATTTTAGTAAAGGTTGAAGATATTGGAACCATACGCATAGACATTACAACATCTTGTAATTCATTAGTTAATTGGTGAAGCCTTCTAGCTTGTTTTTCAAAGCTATCTCTGTCAAAGTTTTCTACTTGAGATTGCTTTTCTACCATTGACTCTGTAGTAACTATTTCTCCAACAAGGTTCATTAATGTATCTATTTTATTAATATTTACTGTTAGATAGCTATTTTTACTATGTGCATGACCTTGATTTTGTTCTTCTTTTTTATCTTTCTTTTGAACTTGTGCTTGTTTTTCCTCTATTATATTTGTACTTTGTTCTTTTGACTCTTCTACTACCTCTGCACTTTCTTCTTTTGGAGCTTCTATTATTTCTTCATTAATATCACAATTTTTTTCTTCCTTTATTTCTTCTTTTGGAGCAATTATTCCAAATACACTTTCTAACTCTTCATCATTTAGTCTATGTATTTCGTATTTATCTAAAAACATTGTATCTTTTATAGCTTCTTCTATTAATGATTGTTCCTGAACTGTTCTCATATATAATACAAATCCGTCTTTAATTATTACATCATCACAGTCTGAATCTAAATCTTGTGGTATATGCTTTACTTCAGAGCATAGACTTTGTAATATTGTTAGTACACCTAAAGCCCTTATGCTTTCCATTGCACATCCTTTTTCAAAGAATACTTTTGCACATAAATAATTTTCATTACTATTTTTAGCTGTAATTTTTTCTTCTTTATTTTCCGCTAACTCTTGTATATTTTCATTTGATTTATTATCTATATCATCTTCTTTATTTGTTGCACTTTTTAAAAAATTAATTGCCTTATCATGTAGTTCTTCAATACTTGCTTCTGGAAGAAGACCATCTTGAATATTTAACATTTCTTCTTTCAAGAAATCTATACTCGCTAAAACAAGATCAACAACTTCATCCCACTGATTACTTGAAAGTTCTAACCCATTACGTATTGCATCAAATATGTCTTCTACACTATGAGTTAATTTTGTTAAACTATCATACCCCATCATTGCAGACGAACCTTTAATAGTATGCATCGCTCGGAAAATTTCTTCTATATGCTCTTTATCTAACTTCCCATTTTCTGATTGACCTGCAAGTAAAATCTCTTCCAATTGTTCTAATAACTGCATATTTTCATGCACATAAAATTCATTTAAAGAATCTACTCCACTCATATTTCTCTCCTTTATTAAATAAGATAACTCCTTTAAAACTAACTTTTAAAAATGGAAGCTAAAAGCTTCCATTTTTTAAATCATAATTTATGATATATTATTTTTTACTAAAACTCATTCATTTCAAAATAGCTAGCTTCGTCAGTATTAAAGTTTATTGATCTATTTGAACTATTTACATCTTTTAATCTAAAGTTTTCAATAAGTGATTTTAACATTTGTGCTTGACCACTTAATTCTTCACTTGCTGCAGCACTTTCTTCTGAAGTTGCTGAATTTGTTTGCACCACTTCAGAAATTTGTTCAACACCTAATGTAACTTGAGCTATAGCAACAGCTTCTTCTTCTGATGTTTTAGCTATATCATTTACTATAACAGTAGTTCTGTTTGTTGTATCTATTATCTTTTGAAGAGATTGTGCTGTATTATCAACTATTTCAGTTCCTTTATTTACAGCTTCCATAGAATTTTCAATTAATGTAGCTGTGTTCTTTGCAGCTTCTGCTGATTTAGCAGCTAGATTTCTTACTTCATCTGCAACTACAGCAAATCCTTTACCTGCAGAACCTGCTCTAGCAGCCTCAACAGCAGCATTAAGTGCTAGTATATTTGTTTGGAATGCTATATCGTCTATAGTTTTTATAATTCTGCTTATTTCGTTAGACGTAAATGATATTTCTTCCATAGCATTTACCATTTGTTTCATTTGTTCATTACCTTCTTGAACTTGTTTTGCAGAACTGTTAGTTAATGAGTTAGCATTTCTTGCATTGTCAGCTGTTTCTTTTATCTTATCTGATATTTCTATTATTGTTGCTGATAATTCTTGTATAGCACTTGCTTGTTCTGTAGCACCTTGAGCTAACATTTGTGATCCACTTGAAACTTGATTTGATGCTGCTTCAACTTCTTCTGCAGCTGCATTTATTTGTGCTATTGTTTCACTTAAATCATTACTTATTCTTGTAACAGACTTTTCTATATCTTTAAATACGCCTATATATTCAACATTAGTTTCAACATTAAAGTTACCTTTAGCAAGTTCTCCTAGTACACAAACAGTGTCATCTACTATTGATTTTACTTCTTTACTCATATGACGCATACTTTCAGATAATAAACCTAATTCATCTTTTGATTCGTATTCTATATTTATATCAAAATCTCCATTTGCCATTTTATTTGAAGCTTCTTCTATTTCTTCAATTGGCTTTGTTAAAGATTTTGTTATATAAATTGATATAGCAAGACCGACAACTATAGTTAATACACTTACGGCTACAGATGCAATTATTGCATTTTTTACTGTTTCATGGATGTTTTTATTAAATTCAATACCTCTTTGGTTAGATCCTTCGTTTAACTTTACAGCAAGATCTACAGCTTTGTTATAATCATTATAAAATGGAGTATTTTCATCACTCATTTCCATAGCTTTTTTGTAATCACCAGTTCTTGCCACATCATAAATATTTTGACACTCTAATTTATAATTATTTACAGCAGTTCTAACCTCTTCAAGATCACTTTTATCTCCTGTAAATGTTTTAGATATTTTATCTATTCTATTGTTTATACTGTCAAAATTTTCTTTTGCCTTTTGGAAGTAAACATCAGGCTTTTGTCTAAGTACGATATTAACTGTATTTCTTCCGGCAGAAACTAAATCCCTACGTATACCCATAGTTTCATTAGTTCCTACATACGGTCCATTAAATAGCTGAGAATTTAACTCTTCCGCTTCTTTTAATTTCGATATTGTATATATACTTGAAAATGTAGCAAGTAGTAATACAATTATAAATGATATTGCAAGTTTTCTACCTATTTTTAAATCTTTAAACTTTCTCATAATCGTCTCCCTATAATTCATATTAGATAATATAGATTTTAAAATTATACATAAGTATATAAACTATTTTAATTCCTTATAAAATTTTGAGCTTTGATTATATTAATATATGATTCTATGTTATTAGTTTATATTTCATTAATATTAATTCTTGAAGTTCGTGCACGCTAAATCCTAAATATACCTTTAATAAACATACCAAATATATTAAATACATTTAACATATATTTTATACGGATACTTAATTTAATACTTTAGATTTTATATATTATGTTTTTAATAATTACATAATATGAATAAATTTTATATTCTATTTATACGGATAAAAAACAAATACTTTATATATTAAATATTTTTTTATATTTAATATATAAAAATAAAGCATATGAAGCTATTTAATATATTTATAATAGACTCATATGCTTTATTTTTATATTTTTTTTATACTGTAGTCTTTAGATCTCTTACTTTTATATTCATTTAAAAGTAAAGTAAGGGTTTGAATTATTTCATATTCACTAGGTAATATTATTGCACGTCTTGAATCTAATACAAACTTAGTTTCCTTGGTTACAAGAGTATTACTAGATACTTTCTTATTTACACTCCCCTTCATATCCATAAGAAGTTTAGTAACTTCACCCTTTGTAATGTTTTTTAGTATAAGTTTTACTTCTTTTTCAGTCAATAAATTTTCATAGCTAACTTTTTCTAATTCTTCATCGAATAATTCCATTATGGATGATGTACTATTTTTTACATATTTTTTCGTGATAAAGTTTATACTTTTTATCATAATAAAAGCAACTATAGACATTGTAATAGCATTTAATAATAGATATACTATTTCATTTGAAATATTTTCTCCAAAATTAGTAGCAATCTGTACAATCATAAACCCTAGTAATCCACCTAAAAAACCTAGTGGTAAATCTAAACTTTTAAAAATCTTATGTTTTGGATTTAAATCATTTTCTTCAATTTCATTATCTATACTATAGTTTTTAGATTTATATAGTTCTACATCCATTAGATTTTCTATTGAAAATATACTCTTTGCAAATTTTAAGTACTCAACTTCATCTGAGTCTTCATCTAGAGTTATCCCATATATAAAGTCTTCACCATAAACTTTTATAGACCTAATTACTGCTTTTTCTAAAGCTTCAATCTTACTTTCTCCATTCCAAATAGATAGTGCATACTCTATACTTCCTGATATGCCAAGTATGTGTTCACATTCTACACTTCCATCTATCTCAAAAAAATCTAAACCTTTAATTTTTCCATCTATAGCTAATTCTTTAGCTTGATTATAACTTATAGTACCTCTTTTTAATATTGCTTTAGGATTCATATCCTTTTGAGCTATACCTTCTTTAATCCTATCTTGAAAATCACTTATAGCTTCCTCATATTTATCAAAAG
Organism: Romboutsia sp. D33t1_170424_H2; assembly: GCF_015669105.1. Lineage (NCBI taxonomy): Bacteria > Bacillati > Bacillota > Clostridia > Peptostreptococcales > Peptostreptococcaceae > Romboutsia > Romboutsia sp. D33t1_170424_H2. The sequence goes on along the minus strand of NZ_JADOZQ010000001.1, from coordinate 266,510 downwards.
GTATCTCTATATTAACTGGTGATCCATCTTCATTTACATATCTTAGCATCCCATAATTTAAACAAGCATCTACACACCTTTCCCCCGTACTGCTGTATTTACTTTTTAATATTTTTGCCATGTGCTGCTAACCATCCTTTACTATATAGGTTCTTAGCTTAAAGTTTTTACTAATTCTTCTTCTCCTAATATACTTGTTATTCTTATACCGAAATTTCTATCTACTACTACAACTTGTCCATAACCTATTTTTCTTCCATTTACATATATTTCTACTTCTTGATCTTCGAATGTATCTAATTCTATTAAAGATCCTTTAGATAACTCAAATATATCTTTTAAAGACATCTTAGTTCTTCCAAGTATAGCACTAACTTTTAATTCTATATCTAATACTCTATCAAATTTTTCACTCATATCCTACCCTTCCTTTCTTATAGAGTTTGTTATTATAACACCTTTTTTATTTTTTATAAGTCCAGGTTTACACTTAAATGCTTTAGCCCCTGCAACATACAAATCTAAATCTCCTGCTACTTTTGTATCTAGTGATAAAATATCACCAACTTGTAAGTTTAATAAATCCTCAACACTTATATTTGTTTCACCTAGTCTAGCTACTATATCTACATTTGCACCACAAACATTGTTATAAATTGCATTTGTAAATTCAAAATCATACTCTATATTCTTATTTCTAAATAATATCTTCGTTTCTAGTTGATCTAATATTGGTTCCATGCAACTATAAGGGTTGCAAAAGCGCATTTTTCCGATTTCTTTGTCTCCATACATCATTTTCATATGAGCTATAAGTACTGATTCACTTACTGGATACTTTTTACTAGCACCTGCATTTGAATGTACTCTTAATACTTCTCTTGATTTACAAGTCTCAACTATATATAACCTAGTTAACAATTTTGTGCATAAATGAAAAATTAATTGCTTATCAATTTCTGTTAAATCTCTTTCATAATTTTCAAATACTCCATCTCCACCTAGCATTAAATCTATGTATGTTAATGCTACAGATTTATCAATTTGATAAATAAGATCCTTTACTAGTGGTTGTATTGCATGTTCTACGATAACTGATTTTGGACTTATTGAGTTAATAAATTCTTCATAATTTGTTTGTTCTACTTTTTCAACCTTGCAAGTTATATTAGGTCTTTTTAACTCATATGCTAAAAATAAATTTGTATTTTTGCAATAGTCTTCAGATATAACAGATAAAAATCTCATGTTATCAGTTGAATATCTTTGTGGTTTTTTAAAATCATATGTTTTTACATTTTGTTCCATAAACTGTATATATCTAAAATATATAATTATACATTTTAGAATACTAACTCCTTTCTATAAAAATTTATCTACTTTGTAGATTATTTATCATACTCCACATATCATCAGTAGCTTGTAGCCCCTTACTATTAAATTGGAAACTTCTCTGAGCTATGATTAAGTCTGTCATTTCAGTTTCCATATTTACATTAGACATTTCCACATATCCTTGTAGTATATTTGAATTAGTTACTAACTCAATTTTAGCGCCATCTCTTAAATTAAATAAATTATCACCTGCAGGAATAAAATCTTTATCGCCTTGTACTTTATATAAATTTATCTTACCAACTTCTTCTTTATCTACAAATATTTCTCCCAACTTATTTATGCTTACTTCTCCTTTTGATAAATCAACATCATTTCCATTTATAACTTGTATATCTAATTTATTTCCCTTATCATCAACTAAATCACCATTTGAATCTACATTAAATTCTCCATTTCTAGTATAACTAAATGTACCATTTGGATTTATAACTCTAAAAAATCCATCTCCATCTATAGCTAAATTACTTTTTATTCCTGTATCCTTTATTGCTCCTTGGGATAAGTTTCTAAAAGATTGAGATACTTTTACTCCAGTACCAGTATTGTTATTATTATTGTGTGGATAGTAGCTTCTATCTAATGTTTCATTATACAAATCTAAAAAACCAATGTCTAATTTCTTATACCCTGTAGTCTGCACATTCACCATATTATTTGAAGTTACCTCTATTTTCCCTTGACTTGCAGACATTGCAGATACGCTATTTTTCATTATATTGTACATATTTTATCTCCCTTATCTTACTGTTCCAATTTCATTTGCGACTTTACTAAGAGTAGAATCTATCGTTTGAATAACTTTTTGATTTGCTTCAAATAGTTTTACAGTCTCCATTAATGATGACATTGTACCTATACTATCAACATTTGAACCTTCTAAATACCCTTGTTTGATCTTTATATTATTGGTTTTTATTTCATTTTTACCATTATATAGATTATTTCCACTCTTTGTTAAATCATGTTTATTATCAAACTTAACTATATTAAAATCATACATTTTATTACCATCTATGCTTATACTATTATCTGGATTTATAACTAGCTTTCCATGTCCGACATATATAGGCTCTGAATTATTTGTATTTCTGTTTGTTCCAAGTACATAATCCCCTGATTTTGTTACTAAATACCCTTGATTATCAATATTAAAAGATCCGTTTCTCGTATAAAATGTTTTATTATTATGATCTAATACCTTGAAAAATCCATCACCATCTATAGCAAAGTCAGTATTGTTTTCAGTTGAAATATGTGCACCTTGTTTATGATTTGTAGCATTCTCATCTATTCTTGTACCAAAGCTTAATCCACCTAGCTTTTGTTTATGAGCAATTCCATTTATGTAATTGTCATTATTTGATAGCATAATTTCATCAAAACTTTTCTCAACTAAAGTATCTTCTTTATAACCTACAGTATTTACATTGGCTAAATTATTTGTAACAATACTTTGTTTAGCTTCTAATGCCATCATGGCAGATACAGACGTATATAATCCTCTTATCATTTTTTCTCCCTCCAATTAGTCTATATATTTTAACTTTTTCATAGCTAACTTTAAATTCTTTATGGCTCTACTATTTAATTGGGATACTCTAGACTCAGAAACCCCTAATATTAATCCTATTTCTTTTAATGTTAATTCCTCATAATAGTATAAAGATAAAACAAGCCTATCTTTTTCATTAAGGGTATCTATAGCCTTTGCCATTATTTCTTGTAGCTCATCTTTTTCAACTAAATGTGTCGGAGATAACTCTTCTTTTTCTTTTAAAGTATCTATAAGCTTAACTTCATTTTCATCATCAAAAATTACATTATCAAGATATACGTTGTTTAAATCTAACATTTTTACATTTATATCATTAATTTCATTTTTACTAACACCCATATGATTTGCTATTTCATCTATAGTTGGTTTTCTAAAAAATTTATTTTGCAAAATTTCTACAGCCTTATTATATTCTTTTATTTTGCTCATATACATTCTAGATATAGGTGAGTATTTTCTTATTTCATCAATTATATAAGATGATATTCTTATAGATGCATAAGTTGAAAATTTCACTCCTCTACTTTCATCAAACTTATTAGTTGCGTCTATAAGTCCCATGACTCCATAACTAACTAAATCTTCATATTCCATTCCCATTTTGCTCGTATAGTATTTTGATGCAATATGCTTAACAAGAGGCATATTACTAATTATAAGTTCTTCTTGTTGATGTGACTTCATTATTACATTCCTCCATATTATATATTTACTACACCTTGAGCTTTTATCTGAATATCACTTGGAACTTCATTAAGAGATAGTACTGAGACATTTGGAAATACAATCTCAACTAATTTTCTAAAAGGTGCTCTTATCTTTGGTGATACCAGTAATACTGGTCTGTTATTCGTAAAGTTAATTTCTTCTATTGTCATTTGTATACTATTAAATATTTTATTAGTAGTGTCTGGGTCTATAGCTGGATATGTTCCATTTACTGACCTTTGAAGATTATTTCCGATTAAATTTTCTATTTCCATAGATAATGTAGCTACTGTAATAGAGTTATCCTCATCTATTAATTCCGAGCATATGCTTCTACTCATTGCCATTCTTACATATTCGGTTAAAAGTTCTATATCTTTAGTATTTCTTGCATTATCTGCCAAAGTTTCTAAAATAGTTACTCTATCTTTTATAGCAATTTTTTCTTTAAGAAGGTTTTTAAATACCTTTTGAATTTCACCTAATGTCATTAAATCCGGAATTAGCTCTTCAACAACAGCACTATATCTTTCTTTTGTTTCATCTATTATTTCTTTAACTTCTTGTCGTCCTAAAAGTTCATGAGACTTCGACTTTATAACTTCTAATAGATGTGTTACTAAAATTGTAGTAGGATCTACAACTGTAAACCCATATAATTCTGCTTCTTCTGCTTTATCTTTATTTATCCATAAAGCATCAAGGCCAAATGTAGGTTCTTTTGTTTGTATACCTTCTATACTTGAATCTATTCCCATTGGATTCATACAAAGTAACATAGATGGCATTAAATCATATGTTGCTACTGCAATTCCTTTTATTTTTATACTATATTGATTTGAATTTAGCTGTAAATTATCTCTTATTCTTATTGGTTGAACTATTATACCCATATCAATAGCACATTGTCTTCTTACTGATACAATTCTTTGTAGTAAGTCTCCTCCATTACTTTCATCTACTAGGGGAATTAGACCATATCCTATTTCTACTTCTATAGGTTCTACATTTATTAACTTAGATACATCTTCTGCGTTTTCTAAACTAGCTTGAGCATCTTCTTCTTTATATTCTAAGTCATAAGATTCTGCTTCTTTTTCTTTTTCTGCTTTATTTAATAAAAACGAAATTCCTACTGCTCCTATACCTAATGAGAAAAATGATAGTTTTGGAAGCCCTGGTAAAAAACCTAATACTATAAGAACTATTCCTGTCATTCCTATAGCTTTTGGTATAGATATTAATTGTTTTCCTAGTAAATTTCCAAAACTTTCATCTGAGTCTGATCTAGTTACTAATATACCTGCTGATGTAGATATTAATAGTGCTGGTATTTGACTAACTAGACCATCTCCTATTGTAAGTCTAATATATGTTTGCACAGATTCTGAAAAACTCATCCCAAGCATTATAACACCTATAATAATTCCACCTAATACATTTATAGTTGTTATTATTATACCTGCTATAGCATCTCCCTTTACGAATTTAGATGCTCCATCCATAGCTCCATAGAAATCTGCTTCTTGTTGTAATTCTCTTCTTCTAATTCTTGCCGTTTTTTCATCTATTGTACCTGAGTTTAAATCAGCATCTATACTCATTTGTTTACCTGGCATGGCATCAAGAGTAAATCTTGCTGAAACTTCAGAGACTCTACTTGAACCATTTGTTATGACTATAAACTGAATAATTATTATAATTAAAAATATTATTACTCCAACTACATAATTGCCACCTACAACGAAACTTCCAAATGATTCTATTACATTTCCTGCATAACCTTGCCCTAATATAAGTCTTGTAGATGATATATTTAGAGCTAGTCTAAATAAGGTTGTAACAAGCAATATAGTAGGAAATATTGATAGTTGTAATATATTAGTTGAAAAAAGTGTAAGTAATAATATTAGTAATGAAAATGCTATATTTAATGTTAGCATTACATCCAATAGAAATGGAGGTAGTGGTATTATTATCATTAAAACAATGCCGATTATTCCAAATCCTACTATTATATCAAATCTTTTCTTCAAATCTAGTTTTTCCATCTATGACCTCTTTTTAACTATTTGTATTTATTTTTAATTTTATAAACAGCCACTAATACTTCTGCTACTGCTTGATACATTTCTTCTGGTATTTCTTGATCTATTTCTACCTCTTTATATATAAGTCTTGCTAGAGGTTTATTTTCTAAAATAGGTATATCATGTTCCTTGGCTATTTCTCTTATTTTAAATGCTACTACATCAGCTCCTTTTGCAACAACTATAGGAGTTGTATCTTTTCCTCTTTCATACCTTATTGCTATAGATATGTGTGTTGGATTTGTTACTATTACGGTAGCTGATGGAACAGCTTGCATCATTCTCTTACTAGCCATTTCTCTTTGTCTTTGTTTTATCTTTCCTTTTATATGAGGATCTCCTTCAACTTGCTTAAATTCCTCTTTTACTTCCTGTTTAGTCATTTTTAGACTTTTTCTGTAACTATACTTTTGATATACAAAATCAATTACTGCTATTATTACTACTGCTAAAACTATATTTATTAGTAAATCTTTTATTATATTTACTATAGTGTATATAAGGTATGGAAGATGTATGTCTCCACTGTTCATTATTAATTCGAAATTTTTTTTCATAAAACTGTATCCTATTTCAAAAAGTACAGCTATTACAACTATACTTTTAATCAACATTCCTACAGATTTCATAGAAAACATATTTTTAAATCCATTTATTGGATTAAGTTTTGAAAATTTTGGCTTAATGCTCTCAAAGTTAAACATAAACCCTGTTTGCATAACATTTCCTATTACAGAAAATACAATTATTATCAATCCTATTGGTAAAAATAACTTCATAAATGAAATTATTAAATTTACTGTCAAAGTGTGTAATATGTTATAATCCATATTAAATTTAAAATTATTACTTAAATAATGTATTATATTATTTTTAAAATCTGATATCATATAATTTGACATTGTACCAATTATAAATAATATGGCTATTAGGGTTATTGCAGTTGTTACTTCTTTACTTTTAGCTACATTACCCTTTTTTCTAGCGTCTTTCTTTTTCTTTGATGTAGGTTCTTCTGTTTTATCACCACTAGAAGATAAAATCATACCTACAGGTCCAATAGAGCTTAACACTCCATGCTTTACTTTTAAAGTTCCATCTAGTATAGATGGTAATTGATTAAATAAGTTATGAATTTCTTTTAGTATAAATGGCATTCCTATAATAAAAACTGCTATTCCTACTAAAAGTTTAATTGGCATTCCTATAACCATTACATTAAATTGTGGAACACTTCTTGATATTAATCCCATTATTATCTCAGTTATTATTAAGCAAAGTACAATAGGAACTGCTATTTTAAAACCAATTGCAAAATATTCAATAAATACATTTATTACGTAATTGAAATTTCCAATTAGTATAGATTTTCCTACAGGTATTATCTCGAAGCTATGTTGTATTCCTTCTATTAAACTATGATGTCCGTTCATAGTAAAAAATACCAAAATACCTATCCAATACATTATATTTTCTATAAGTGTTGATTGATTTTTACTGTTAGGATCATATATGTTTATCATAGATAATCCTAACTGTTGATCTATTAAGCTACCTACAATTTTTAAGCTATTAAAACACAAACTTGTTATAAATCCTAATACTAATCCTGTTACTATTTCAACTACACTGTAATTTATTAATTGTAAAACTGTAGTAATGTGTACATTTACATGTACCGAAAAAGCTATTATTGTAGACATAAATAATGAAAATACTACTTTAAATATATTTGGTGTTCCTGCAGGAAATATTACATTTATGATAGCAAAAAAGGTTATTATTCTAATAAATATAAATATCAATTTTTTATCCTTTTATATTAGCTATTATACTCATTATTTTTGTTGTAAATTTTATAAGTTCCTGCAACATCCAATTTCCACCTAAAGCTAATGTTAATGCTATAACTATCAACTTAGGTACAAAAGTTAATGTTTGTTCTTGAATCTGAGTAGTTGCTTGAAATACACTTACTAGTAGTCCAACAACTAAAGATAGTATAAGAATTGGGCCTCCCACCAACATACTTGTATATAATGCTTCTTTTACTATACTCATTACCATAGTTTCATTCATAATATTCTCCTCATTATTTAAAGCTTAAAAGTAAAGATTTTATTAATAAATTCCATCCATCTACCATAATAAATAATAGTAATTTAAAAGGTAATGAAATCATAACCGGAGGGAGCATAAACATCCCCATAGACATAAGTGTGCTTGATACCACTAAATCTATTAATAAAAATGGTAAATATATTAAAAATCCTATTTGAAAAGCTGTTTTTAATTCACTTATAGCAAATGCTGGGACTAATATATATAATGGAATATCATCTCTTGTGACTTTTTTTCCATCCATATTAGACATTTCTAAAAATAATTTTATATCTTTTTCTCTTGTCTGCTTTAATAAAAATTTTCTTACAGGTACTTCAGCTTTTTCTATAGCTTCTTTAAATTCAACCTTTTTTTCCATATAAGGTTTTATTGCAGTTTTATTTATATCACTTATAGTAGGTGCCATTATAAATATGGTAAGTGCCATGGCTATACCAATTAAAATCTGATTAGGTATAGATTGCTGTGCTCCTAATGCTGATTTTAAAAATGAGAGTGTAATAATTATTCTAACAAAGCTTGTCATCATAAATATTACAGTTGGCAAAAACATTAAAAATGTTAAAACTATAAATAATTTTATTAAAGGAGCTAAATGTTGCTGATTTTTTAACATCATACTAGCGAAATCTTCCATATTTATTCCTCTTTAAGTTTAATTTATCTATCTTGTATTTACTAAGATTTAAATTATTATAATCTGATTTATTTACTTTAAGGCTTTTATATTTTGATTTATTTCCAAAAAAATTAAATTTCTTATATCTTGGAGCAAACTGCCCTAAGTTTATTTCAGAATCATCTTTTATTTTTTCTATTGAATTTATTTCTTCTTTAGTTAAATCCTTAATTTTATCTACTTTAGAAGGTGATGATACTAATACACATCCCTCATCACCTATCTTTAAAACAAATAAATCTATGTCTTTTTTTAAATTTGTAACTTCTAAAACTTTAGTATATTTTTTGCCTGCAATAGTTGACATACTTGCTTTACTTAATCTTAAAGAAACTACTATTAAGATTAAAATTAGTGGTACAAATATCAATAAATTTATTATATATTGCAACATATTATCCATGATGTTTATTATCACTTCTCCTTTTGCTCAACAATTAAAATATCTACTCTCCTATTTGTTGCCCTGTGTTCTGGTGTATCATTTTTAACTAATGGTTTAAATTCTCCATATCCTTTTGCAGAGAATCTAATAGGATCTAGTTTTTGCTCATCTACGAAATATTCAACTACACCTACAGCTCTTGCAGTTGATAGTTCCCAGTTAGAAGCAAACTCTTTATTATGCATAGGAACATCATCTGTATGACCTTCAACTAAAACGTCATTATCAGTGCTTTTTATTATACTCGTTATTCCATCTAGCACTTTTTTTCTATCTTCTTTTAAATTTGCTTTTCCTGGGTCAAATAATATATTTTCTCCTAATTGTAATACTATACCCCTATCTTCTTCTCTAACTTTTATGTCATCTTTAAGACCTTTTTCATCTATTATTTTATTTAATTTTTTAGATAAATCTTCGTATTTTGATGCTAATTTATCTCCATCTTTTTCTATAGCTACCTTTAGCTGGTCTATATTTTTTAAATCAGTTACTTTTGTACTTCCTTGAAGTGAATTTTTTAATGCAGCAGTTAACTCATTAAGTTTTTGAGTATCTACTGCAGACATTGAATATAGCAATATAAAAAATGTAAGAAGTAAAGTTATTGTATCGGCATATGTGTCCATCCACGCATTTGTATTGACATCATCGCCTTTCTTTTTTTTACGCGCCATCTAAATCTGCTACCTTTTCATTTCCTTCTCTTTTATAATATTTTGCTCTTTCTTTTTCATCTAAGAATGCTATTAATTTTTCTTCTATTACTCTTGTACTTTCTCCATTTTGTATACTGCTAATTCCACAAATCATCATTTCCATAAATACAACTTCTTTTTCACCTTTTCCTTCTATATTAAATCCTATAGGGTTTAATACTGCATTTGAGAATAATGCACCGTAAAAAGTAGTTATTAATGCTTTTGACATACCACTTGCTATTACTTCAGGAGAACCCATGTCTGTAAGCATTTGTATTAGACCTATTAGTGTCCCAACCATACCAAATGCTGGTGCATAAGATCCCCATACTTTAAACATTTTAGATCCACCCGAATAAAGTACTTCTTTTTCTGCTATTTCTGTTTCTAATATTTCTTTTATACTTTCAGTGTCCACACCGTCTATTACTAATTCTAATCCTTTTTTTAAAAATTCATCTTCTATCTGCGAAACTTCCTCTTCTATAGCTAGTACTCCATCTTTTCTTATCTTTTTAGAAATTTCTTTAAACTGGTCTACTAAATCCATCTTGTATAAATTGTTTGATGTTGTACATAACTTAAAGTACTTAGGAATCTTTTTTATATCAGCAACCGAAAATGTTACTAATACTGCAGAAAATGATCCTCCTAATGTTATTGCTAAAGAAGGCATATCTATAAATGGTTTGATTCCAGTCCCACCCATAGATATTCCAAACATTACAAGAGCAAAAGCTAGCACTAGTCCTATTGGTGTTAAAATATCAAGCTTTTTCATTTCTTTATCTTTCTCCTCTTTTATCTCTTAAGGTTTATTATCTCTTGTAATAATTCATCACTAGTTGTTATAACTTTACTAGAAGCTTGGAATGCTCTTGTTGTAACTATCATTTCTGTAAATTCTTCTGATAAATCTACGTTAGACATTTCTATGGCTCCTTGGTTAATTTGACCATGAACAGCTGTCTTTAACGGTTGTCCTGAGTTTGCAGATTCTGAATAAAGATTTCCACCTAATAACTTTAATCCTTCTGGATTTTGAAAAACTGCTATTTTAAGTTTTTGCTGTGTTCCTTTAACTATATTTCCATTTTTATCAACTAATGGCATTTTTGTACCATCCTCTAATAAATAAGATATTTTACCTTCCTTATCTATATTAAAAGATAATACCTTTTTAACATTCTTAGCTCCATCTGGTGCTGGATTTCCATTTGCATCTACTGCCTTTGGTATTTCTATAGGATTTCCATCCTCTCCTAATACTTTATAACCATCAGCTGTTACTAAATTACCATTTAAATCTAGACTAAATGATCCATCTCTTGTATATGCATATTGATTAACTCCTGTTTGAACTGTAAAAAAACCATCTCCATCCATAGCTAAATCTGTTGGTCTTCCTGTTGGTTGTATTGGTCCCTGTATCATATTTTTAAAGATACCACTAACTTTAGTACCTATACCAACTTGTCCAGGGTTTACTCCACCAATTACTCCACCTGGAGCACTTGCATATAAAAATGTTTGGTTTAAAGCATCAGAAAATCTTGCAGATTCTTTTTTAAATGCACTTGTTCCAACATTCGCGACATTATTACCAACAACATCCATCTTAGTTTGGTTTGCTTTCATACCGCTTATTCCTGAGTACATTGATCTTAACATAAAACTAATCTCCCTTAACTTCTAATTTTTTTCATTTATTTTCATTAAAGCTGCATATTCAATAGATGCAACTTCGCCTGTATCTTTATCTTTTACGTCCATATATACAGTCCCATCTTTTATATGAACACCTTCTACCATACCTTTTATAGTTTTATTTTCTGACTTTGTGTTATTTGAACTTTCATCTAATTTTGTGGCATTCATTTCGACTTCCTTACCTATTAAAGATGTCGCAGAATTTAATGCTGAATTAGTTAATAACCCACTAGTCATTCCCATCATTTGTTCCATATTATGATTAAGAGTCATTGTCTGTTCTAGCATAGTAAATTGAGATAATTGTGTTACATATTGAGTGGGATCTTGAGGATTAAAAGGATCTTGATTTTGCATTTGAGCAACTAGCATTTTTAAAAATAATTCTTTGTTATTTTCTTCCCCCGGCATTATTATAGGAGTGTTATTTTCTGTTTTTTGACTTTTTTGATTTTTAGATACTTTTTGACTTCCTATTATATCTTGTTTATTCATACTTACTAATCCACTCATTTTGTATTCTCCTATACTAATATATTTAGATTATCTTCTTCTATATTAGAGATTTCATTTATATCTTCTAACATAATATCTCTTATACGTCTTTGGTTATTTTTCTGTCTTTCTTGCTGGCTATTTTTATTATTAAAATTTTGGTTTAGATTATCTGAAAATACATTTTGATTTTCTGAATTTATATTTATTGATACATCTTTTACTTTTATGTTCATATCATTCAAATGTTTAGTTATATCATTTATATTTTTATTTACCAAGTCAAATATATTATTTTTACTAACAGTTATAGATAAACTATTTTCTTCTCCATGCTTTACAAGTTTTATAGTCATCTCTCCTAATTCTATTGGATTAACTTTAATTTTTATTTCTTCATTACCACTTCTTTTTAAGTAGTTTACTGTTTTTATAATATCTTCATTTATAAATGTTTTTCTAATCTCTTTAACTGAGCTATCATTTAAATTATATGTATTTTCATTTTTTAAAATATTATTTGTATTTAGATTTCCTATGCTTCCTTTATTAAGGATGTCTTCTAACTTACTTATTTGTAGATCATTGTTATCTAAACTACTACTTTGATTTAAGTTTTTTTTATTTATTAATGAATTAATTTCTAATTCTCTATACTTAGTTTCCTTTATTAAGTCATTTTTTTTATAATTTTTAGTATCTTCAAAATCATTATTTAATAATTCATTGCTATTTGAAGTTGGTTTTGATTTGATATTATTACTACTTTTGTTTTCGTTTATATCAAATTTTTTTATTATATTTTCTGTATCATTATTTATTTTCTCTAATAAATCATTTAATTTATCTTTATCATTGTTACTTAATAAATTAGACTTAAATTCAATTTCACCTAAAGTATTTTCTAAAGTTTCTAATCCTTCTTTATTATTTATATTTATTTCTAAATTATTTTTATCTATATTCATAGAATCAAAAATAACTTGTATATTATTGATACTTTCATTTAACCCTTCTACATCTTTACCTTCTTTTAACTCATCATTTACGAAATCATATATGTATTTAAGGTTAAATATTATATTTTGAAGGAGATTAAAATCAATGTCTTTTTTATTAGATTCATCTGTATTGAAATTTAAACTCATATCTTCAAGCTTTGATTCTATTTCGCCAAAAAAACAATTGACTATATCTTTACTTCCTTCTGTTTTTTTTAAAGTATTTTCTTTTGCATTAGTCATTGCTTTTATAGACATATTTAAATTCATATTAATTCACCTTTATGATATATTTGTTCTATTTCTTATATATGCATATAATGCAAATTCGTCATTTTTTAATTGTTCTAATCTATCTTCTTCTTTTTTTAATCTATTAAGTTCGTTTTCTTTAAGGGTTTCTAAAGATTTCCTATCTATTTGTTTTTCTATAAAATCTTTTTTTGCTTTAGAAACATTAATTTCTTCTTTTCTCAAATCTTCACTAGTTAATTTTATAGATTGAGTAAGTGCTGCTAAATAATTAATAGTAATTTTTTGACTAATTATATCTTTAGACATTCCTATATCTGAGTATTTTTTATAAGAATTTTCTAAATTCCTTAAATTATTCTCTATTATTCTTTTTTGATTTTGAGCTTGTGTATATCTTAATTTACTTTCTTCCTCATCTTTTACTTTTATATCTAGCAGTTTTTGAAGTTTGAATTTAAACTTACTCACTTACATCAGTCTCCTTTAGTTGAACATATTAATTAATAACTCTTTGCTTTCATTAAATGGTGTACTATCATTAACACCTTGTTTTAAATAATCATTTACTCTGTCTATATATTTAATAGACATATCTATATTTTTATTTGAACCTTCTTCATAAGCTCCAATATTTATTAAATCTTCAGCTTCTTTATAAGTAGCAAGTATATCTCTAGCAAATGATGCAGCTTTATTATGATTATCATCTGCAATTTCTTTCATAAGTCTACTTACACTGTTTAATATATCTATAGCTGGATAATGATTTTTATGTGCTAATTGCCTAGATAAAACAATGTGTCCATCTAGTATTCCTCTTACAGTATCTGCTATTGGTTCATTAAAATCGTCTCCATCAACTAAAACAGTATAAAAAGCTGTTATAGATCCTTTTTCAGACATTCCTGTCCTTTCCATAAGCTTTGGTAACATAGCAAATACGGAAGGAGTATATCCTTTTTGTGCTGGCGGTTCTCCTATAGCTAATCCAACTTCTCTTTGAGCCATAGCAAATCTTGTTACAGAATCCATCATTAATATTACTTTTTTACCTTTATCTCTAAAGTACTCGGCAATAGATGTAGCTGTTAGTGCTCCCTTTAATCTTACTAAGGGTGATTTATCTGATGTAGCGCAAACAACTACCGACTTCTTCATGCCTTCTTCACCTAAATCTCTCTCAATGAAGTCTAAAACTTCCCTTCCTCTTTCTCCAATAAGGGCTATAACATTTACATCTGCTTCTGCCGTTCTTGCCATCATTCCTAAAGTTGTACTTTTACCAACTCCACTACCTGCAAATATTCCTATCCTCTGTCCTTCTCCACAAGTTAAAAATCCATCTATTGCTCTTATTCCTGTTGGCATTATATTTGTTATTCGAGGTCTTCTCATTGGATCTGGTGGTTCATTAAATAAACTATATCTCTCACCTTGTAAAATCATATTTTCATCTATTGGATTACCTATGCCATCAAGTACTTTTCCTAAAAGTTCATCACTACATTTAACACTAAGTGGTACTCCTTGTGCAATTACTTTGCAACCAGGTCCAATTCCTGTTAACTCACCAAGAGGCATAAGTATTACATCTCCATCTCTAAAACCTACAACTTCACAATTTATAGGGGTATTTAAATTATTGTATACAGAGCATAACTCACCTACAAATCCTTTTATACCTTCGACTTCTATTGTAAGACCTATAACTTTTTTTACTTTTCCTTCAGATATAACAGTAGGCATATCCTTTATCCTACTAAGTATTCTTTCAAAATCTATGTCTATCATAATAGCTCCTCTTTAACCTTATCTATTACAGCATCTACACCTACTATTATTCTTCCTTTTACGTTCTCTATAATAGCATTTCCAATATCTATAGATTCATCTTCTAAAACGAATACGTCGCCTTTAAGTTTATTACATTCTTTTAAACTTAATATTTCATTCTTTAAGCTATCTTTATATAAAGGATTTACTTTTATTACTATATTTTCCTTGAGTTCATACTCTTCAATTACCTTAGTTAATAAAGTATTCATAGATGATTCTGATTTGAATTCATCCCTTAGAACTTGTTGAGCTATACTTATACTAATTTTTAGTATTTCTTCTTTATTTAAATTCATATACTCAGCTACTTTATCTTTGGCTTGTATCAATAATTTACTGGCATTATTTACAATTTCTTCAGACTCTTTTTTTGCCTTTTCTATATTTTCTTCATATGATTCTTTGTATCCATCTTCATATCCGTTTTTAAGCCCTTGATTGTATCCTTCTTCATAAGCTTTTTTTTCTATTTTTTCTCTTTCTAACTTACTTTCTTCAATTATCTGACTTGCCTCAGCTTTAGCTTGATCTATAATGTCATCATATTCTTTTTGAGCTTCTTGTAACTTAATATTTATTTCTTCTTTTTTTTCGCTTAATTTTTTTTCTAAGTCTTCTCTAAGCTTTCTTTCTTCTTCACTTTCAATTTGAGAGAGGTTATTTATTGTTTTTACGCCTTTTAAATTAACATTTTTAGCTTTTATTATGTTACTACATGATAAACTCATCATCTGATCCTCTTGTTAAAGTTATTTCACCCATATCTTCAAGTCGTCTTATAACATTAACTATATTTTGTTGTGCTTCCTCTACTTGAGATATTTTTATCTTTCCTAATAAATCAATTTCCTCTTTAAGAGCTTGTGATGCCCTTTGAGATTGATTTCTAAATATGACATTTGATACTTCCTTAGATGCTCCCTTAAGAGCAAATGCAATATCTTTAACATTAACCTCTTTAAGAATTCTCTGAATAGTAGAATTTTCAAGCCTTACAATGTCGTCAAATATAAACATATTGGCCTTTATATCCTCAGCTAATTCATTGTTTCTTTCTTCTATGTAACTTATAATACTTTTTTCTGTTTTTCTATCTACATTACCAAGTATTTCAACCAAGCTATCAATACCACCAGAACTTTCCATTTCTCTTTGTCCAAGTTTTGATAGTTTCATTTCTACAGCTTCATCAATGGCCTTTATTACACTTGGTGATACTGATGATGTTGATCCTATTTTTAGTGAAACTTCATTTTTAATCTTAGGTGGTAACTCACTTAATATCAAAGCTGCTTTGTCTGATTGTATGTGAGATAAGATTATAGCTATAGTTTGTGTACTTTCACCTTGTATACATGCTAATATCTGCTCTGGTTCAGCTTTTCTCGCTGCCATAAACAGTTTTGTATAAGCATCATATCTAATTCCTTCTATTAATTTATTAGCTCTTTGGTTTCCTAAAGCTCCATTAAGCAGTGATTTTGCATAGTCTATACCACCTTTTAACACAAATTCTTTTCCTTTATTTAGTTCTATAAATTCTTGGAGAATTTCTCTTCTTTCTCTTGCGTTGACAGTGTGTATATTAGCTATTTCTACACCGATTCTTTGTATTTTCTTATCAGATAGATTTTTAACTATATCCGCTGAAACGTCAGTCCCTAATGTCATTAAGAGTACTGCTGCCTTTCTAGCACCAGTAACTCTTCTCACTTTAGGTATATCACCTAAATCAAATGCATTTCCTGATTTAGTACTCTCTACTGATTTAGTAACTTCATTTTCCAAAACAAACTACCACCCTTTACTCATTTAACCAATTATTTATTAATTCTGTAACTTCTTCTATATTTTCTGAAGCGTATATCTTAACTTCTTCCTCTAAAGTCATATTATCTTCATCATCTTCTAAATTGTGTAGCCTATGTTTTTCCATTTCTTCTAGCTTTTGATTTATCATATCTATTTCATTAGATTCATCTATTTCATCAATTTCTTTAGATTTATTCTTTTTCTTAATAACAAATATAGCTATAAGTGCTATTACTATAACTAGTAATAATCCGGCTACTATATATCCTGTTGTTTTTAATAACTTAGCCACTTCATCTTCATCACCTAATGCATTTTTTAGATTCTTTTTAGCATTTGCTTCAAAGTCCATAGCAACAACTACTACATCATCGCCTCTATTTTTTTCTACACCAATGGTATTAGATACCATATCTTTAACGTCTTTAATATCTCCCGCATCTAATTTGCCATCTATAGCAACCGAAGCAGTTATTCTATTTAATTCACCTTGAGCCTTAACAGTTTTAATTTCTGTCTTTCCTACTTCATACTTTATATCTTCACTTTTACTTTCAGTAGTTCCATCATTTACATTGCCTTTATTATTCATATTGTTATCAACAGTACCACCTGTATTTACTGGCTCTGTAGATTTATTTTCACTTTTTGACTCACTTACTATAACCTTGTTAGGATCTATTATCGTTTGAGTTTTTTCATTAGTGTCAAAATTCAAATCAGCATTAACAGTTGCTCTTACTTTTCCCTCTCCAAATATAGGTTCAAGTAATCTAACTATATCTCTTTCTAATCCTTTATCTAGATCTCTTTCTGCCTTAGTTGCAATATCAATCCCATTAGAATTATCGCTAGAATTTGATTTTCCATTTTCATCAAATATTCCTTCTGATAATAAGACCATATTTTGGTTGATTACCTCAACATTTTGTTTCGGTATATTTGGTGTACTTGCGGATACTAAAGATATTATAGATTTAACTTGTTCTTGACTTAATTGTTCTCCTACATTTAAATCTACATAAACGGCTGCTTTTCCAGGTATGCTCTCTTTAGCAAATACAGATTCTTCACCTTCTGTTATATGAACTCTTGCATCTTGTACTTGCGGAAAAGTTTTTATAGTTTTTTCTAGTTCACCTTGAATCATTCTTTGTTTTTTTACCTCAAATTCTTCATCTGTAAGACCTAACGATGATCCTTCATCCATAAGTTCAAATCCTTTAGAACCATTTGAAACTTTTCCAGATAGTTCAAGTCTTAACTTATCTACCTGATCTTTAGGTACATATATACTATCGCCCTCTATTTTCGTTTCAATTTTTTCTTTTTCTAGTTCTTTAGTTATAACAGATGCATCATTTGAATCTAAACCCGAGAAAAGAACATCATATTTATTATCATTTTTATACTTAATTCCAAATATTATAGCTAATATAATTGCAATCACTCCAACTATAATGGCTATTTTCTTTTCTTTTCTCATTTCCTTAAATTTTTCTTTTCTTGTTTTTATAAAATCTTTTATTTTTTCTATTATCTCTTTAAAATTCATCTATCTGCTCCTTATTAAGGAATTACAATTGCACTCTATTAATTTCTTGGTAAGCATCATATAACTTATTTCTAATCTCAATCATAAGTTGCACTGACATTTGAGATTCTTGTGCTGATAGCATAACATCATGCATAGAAACATCTTCACCTTTTATAAGCGCTTCTATCTTTTCATTTGAATTTATAATACTATCATTTACCTTACCTATAGCATTCTTTATAACATCTTCAAATTGCTTGTCTGGCTTTTCATTTCCTTTAACTTTATATGTAGTCTTATTATTAATAGCATTAGAGAATATATCAGAATTAATATTTATATTGCTTATTCCTGTCATTTAACCACCTACTTTCTATCTACCTATCTCTAAAGCTTTAGATATCATATTTTTTTGAGCATTTAAAGTATCTACATTAGATTCGTAAGCTCTCGATGCACTTATAAGATCTG
This sequence comes from Romboutsia sp. D33t1_170424_H2, assembly GCF_015669105.1. Lineage (NCBI taxonomy): Bacteria > Bacillati > Bacillota > Clostridia > Peptostreptococcales > Peptostreptococcaceae > Romboutsia > Romboutsia sp. D33t1_170424_H2. Next base: position 247,693 of record NZ_JADOZQ010000001.1, on the reverse strand, counting down.
ACATTTCAGCTAATAAATCTACATTTGGATATTCTACATATCCATCTTTGTCTGCATCAGGATGATTTGGTTCATATATTTTTCTGAGAGGAGATTTATCTTCTTCAATCTTTTTTGTTTTAACACCTAACATCCCTAATTTTTCATCATAATTTTCTTCAAAGCTAGCTACTTTTCTCCTATATGCTCCTCCATTTTTAGTTCTTGTAGTCTGCATATTAGCAACATTCGAAGATATTATATCCATTCTCATACGTTCTGCTGTCAGACCACTTGCACTAATTCTCATACCACTAAAAACACTCATTTATTTACCTCCCAGATATTATACTTTTTGTCATAGCGATTTTTATATTTGTAAGACTTACTAACGCATTATATTCTAATGTCGTAGCTGCTTGATTAACCTTCTCATGTTCAATATCAACGTTATTACCATCTTCTCTGACCACAGATTCCTTATCAACCTTTAACTTTATACTAGGAATTTCTAGTTTATTCTTTAAAGTATCTTCGAAACTAACATACTTTCTTTTATACCCTGGAGTATTTATGTTAGCAATATTTTCTGCAATGGCATTACTCCTTAAATGTGTAGCATCTAATCCCATTTTCATTAAATTATAGATTTCCATATTACTCTCCTCCATTAATTTTATAAATCAAAAAACCACTCTATAAAGAGTAATTTTGTATACTACATAGCATACTATCATTGCTAGAATTTGATTATTTTAGATATAAAATTAAATCAATATATTTATTATTCGTTTTCTTATATTTAATTTTCTTATCATTTTAATTATAAACTTTTACTTATTTTTTTCTATATAATTTATACTATTACATAATTTTTCCTATAATAAAAAATGTAAGATACATAATGAACTTTGATAATATAATTGAATTATTAGATTTATTAAAATATTATTTCTTCAAAAAAAAATAACTCTAAAGAGAGTTATATAATATCAGCGTCGATAAATAGAGATGCATAATTTGGACACAAACAATCAAAATAATTTATATATTATTCATAATTCTCCAAAATTATAAACCTTATATATCGAAAACAAAAACACACAGTTTTTTGCAACTGGCTAGCATAGTTTCTACTTTAGCTCCTATAGTTTTGCGTCACTAGATTTCTCTAGCTTGCCTATTTTGTTTTTCGTTGTTTTTCGTTCTTTTTTTACACTTTTCGACATTTTTTTCCATACACTAAATATTATAGTATAATTACCATTTAATCAAGTTTTTATTTGTATTTTCTTACTATTTTTTTTCAAACTAATATTAAAAATACATTTAAACTTATTTGTTAAATCACAAAGTGTAATTTTATTTTATATTATATTTTATATTGTATTTTATATTATACGGCTGATATAATTAGAACTTTATATTTTTTATTAAAATAATACAAATTATGTATTAGACAATAAATTCTACATCACTAAAAATTTTTAACTTAAACATCCTTATTCAGATTAATTCCTAAATATTATAAATTTAGATAATATTCCTATTTTTTTCAATTATGACTGTAATTTTATTTATAAATTCAAAATATTAAAACCAGAAAATTAAATACATTTATATCTATATTAGTTCCTAAAGATATTTTTGATATAAATATTGATTTAACACTCAATTATATTAATAAAATTTCTTATGATACTTATCTACCTTATTAATAAATCAAAGCTTATTATACTAATAAAATGTATAGTAAAGTTAGTTTTTACTTAGATAAATTTTATAACATTTGCAATATTAAAATTTATTCTTTCTTTAAAGAAAATTTAATATTGTGTTCATATAATATTATAAAAATTCATGATTTTGAAAAATGATTAAAGACTTTAGTAGTAATTTAACTACTTTTAATTTAGATTTATTTTATGAACTTATCGGGATATGTATAAAACTATTAATTATTATAAATACTCTTATAGTTAAAATTATATACCTGTATTAATTAATACTTAATATTTTTAATAATAAAATACAAAAAGTCTTGTAAAAATAGTTACTTAATATAATAAGTTATTCATGACTTTTTGTATTTAATATCATTGTGAAATTTTAAAAATAATTATTTTCAATACACTGCTTTATATGTTTGTGAACTTGTTCTCCACAACTACCATCAATATTTGAAAGAACAGTATTTAGTGCATTAATTCTATTATCTTTTTTGTAATCTTTTTTATTGACTACTAAATCTATAAATTTATCTACAGTCATTTCATCTTCACCAACTATATAATTAGAAAATATATCAAATACTTTTTCATGATAGTATTCTCTGTTTAATTCTATGTCATATATTAAAACAGGTTTTCCTGTAGCCATATATTCAATTAATACAGAAGACCTATCTGTTATTAGTGCATCAGATATTTGAAAAGCTTCGTAATAACTAGGTGAATTATCAATAATTATATTTTCTGTATTTTTTGCTGAGCTTAATAACTCTTTATATCTTTTATAGCATTCTGGGGCTCTTGATTTAACATATGACAGCTCCAGTGGGTGAGGTCTATATATTAATCCATAGTTTAAATCATTTCTAATTTTATTAAAGACTTCTTCAACTTCATCTAATACTTTATCTCTTCCATTTATAACTTTCATTAAGTTTGTAGTCCATAAAAATACCTTTTTACCTTTAAATTTATTTTTATAATATTCATTTGTAGTATTTGATTTTAGACTACTAACTAAAGCATCAAATTTAGGTGACCCAAGAGGCAATAATTTCTCTCTAGCTACCCCACTATATTCTGCAATGTCTGCAAATGCATGAGATTGTACAACAACTTTATCAAATTCTCTTGTTCCTATAAATGAGTAAAAATCTTTATAAAATGAAATTGGATAAGTACCTAATATTCCATAAGTAACATATACTAGCATATCTGTATATTTTTTTAAATTATAAGAAAAATAGTTGCTATCTACTCTAGTAGCATTATTATATTCATCATATTGATTGTGTATATATATAACATCTGGACTAATTTTTTCTAAATCAAATGTTTTATAATCAGTAATAGGTACATATTTAGGCAACATATCACCTTCATATGTAAATATAGCGTCCATATTCCCATTTCTATTATAAATTAACTTATAATATGGAATTGGTACTACATAACAATTACAATTTTCATCTTCTTTAGCTTCTTTCCAAATACTTTCAAGGCTATTCCACATAGATGCATTGTATGGCATAAAAACAATATTATATTTTTCCTTAATATTTTTATTTATAATATCTATCATATCATTTATCATATTAATAATTTCTTGGCAATCATAAAGTGTATCTGTATCTTTTGTTTTATTTAAATCTTTTAATTTTTCTAATATACTATTTGATAGATTATAAAGTCTACCGTCACATTTTTTAGCATTTTCAAAGCTATTTTTAACTGTATTAATAGCTTGTATACAAATTTCAGACATAAACTCATAGTCTGTATTTAAATTTTTAATTATATAAGAAATCCCTTCTATTGAGGTTTTTAAAATTTCTATTATTCTTTGTTTTTCATTCATTTTTAATCACACTACTTTCTATAAATCCAAGATTTAAATTGTAACTTTAGTTATAAGTTTATTGTTTAACCTCTATTTAAAATAAAATAGTGTCTCTCAGTTTCTTTGTATTGTTTTTTATCAGTTAGAAACATTTCATTTTCTATAATCTTAAATCCATTATTTATAAGAACTTTAAAAACATCTATGTATTCATCAATTGTTCTATATATAACATTATATTCACTATTTAATTCATTAGAGTAAAAATCACCTAGGGTTAATCTTTCTTTTGTAGCAATTGGTGATGCTATATATATCATAGCCTCTTTATCTAAGACTTTAAGTAAATTTTCAAAGCATATGTTAAATTCTTCATCATTTATATACATTATAAGACCTGCTAAAATTACTTTATTAAACGGGGCATTACTTTTTACAACCTCATTATCATATATATTTATAAAATCACATATTTGAAAATCATAACTATTATTACAACCTATTCTTTTTCTCGCTATATTAAGTAAATCTTCTGCAAAATCAGTACCTAAATAGTATTTACTATTTAATACTATCATTTCTGCTAATCTTCCTACTCCACAACCTATATCTAAAACTTTAGAATTTTTATCTATTTTTAATTTAGGTATTATAACCTCTTTTTCATACTCATCTAATAATTTTGCATATTCAGAATCATTATCGTTACATTTTACAGCTTTATAAGGATTATCTTCTGTGTACTTTTCTGCTCTTTTATCCCAAAATAGTTTTACACTTTTTTATTTATATTTATGTTTTCTTTATATACCCTTGTATTTTTTTTCGTCATCCCATTTCTCCTAGTTAAGGTTTGATTATAAATTCATATTTAACCGATTTTATTTGTATCCATTTTTATACCAATCTAAAGCTTTTTTATATTCATTCATATTATCTATTTCCTTTAAATTTACATGAACTACTTTTAAAGGTAAATTAGGTGTTATCATTTTATATACATGGTCATTTCCGCTATTAAGTTTATGTGCATATATTTTAAACAACCCAGTCCATTCATACTTTCCATGTTGTCTTGAAAAACTAACTGCATGTTCAGTTCCATCTATAAATTCAGTATCTATATATACTGGTTCATTAGTATATGGAGAACAAACACCTATTGCTTCTTCATCATCTTCTAATATAAATCTTTCGAGGTCTTCAGGTTTAAATAATACATCTCCATCTAATGATATAATCATCTCATTAGAATGTTTTTTCCCTAGTGATAAACTAGCAGCAGTTTTTGTATTAGTATAATCATGATTAAACACAAAAGTAATATCTTTTCTATATGAGCAAACTACGTCAATAACTTCTTGGGCTTGATATCCTACAACAATTCTTATATCATCAAACTTGTCTAAACATTCTAATTGTCTTATTATTAATGGTTTTCCATCAATATCAATTAATGATTTATTAGTATTTAGACCTAATCTAGTTCCCATTCCTGCGCAACTTATAATAATCGTTTTAGAAACTGACATAATTTCTCCTCCTCATAAAACGCATAGTCACAAACATTTAATACACTCGGAGCTATTGGTCTAACAGCACCAAATCCAATTCCTATATCAGCATACTCTATCATTTTTGAGTCATTACTTCCATCTCCAATAGCTACTACTGGTCCATCTATTTCTTTTATTATATCTTCCTTTTTTATAACATTTACAACTGATTTAATATATTGACCATCCGTTAAAGCCTTTGATGAATAATATATATCATTTAAACCTAACATATCCATGAGTTCACAAATCCAGATATCTAGATTACCAGTTATTATAATACATCTATCTATATTCTCTAAAATAAATTTAATTAATTCTTCATTTAATGTTATATTTTTAACTATATTACGTACTTTTTTTATAGGTATCTCTTTTAATATTTCAATTCGTTTTAGAAAACTTTCTTCAAAAGACAACTTACCTAACATAGTATCTTCTGTTATTTTGCTAATACTTTCATGACATCCAATATACTTTGCCATTTCAGGAAGTATTTCCTGTTTTGTTAATGTTGAATCTAGGTCAAATACAAATTTATATTTACTCAAATTTGAGCCTCCTCTTATGACATAATTTTTGTATATTTTAATTTATAATCATAATTTTTTCTTTTGATTCTAGAACTATGTTTTCGTCTTCACAGTTTTTTACTATTAATTCAAAATATTTAGTGGCATCTTCATATTGTCCTAATATTTCTTTTATGCACCCTATATTAAAAACCACATTATAATTGTATCTATCTAATAAATATGAATTTTTAAACATTTTATCAGATTCTTCGAACTTTCCTTCTAACATTTTTATAATTGCTTTTAAATTTAGTATCTCTGCCTCTTCTTCTTCAAATATACTTTCATATTCATATATATTTTCTTTAGCTCCAATAATATTTCCTACCTCTATGTCATTTTGAATTATCGATTTATATTGTTTTTTAAGACCATTTAGCTCTTCATTTATATCAAATTCATTTTTAAATTTCTCTATTAATATTTCTATTCCCTTTTTGTATTTTTGATTTTTTATTAATAAGTCTTTCATTTTTTTTACATACTCTAATTTATCAGTTTTACTAAGTTTTTGAGCTCTATTTATACTTATAATGAATATTTCATCTTCATTTTTCAATAAATTTAGTAAATCATCATCTTCTAAGTCTGTATTATATAATTGCTTCAAATAATCATAAGTATAAGTTATATACATTAAAAATAAATTTTCATACTTTTTACCAACTAAACCACCATATGTTAACAATGATTTAGATACACAACTATAAATTTGAAGTTTCTTTATGTCTAAAGTATTTAAAGTATTGTCTAAGTAATCATATAAATCAAATATAAAATCTCTTTTATTTGAAACTAAATAATCTATATAACCTTGCATTTTTAAGTTACTTATATTTTTTAATATATCTTCTAATTGTAGATTTTCTTTCATAGCATAATATATTATATCTGCATAATATATTTCTTGCTCTTTTGTTAGTATCTCATTATATTGTTCAATCGTTAATTTTTCACCTAATCTTATTTTATTTAAAGTACCGTAATTTCCATCTATTTTAGAAAGCATTTTATACATTTTAGGCAAATCTTCTTCTTTTATTCTTTTTAGTATACTTTCTAACGCAACTTTAAATTTATTTTGCTGTACTATACAAGATGAAAGATTTTTATATATTTCAATGATTTTTTCTTCTTGATTTAATTTATATAAACTCATAAATATAACTAAGTAAGCTTGTTCTAAAATATTAATATTTATATCATCTATATTATTTATTATCTCTTGATACATCTCTAATTTGTAATAAATATCAATAATGTTAACTTTAGCTTTATCTTGGTGTATCAATGTATCTGCATTACACTCAACAGCATTAGCTTGTGTAGATATATCATAATTTTCTATAAGATATAAATACCTTTTATAATTTTCTAAGCTTCGCTTATATTTTCTTAAATATTTTTGACTTGTCGCTAGGTAATAATATATATCTATATTTTTATTATCATTTTTTATATACTTAGTGCATAAACTTTCACATTTGTCAAACTCATTCATTTCTAAATAAAGCATAGCTAAATCTAATGTTACAAATATTGGTATATATTTAATTTTTGTATACAAATCATACCCTTTTTCCATATAATATATTGCATCTTCATAGTTTTTAGATATAGAATAAGTTTTTCCTAATTGATAGTTAATATATGGGTTATTCGGTTCTTTCTTTATTTCTTTTAATAAAATATTTTTATTTCTATTATCTTTTAATTGTTTGATTTCTTCATTTTCAAATAAATATCCATAGTGATCAAATAAAGCTACATTTTTATATATAGGATGTTTAAATTTTGGTTGTTCGTGTATTGCTCCTTCATATCTAAAATCTTTTGAGTTTTTAAACATTCTAATTAAAGGAGTCATACTATAACTTTTTTTATCTAGCGAAAGTATATTTTTTAGATTTATACTTGCACTATTATATTTATTGAATAAGCTTTTATCAAAGAATTCTTTTAATTTCTCATAATTAATTAACTCTTCATCTGCATCTAATATAAGTATCCAGTCTCCCTTTGCATAACTTATTGATATATTTCTCATATCTGAAAAGTTATCATTCCACTTTGCAAAAAATACTTTATCAGTATATTTTCTTGCAATATCAACAGTCGAGTCAGTTGATCCAGTATCTAGTATTACTAATTCAGAATTTATTTCTTCCATTAAAGGACGTAGTGCGTTCAATGTTTTATCTAAATTTCTCTCTTCATTTTTTACCATCATTACAATACTTAGTAGCATATATTTAATACTCCTTTTAAGTGATTAAATTTAAAAATAAAGAGTAAAGCACATGCTTTACTCTTTATTTTTTAACTTAATAAAGCTATCTTAATAACTGAGTTACACTTTGAGGTTGTTGGTTAGCTTGTCCAACCATAGCTTGTGCTGCTTGATTTAATATGTTTAACTTAGATAAATTAACCATTTCTTTAGCAACATCAACATCTCTTATTCTTGATTCTGCTGCACTTAAGTTTTCTGTAGAAGTTGTTAAGTTAGCAGAAGTATACTCTAATCTATTTTGAGTTGCTCCTAATTTAGCTCTTCCTGTGTTTATGTTTTCTAATGCTGCATCTACCGTACTTACGAAAGCTTGAGCCTTTGTATTATCAGATACATCTATAGTTAAACTTCCTGCAGTCTTAACTAAATCTATTGTATTTATAGTTCTAGTTTCATTATTAGCTCCTGATTGTATTGTAAATGTACCTGCTCCACTTAATAAGTTTTTACCATTGAATTTAGTTTCTTTACCTATTTGGCTCATTTCTTGTTGTAATTGAGTTAATTCTTCTTTTATCTTATCTCTATCAGTTGTAGTTAATGTATCATTTCCTGCTTGAACTCCTAGTTCTCTCATTCTTTGAGCTATATTTCCTGCTTCTTCTAATGCACCTTCTGCTGTTTGTACCATTGATATACCATCTTGTACGTTTCTATCTGCTTGTTGCATTCCTCTTATTTGAGATCTCATTTTTTCTGAAACAGCAAGTCCTGCAGCGTCATCTCCTGCTTTATTTATTCTTAGCCCTGTTGATAATTTTTCCATAGACTTTCCTGATAATGCAGTATTTTTTGCCATTTGGTTAGTCGCTATCATAGCATTCATATTAGTATTTATTCTCATTGTTTTTTCTCTCCTTAGAACTTTACGACATCCTTGTCTTTTATTTATAAAAGTATATCTATATTATATATATCGGCATAATATAGATATACTTTATATTTTTTAATATATTTATAATTTATTTACTTATTTTAAAACTATCTTAATAACTGAGTTACACTTTGAGGTTGTTGATTAGCTTGTCCAACCATAGCTTGTGCTGCTTGATTTAATATGTTTAACTTAGATAAGTTAACCATTTCTTTAGCAACATCAACGTCTCTTATTCTTGATTCTGCTGCACTTAAGTTTTCTGTAGAAGTTGTTAAGTTAGCAGAAGTATACTCTAATCTATTTTGAGTTGCTCCTAATTTAGCTCTTCCTGTATTTATTTGTTCTAATGCTGCATCTACTTTACTTACGTAAGCTTGTGCTTTTGAACTACTAGAAACGTCCATACTAGCTAAAGTTTTAGCTTGTCCTACTAAATCTATAGTATTTATAGTTCTAGTTTCATTATTAGCTCCAGCTTGTATTGTAAATGCTCCTGCTCCACTTAATAAGTTTTTACCATTGAACTTAGTTTCTTTACCTATTTGATTCATTTCTTGTTGTAATTGAGTTAATTCTTCTTTTACCTTGTCTCTATCAGTTGCAGATAATGTGTCATTTCCTGCTTGAACTCCAAGTTCTCTCATTCTTTGAGCTATATTTCCTGCTTCTTCTAATGCACCTTCTGCTGTTTGTACCATTGATATACCATCTTGTACGTTTCTATCTGCTTGTTGCATCCCTCTTATTTGAGATCTCATTTTTTCTGAAACAGCAAGACCTGCAGCGTCATCTCCTGCTTTATTTATTCTTAGTCCTGTTGATAATTTCTCCATAGACTTTCCTGATAATGCAGTATTTTTTGCCATTTGATTAGTCGCTATCATAGCGTTCATATTAGTGTTTATTCTCATTGTTTTTTCCTCTCCTTAGGACTTTACGACATCCTTGTCTTTTGCCTTTTGTATTGTGTATTTTGTACTTGGCCAAGTACCTTACATATATATATATCGTTATAATTTATATTAACTTTATACTTTTTTGTTAAAAATATTTAAATTTTCTTTTTTCGTACTTAGATATGAGGTATTTACTCTATTTGATAGTTTGTGATTTTTTATCTCATCTTTCGTTTTTTCTATACTATCACTAAGAAATATATGTATCTCTCTATCAATTTCTAATATTCCTTCATCGATCATCTGGATTTTAAATGCTTCAAAGTCAAGTACATTACTTAATATTTCTTGTCTTTTATCAAATAAATCACCTATATTAATTAAACTACTACTTTTTAATTTATTTAATATGTCTAATGATACACTTTTATATAATTTGATACTTTCCTTCATTTTTAACACCTAGCCTTAAGCCTGCATAAAATAACTCATCTGTGAATTTAGCTTATTCATACTAGCTTCTAGGTCTGCAAATTTTTTATATAAAGCATTTTCCTTAGTATCCATTTTTCTTTGAAGATTTTTTATCATATCCTCTTGTCGTTTTATTTGTTCTGAGTAAAAATTCTTCACAACAGAAGATGTTCTCTCTAGCCCAGCTTTTCTAGCAAATATAGATGATGATCCTCCTATATTCTTGTTAAGAATATCATTCATTTTTCCCATTATACTAGATTTATCTTTTGCAAATAATTTATAGACTTTATCCGAATTATATTCTAAAGATTTAGTAAATTTATCCTCATTTAATGATATCTGACCTTTTTTATTATAGTCTTGTGGACTAGTTACACCCATTTCACTTAAAACTTTTATATTATCACCAAATATAGCATTTTGCATATCATTTATAAATCTTCTCATCTCAGAATCATTTCGAAGTATACCTTTTTTAGCATTAGCTTCCCATTTCTTTACTTCTTCTTCACTCATATCCTTTTTCTGTTCTTCTGTAAGCGGTTGATAATCTTTCTTAGATTTTTCAGTTATAAGACTATACATTTTATCCATTATTTTATTATAATCTTGTACAAAACCTTTCATGTTATCTAGGGCTTTGGTTGTATCCTTTTTTGAGGTTATCTCAGAAGTTCCTTTATTATAAATACTATAATCTATTCCATCTATTGAGAAATTATTTTTTTGCTCATTTATTACTTTACTAAATCCGTCATCTCCTGAGACTTTGATATAAGAATTACTTCCACTTGCTATACCTGAAAAATCAACCATATCAAAATCTGGTTCATTCTTTGAATTTAATACAAAACTTCCATCTGCATTTGTCTTGTATTTTTTTGTTTTTAGTCCTAAAAATTCTAGAGAATTAGATTTGCTTCCATCTTCAGAAATGATTTCAATATTACTGTTTGATCCTGTGTCAAAAGATTCAATACTAAAACTTCCAGTCATCTTGCTATATGATGCCTTTATTTTTCCATTTCCGTTACTGTTAATTTTATCAACTAAACTCTCTATAGTATCACTTGATTCTATTTTTATAGGATTTGAGTATAAAGTATTCCCTTTGTCATCTTTTCCAACAGAGATTTTGAATGATTCTCCTATTTTAGCTCCTAAATCCGCTAAATTACTTAACTTGTCTAAATTGTCTTTTGACGATACAACTTTAGCTGGTTCTGCTATTTTATTAACTTCAAAATTATAATGTATATTATCTGCTCCCGCTCTTGATGTAGCTGACATTACACTACTATTAGAACTTTGAACTGATAATGTATTCCAAGCTTTACTACTCACTATTGAATCTTTAGACGTTACTGAAAAATATTTATCATTTATATTTTTCAAATCTTTCATTACGTCTCTATAAATTTCCTGCTGCCACTTTACTATTTGTTCTTTTTGCTTGACTTTATCAATTTTATTTTGTTCACCAACAAGCATTTGCTTTACAACTGTGTCGGTATCCATTCCCGTTGCAAGACCTGGTATTCTTATTGTATTTACTCTTGTCATATAAAATTCACCTACTTACCTGTCTTTATTTTTTTGTCTACCTCATACCACATATCCCTAACATCTTCTATCACAGGAAGCACTTCATCTATTATCTTAATATCCTTTTTCATATTGGCTTTAGCAAGTTCGCCCTTTATAAAATCATATATATTATATAAATCTTCCATATATTTGCCAGCACTTTTATCCATAGTTATCATAAGTTCTAAAAATATATCTTGAACTCTAACTAATTCATTGTGAGCTCTAGAAATATTTTTTTCTAATATTGCCATTCTTGCTATTTTTGTATATTTAACTGCTCCATCTAACAACATCAACAATAGTTGTTCTTTAGAAGCCATATTTACTGAATTTTGCTTATATGTATTATATGGATTTGTTGTATACATTATTTTCCCTCTCTTACTTAAATAACTTTGTAATATCTTTAGTATTAATTATAGCCTTAGAGTTCTCTTCTTTTATACTTTCATAAACTTCTCTTCTTAGTATAACCTTATCTTTTGGCGCCTCTATGGCTATCTTTACGCTTCCATCATCAATTTTTATAATTTTAACTTCTATATCATCTCCGATTAATATAGATTGATCTTTTTTTCTACTAATTACTAGCATTATTTTCACTTCCTGTTAAAGGTTCTTTTATATTATATTTAGTATCTTCTAGTATTAATTGCTTTCCTCTGTTATTGTTTATGTTAATAATAATAGGAGCTCTTAAATTAACTGTACTTGTATCTATGCTATTACCTAATGTTATTAGGCTTAACACTAGTACATCTTTATAATCTTTTATACGTAATTCATTTATTGTATCCTCATTTAATTCTATTTCATAATTTTTTTTTATCTCAAATGGAGATACACAAACAAATCCTATATTTAAGTCATCCTTAGATATCATACTAAAAAAATTTTTATCTCCCTTAATTTCTTCAACTAAAAAAGTATTATAATTTTCAAATCCAGGTATACCTTTTTCAAATAAAATGTCCATATGATCCTCCTAGCTATTTTAAGTAGTCCATTATACTTGGTTGAATCAATCTACTTCCAACTTGAACTGACATTTGGTATATTAATTCAGCTGATTTTAATTCTATATATGCACTAACTTTATCTGTATCTTGAGTTAATGATAATACATCCTTCATGTTCATAATATTTTCATCATTTAGCTCTTTTATTTTTTCTGCAGTATTAACTTTTACACCAAATGATGTTCTTATATCTACTGAATGATTAAACAATGTATCAATATCATCTTTTATAGTCCCTAACACTTGAGCTTTATTAGTTTCTACATCTTTACCATTAACTATATCATTCATAGCAGTAGATAATTTATTTATAGATTCTAATAAATTTTTACCATCTTTGTTTAATAATTCTTTTGCTGATACATTATAATCTATATCTATTCCTTCAGATATAATTGCTTTTAAGTCTTGTGAATTTGATTTAGAATTTAGGGTAAGTTTAGCTACTCCGTCTTTTTCCTCGATAATTATAGGTAAATCTTCTACGTCACTTCCTCCAAACATATGATTACCACCATGACTTGTATTTAATGTTTCACCTAGTTCTTTTATTTTTTCATTCATTTCAGCCCTTATAGATTTCATCTCTTCTGCCGAATAAGTTCCATTACCTAACTTTATTATTTCATCTTTTATATCTCCTAATACAGTTCCTACTTCTTCTAAAGATGAATCTGTATTATTCATCCATCCTACTGCTTCGTCAATATTGTAATTATATTTTTCAGTATATTTTATTTCATTTTTTAAGTTCATTATTTTTATAGCTTTGTATGGATCATCTGATACTTTGTTTATAACCTTCCCTGTACTGATTTGTCTATTAAGCTTGTCCGTTCTTTGAAGATTTTCTTGATTATCATACATATTATTTCTTATCATTGAAGAATTGGCTATTCTCATACTATCCTCCTATCTTTTTAACCCATTTATTACTACGTCTAGTAAAGAATCTATAGTAGATATAACTTTTGCACTGGCATTATATGCATGCTGAAATTGGACAAGATTTACCATTTCTTCATCTAATAATACTCCAGATACATTAGCTCTAGAATTTTCTATTTCATTTATTATTTTATTTTGATTCTTTTCATTTCTTATAACTTCCTGCGCCTCATTACCTAGCTTTTGAACTATATTATTATAAAATTTATCTATGGTAATTTCTGGTTCATTACCAATTTTCATTTTTTTATCTTTAAATCTAAATATTTCACCTGCAACTTTAGATGAAACTGATAATTTATTTGAGTCTGTTAGATAATCATCATTAACTTTAAGTGATGGGCTGCCTTTTTTGTCAAATTCAAAAAAATTAATTCCTAAAACATCATTTATACCATTAGAAATGCCTTCTGATAGATCATCTATACTAGATGTATATTCATTAATTTTATCTACCATATCAATAGAACCTTGTATTTCACCTGAGACATCTCCTATTGCTTTTATATCCTCTAATGTAATACTTGTTCCATCATTTATTTTTTTTTCAATTAAATTCTTAACATTATTATCTTCTATATTAAATTTATAACTTAATTTATCTAACACTTTATCTTTTTCATCTAGTAAGTCATTTGGTGTTTTTCTACTACCTTCGACAATTCTTATATTTTTATTTAATCCTCTTAATTGGTCAACCATATCGTTTATTTCATTTAAATTTTTATTTATTTTATCATTTGCCTGACTTGATAGTTTTTCCAATTTATTTTTAAGATTACTTATATTAGTCGCTAAATATTTTGCATTTTGAACTACGGTATTCTTTGATCCACTATCATTAGGATTTTTTGAAATTTCATTCCAACTGCTAAAAAAGTTGCTTAGTGATGATGAAATAGAAGTGTCTGATGGTTCATTAAATATAGTCTCCATATTAGTATAATACTCACTTTTTGTACTTACTTTACCATAATTATGAGACTCATTTCTAAATTGAAAATCAAAGAATGTATTTCTAATCCTTATAATATCTGTTGCTTCAACTCCTGTACCTAGTTGACCTGCACCCATACTACTGTTATATCCAGGGTAACTATAAGCACTTCTTGCACTTTGTTGTACTCTTTGTCTAGAGTACCCTGGTGTATTCATGTTATTTATATTATGAGACGTAGTCTGTATAGAAGTTTGACTTACACTCATACCAGACTTTGCTGTCTGTAAACTTCCTAGTAATCCTGACATAATTTTCCTCCAAACAATTACTTCCCTACTTGGCCATAAGCATTATATGTTCCAATACTTTTTCCTGGCTTTATGCAGTTTATCATCTTCTTTGTAAAAAATAATCTCTGCTTTATAAGAGTTTCATTTGCTTTTTTTTGTAATTCTATCATATTTAATATTTCTTTTATTTCTTTATAAGCTTGTTTTATATTTTCATCATTGCAATCTTCTATATACTGCTTTACACTAGGCTTAGACTCCATTAAATTTCTTCTCTTTATTTCTAATCTAGCTAATTTTTTAGCAGCTTCATCTAATTCCTTAGCTATTTTATCTATCTTAATAAGATCTTTATTAATTATAAATTCATATTGATTATCTAAAAGATCTAGCATATTTTTTAGGACATTTTTTTCTTCAAAGATTACTATTTTCACCTCTGGAATCAATTATGCTCCCCCCTCATTTTTTCTATTATCTTCTTAGCTAATTCATTAGAATCTATTCTATATTGACCAGATTCTATCTTACTTTTTATTTCATTTACTCTATCTATGTTAACTTCTTCCTTAGATGAATTTACTTTATTTAAATACTTTCCCATTTGTGATATTTCAACTGTGTCACCTTTTTTCGTATTCTTTACATAACTAACATCTACTTTATTATTATTATATACTCTTTCTAAATTTCTAAATTTAACCAAATTTATATTCACAATATTCCTCCTTAGTATTTAGATTAATTAATATTAATCTTCATCTGCACTTTTTATTTTAGCTAGTCTAACAGCTAGTCTATTGTCCATTATTATACTTTCTCCACTAGCTATCATTTTACCATTTACATTTATATCCAAATTTTCTTCTACCTGCTTATCTAGTTCTATTATATCTCCAACTTTATAGTTTATAATTCTCCCTATTTTTTCACTAGCACTTCCCATAGATACAGTTATATCTAATAGTGCTCCAAATATATCCGTAGCACTATTTAATGGAGTTTTCTCGCCTTCTTTTAGCTGCTCAAACTCTATTTCATATACGTCTACATTATCTACTTCATTTTTCATGGTTATCCTCCTTACATGTATATATCTACTAAAAGTCCATTTATTTCATCTATTTTTGAAGCTATACTAATATTTTCTTTTTGCTCATAAATAAGTTCTCTAGTTATAGCCTCTAGCTTTTCATTTATAGTCCTTACCGTAGTAAAATAATTTCTATCCCAAAAGCTATTATCTTTATTTAAACTATATACATAGTCTACGGCTGATTTCAAATAATTCTTTATAGCTTTTTTATAATCTATAATATCACTATAATTTTTAGTAACTACCAATTTTTCTCCTATATTTTTAATCTCTTTCATATATACTTCGAGTTCTTCTTTGTTTTTCAGTCTATTTCTTTGATTAAAATTTTCTTCAAAATCTAGCTTTTCTTTTTTACCCTTACTTTCTATATTAATACTTTTATTTAATCCAATATTCCTTACCTTCATTTTGAAACCTCAATTTTTGTAATTTATATTATCTTGCTTTTGTAATAATACGGATATCCTTATTTTTTCTTAAGTTTTATATAACAATATATATTATATATCCTCTTGATTCAATATTTTTACCAAACTTTCATGCTCCATTGGTTTATGGAAATAGTACCCTTGAATAAAATCACACTCCATATCTTTGAGTAGTTTATATTCAAAATATTCTTCTACTCCTTCTGCTACTACTAAAGTATTGGTTGTATGTATCATATCTATCAAATTTTTTATGAATAAAGGATTATCACTTAAATACTTAACCAAAGACTTATCTATTTTTATTTCATCAACATTATAATTTTTTATATAATCAATAGAATTATATCCTTTTCCAAAATCATCTATGGAAACTTTTATGTCCATGTCTTTCATTTCACCTAGAATTTTTTGTATATTATCTATATTCTCTATATCGTCGCTTTCTGTGATTTCGATTGTTAATAAATCTCTTCTAAAATTAGTTTCTTCTAGTGCTTCTTTAATATCTTTTATGAAATCTTTATGTTCTAATTGATAAGGAGAAGTATTCACAGAAAGATGTATTTCTTTACCCAAATTTGTATTTACATAATTTATATCTTCACAAGCTTTTCTCATAACCCATTTCCATAAGGTATTTATATATCCTGAACTTTCTGCAAATTGTATGATTTTATTTGGTTCAATATATCCGTGTTCTTTGCTAAACCATCTTATTAATGCTTCGACTCCATTTATTTTCTTTGTTTTTATATCTATTTTTGGTTGATAATAAAGTGTAATTTCTTCATTTAAGATAGCACTCTCTATAGTGTCTATATTTATGCGTAAATCATGCCTTTCATTATATATTTCAAACTTATTTACACCCTTTTTTATAGAATTTGACATAGATATTGATAATTTAGAAATCGCATCTTTTGTATCAAAATCACCATTTTTATAAATAACAGATGATATATTTGTAGAAATTTTTACAGTTTCAATTCCTATATTTACATTGGAGATCTTATTAATCATCTCTTCAATTATATTTTTAACGTAATTTATATCTGTTTGTTCTATATATACCCCAAAAGTAGATCCAGATAGTCGACATACTATACTACTTGTTTTCATATTCATTAAAATTTTAGCTATTAATTTTAATGCTTCATCCCCATATTTTATGCCAATATTTGAATTTAAAAATTTAATTGACATAACCTTAATGTTTATAAGAGTTCCATTTACCTTTTTTTCTATATAATTAAAAAAATAATTTCTATTATAAGCTTTAGTTAAATGATCATGCTTATTTAAGGAAATTCTCTCCCTACGTCTACATTTATTTAATAAAGTTTTATCTAATTTCAATATCTTTCTGCTTGTTTTCATTTTTATCTCCCAATTAATTTAACATTTAATTTATTAATCAAATCCCTAAATTATATTCGATTAACTATAACTTAATTTATATAGACTTTTGATAGATATTTATAAATTATAAATAAAAAGACTGTTTAAAAACTAACTTTGAACCTTCAATTTTTATATTTCATATATGTTTTAATTTTTTATGCTCTGTAATATTTCATAACTTTAGGTACATAATTTTGAGTTTCTTTTGGCATCTTATAAATATCATTTACAGATCTAACTCCTCTTTTTACCATTCTTGTTGGTCCTCCATTATATGCCATAAGACCCATTTCGATATTTCCATGGTATTTATCTATATATTCTTTTAAATGTCTTGTCCCAGCATCTATATTTTCTTTTATATCAAATGGATTTTTAACACCTAAATCCTTTATATTACAAGGCATAAGTTGCATAAGCCCTTTTGCTCCAGCCGATGATACACAGTTTGGATTAAAATCAGATTCTACTTTTATTACAGCTTTTATTAAATTTTCATCTATACCATATTTGCTCGAAGCAATTTTTACTGCACTTTCTATTTCACTTTTAGTATCTTTATCACTTGCTGTTACACTTACTTTTTTTAAATTTTGAGAACTATTAATGGTTTCTAAACCTAAATTTCTCTCTTCAACTATGCTATTCTCTTGTTGCTTTTTTCTTACTGCATCACTTAAATTACTTACTAAATTATAATTTTCTTCATCTAACAAAGTTAATACTAAATTTAGCATTAACTCATCAAAGGAACTATTTTTTTCGCAGCAACACCCACACTTATTTTGAGTATTAATACTACTATTAGCTATATTGCTAAATAAATTTATACCATTAACCATAATGCCTCCCTGTATTTTTTTATTTTTAATAATACGGTATTTTTTATCAATTCTTTATATATTAATTATCTGTATAAAAATTAAAGAGTTAGATTTTATAAATCTAACTCTTACTAATTTAAATTTTAATTTTTTCTTATATCATCTTTTCCAACAGGAAATATTA
Source organism: Romboutsia sp. D33t1_170424_H2 (assembly GCF_015669105.1). Lineage (NCBI taxonomy): Bacteria > Bacillati > Bacillota > Clostridia > Peptostreptococcales > Peptostreptococcaceae > Romboutsia > Romboutsia sp. D33t1_170424_H2. Next base: position 228,744 of record NZ_JADOZQ010000001.1, on the reverse strand, counting down.
TTCTTATTTCTGTTCCTTCTTGCCGTTTTGATACTATATTTATCCCTAAACCTAACTTATCACAAAGTTTTTTGCATAGATAAAGTCCTATACCAGTTGACTTTCCAAATATTCTTCCATTTTCACCTGTAAATCCTTTTTCAAAAACTCTATCTATATCCTTTTCATTTATCCCTACTCCATTGTCTTTTATACTTAATATTATATTATTTTTATTTTTTACTGCGTTTATTGATACTTTTCCTTCACTTTCTTTTGAATACTTTATAGCATTATTTATAATTTGATTTAATATAAATTCAACCCATTTTTCATCACTGTATACATTAAAATTAATTTCTTTTATATCTATCCCTATTCTTTTATTTATAAAATCACTTGCATTTTTCCTTATTGCGCACCTAATTATTCTTTCAAGATTAAATTTTTTTATTATATAGTCTTTACTAACATCATTACTTCTTGAGTAATATAGAACTTGATCTATATAATTTTCTATTTTTTTTACTTCATACTTCATACTATTTGGTATATTGTCTTCATGATTTTCCACTATAAGCATTAACGATGCTATAGGTGTTTTTATTTCATGTACCCATGTTTCTATGTATTCTTGATACTCACTTTGCATATTTTTAAAATACTTAACATGTTCTTGCATATTGCGATTGCTTGATTTTAAAATATTATATACCAATTTACCCTCTATAAATTCTGGCTCACTTATTACTTCAGATATTAAATATTTCTTATCTAAGTTTTCACTTATACTTACAAGTTCATCATAATATTTTTTATGCTTTATCATCTCCATTAATATATATATACTAATTGGTGTAAACCATATTAAAAACACCATAGTTATAATGCTTATATTAACTTTAACAAATAACATTATACTTGCTGTGATTAAAAATAGTACTATATTCACTATAAAAAATAATGTCCTCTGCTTTAAATATTCATATACACTCATTTTGCTCTCCTAACATATTGTTATTTATTATTTTGTCCTATCTTTTATATTATATATCAACTTAAGCCTCTTAATATATTTTAATAAGTAAGTTATCTAATCATATAAATTAATAAATTTAAATCAATACATAAAAATAGCATCTTTTTGATTAAAAAAGATGCTATTTCTTTAAGTTTTAATTTGGAGTTTTATATTAATTATCTTATATAGCTAATTTAAGGTATCCACTTGGATGGAAGTAGTATATATTTGATGTATTCTTATCAACAAAAAATCCTAAATCAGTATCATAATCTGGGAAGAATACATATCCACTTAAACCTTTTTCTTTTAACGCATTAAAGTTATTTTCATCACCTTCGTAAGTATAGTTTACACCTTGATTATACATTTGTATTAATTCTTTAGCTTGTTCTTTGTTTAATACTTCTATAACTTCAACTTTACTTTCTTCTTTTATATCTGATTGTACTTTATCATTTGAAACTACTTTGTTTTCTTCTTGAACTTTATTGTCCTCAATTTTATTATCTTCAACTTTTTTATCTTCAGATACTTGTGGTTTTTCTACTACTTGATTATTTTCAGTAGTTTTAGTTTCTTCTTTAGTTACTACATTTTCTTTGTTATCTATTTTACTTTGTTTTTTATCTATGTAATCATTTTGATTGTTTAATTTATTATTTGTAACTATTTCTTGTTTTTCAACTTTTTTTACTTCCTTTTGTAAATTATCTTTATTTTCTTGCTTTGTTACTTCTTCTTTAGCATTGTTATTTATATTTTCAACTACTTCTGTAGTAGGTTTTTTATTAGAATTTTGTGCAAATATTATGTTGTTTATTGGACTCATAAATAACATTCCTCCACATAATACTGATAATGCTGTTATAGCTCTTTTCATTTAGATCACATCCTTTTCCTTTATATAAATTTATGTAAATTTTTGTTTTATTTCTTTCTATGTATTTATATTACCATAGTAAAATAATATATAACAGTTACACCGCTGTTACTTTAGATTACAAATTCGTAATTAAAGTTACAGCGGTGTAACCTTTGTTAAAACATGTTTTTAAATAATTAAAAAGGGTATGCAAATTTGCATACCCTTTATATATTATAATTTTAATGAAGCACCTTCCCAGTCTTTTATAAAGCTCTCTATTCCTTTATCTGTTAAAGGATGTTTAGTCATTTGCTTTATAACTTTAAGTGGAACTGTTGCTATATCTGCTCCTAATCTTGCAGCTTGTGATACGTGTATTGGATTTCTAACACTTGCAACTATTATTTGTGTATCTATATCATTTTGTGCAAATATATCCACTACTTCTTCTATTAATTCAAGTCCATTTTGACCTATGTCATCAAGTCTTCCAACGAATGGGCTTACATATGTAGCTCCTGCTCTAGCTGCTAAAAGAGCTTGAACAGAACTAAATATTAAAGTTACATTAGTTTTTATCCCTTTTTGAGATAATATTTTAGTAGCTTTTAGTCCTTCTTCTGTCATAGGTAATTTTATTACTATATTTTTATGTATTTTAGATAGTTTATCAGCTTCTTCTACCATTCCTTTTGCATCTAAGCTTATAACCTCTGCACTTATAGGCCCGTCTACTATTTCTGTTATTTCTTTTACTACTTCTATAAAGTCTCTTCCTTCTTTAGCTATTAATGATGGGTTTGTTGTAACACCACATATTACACCTAAATCATTTGCTTCTCTTATTTCTTCTACATTGGCTGTATCTACGAAAAATTTCATATTAGCCCTCCTAAAACTTATTTATATATTTATATTATTTTTTGTTTATATATTATAGTTAATATTATTTACTAGTCATAATTAAATATTCTAATAAGTAATATCATTTATATAATATACCATATTATACATATTTTTTCACGTTAATTAATTATTTAACTTCTTATATTTTATTATATAAATCTAAAAATCCTACATATTATATATTCTCTAATTGTAAGTAATAAAAAAGTATAGGACAAATAACATATTAAATACTTTATCCTATACTTTTATATTATAATCTAAATTAAATTTCTATTTTATTTTAAATATTATATTATCTAAATTTTATAACTCCATTTTCTATAGAATCAAGTATTGCTAATGATTCAAGTCTTATACCTTTACTTAATAAAAGTTCTCTTCCTTCTTGGAATCCTTTTTCTATAGCTATACCAACTCCTACTAAATTAGCTCCTGCTTGATCTACTAAATCTTTAAGACCAATTGCTGCTCTCCCATTTGCTAAAAAATCATCTAGAACTAGTATATTTTCACCTTCATTTAAATATCTTTTAGATACTTTTACACTATATTCTTTTCCTTTTGTAAATGAATATACTTTTGTTTCATATACTTCTTTATCTAAGTTCTTAGATTCTACTTTTTTAGCAAAAACCACAGGCACATTTCCAAAATGTTGTGATGCTATTGAAGCTATTGCTATTCCTGAAGCTTCTATTGTTAATATTTTATCTATTTTTTCATCTTTAAATCTATTTTTAAACTCTTTTCCCATTTCATTTAAAAAAGCTATATCTAATTGATGATTTAAAAAGTTATCAACTTTTAATATATCATTTCCTTCTATTCTTCCATCTTTTAATATTTTCTCTTGTAGTAATTCCATATTTATCCTCCAAACATTATGTTTAACTCTGATCTAATAAAAAACTCCTCTCTATTTATAGACAGGAGTTAATAATCTAGTTAAATATATAGAAATAGTCATTATGTAAATATTAAAATTACTAACAATGATTATATTACTAAATAAAACTATACTTTATATTAAGCTCCTGTAGTCAAGCTATTTACGGTAGCTATGTAGAAACATTTGAACCATATCTTCAAAAATATACAGGTAATTTTTTATGTATCTATTTATTTATATAATTATATTATATATATTTACTTTATTCAATATAGTTTTATTTAAATTAAACACTTTCACTAGCATCTAAGCTATATTCTAATTTTAATAATATAAATATTTTTACTTCTCCTTTTCTTTCAAAAGTATTGTAATCTTTTAATAATTATCCATTAACTTCTTTATATAAGGGTCTTAGTTCAATTTATTTAAAAGTCACCACTTTTCTCCAATTTTGATTTAGAACTTGAGTTATAGTACCTTCTTCATATCTAGTTAATGTGTTTGTAGTTTTTATTTTATATGTTAATTCTATATTGCCTACTTTTTCATTAAATATTAATATAAACTATAAAATTATATTAATTAAAACTATAGGTCCTGTACAACCCATACCACTTTCTGCATATATATCATTTTCCCATAAATCTATGATTGCATCATCTAAATCCATAATATCTATTCCACTTATTTGTTCTGTAACTATTTCTTTTTTAGGCATTTTAACTTCTTGTTTTACTTTTATTTCTTTTTTTGTAGATTTAGATATTATATCATTTAATTTAGCTTTTTTAGTATTTCAAATTCATTTTTAGTTAATTCACTTATACTTCCTTTTACTATATCATAATCATACTTTATTGCATTTTTTACTACTGGAGCTCCTGATGCTCTAGATAATATAAGCATTTTTCAACTTGTCTAGCACCATCAACATTAAGTATACCTACCTTTGGATTTCTTATCCCTATGCTTTTTGCAGTAGCTATACCACATATTGCATTTCTAACCATAGACTCTATTCTATTAGTTGCACTAGTTCCTGTTGTTGCAAGTATCATTTCTTTTCCTTTGCCTGGTGTTATAACTCTACCTACTGTGGATACCCCTATAGGAAAGTTATAATGCATTGTAACACAAGCATCTATATATCAGCTATCTAATAACTCTTCCATTTTTTATGCATTTCTTTTTCACAACTTACTTCTACAACTTCAAAGTTAGTATCTACTTTTTTACCTATTAAAACTATATAAAATAAGCTAGACTTAGCTAAATTAGCTCCATTTACTAAATTATCTATTCCATGTTCACTTCCTAATGTAGTCAGTCCTACTCTTATTTTTTTACCAAATTCTCCACTTTCTATTGCATCAGCTATCTCTAGAAGAGTTTGCCCTATTATCTTTTTAGCCATAATATTACCTCCTATTCTTCTATCATATCTAATGCTAATTTTCTTAGGGACTCTGCTATTATCTTTTTAGCTTCTTCTTTAGATACTCCATTATTTTATTCACTTATTCCTATATTTCTCTAAGCGCATCAACACCATATACATACGTATCATGAAGCAATCCTTGAGTTTGAAGCATATAAACATATGCTACTTTTGGAAGGTGTGGATACTCTTTTATTGATTCTAAAAGTGGCTTAGTTTCATAAACCTTAACTTCATCAGGAGTTAAATTTCTAGCAGTTTCCCCTAAATATGCTGCAACTTTAAATCCTATCATTCTTATTGCTTTTTCATGGTCATGTTGTTTTAATTCATCTACTGGTTCTGCTATAGCAACTATATTGTTAAGATTAGAGAAAGGGCAATATTTTGCCCCAGGTCCTGTCATATCGATAATACCTTCTTAGAATCCTACTATTTTACCAGTAGTAACAACAGCACACCCATAAATTGCATGAGTTTTTTCACTTCCAACAATTCAATCTTAGATATTATTCCTGGGAATATTCCTCCATTACCTTCTACTTTAACTCTTGGTTCTATAACATCTTTTACTGGTACTATTCTTACACTTTCACCTGAATGAGCTAGTTCTAGATCTATAGACTTTATATGCTCGTCCCCACCAATTTCTTTAAGCATTTCTTCCTTGTTGATGTATAATGTAGCATCTTTAACTTTAGTTACTTCCCAAACTGAATATCTCTTATAAAAATTTTACCTAACTCAAGACGCATGCTTGCACCCCCTAATTATTTAAGTTTTAAAAAACTAAAATTTATATTTCTCAACTAACTCAATATATAACCTTTAATATTTATCAAACTAGTTGTAAGTAACTATTTTATATAAATATTAAAGGTATTTCTTTATCATTTCTTCTATATTAATCCTAGTTGCATCATCTTTTGTAACCTCATCTATTTTTTGACCCTCTTTGTATATAGCTATTGTTGGAAGTCCTAATACCTTTTCTTTTATAGCCAATCTTCTAGCTTTTGTTGTATCTAGTTTACAGAATTTAAAATTTTCCTTATATTTATTATCAAGTTCTTCAACCTCTGGAAGCAATGCTTTACACGGTTCACACCCTTCACTCCAAAAATCTACAACAACTATACCTTCATGTTTTAAAACTTCTTCTTCAAAGGTATTTTTATCTAAAATTATCATTCAAACTCCCCCTTTATAATTAAATAGTTGATTTTTCTAAATTCCATTCTTTACTTTCTATATATTTTTCAGCACTTATTGTAGCTATAGCTCCATCATTAGTAGCTGTTACTACCTGTCTTAAAGCTTTAACTCTGCAATCTCCTGCTGCAAATATCCCTTCTATATTAGTCTTCATATCTTCATCTGTTATTATATAGTCATTTTGGTCTGTATCTATTTTATCTCTAAATATTTCTGTTTCTGGTTTGAGTCCTATGAATACAAATACCCCCATTGTTCCATCTTCTTCATCTGCTTCATATTCACTTAATTCACCTGTTAGAATATTTTCAAATACAACTTTTTCTAATATTCCATCACCGCATAATTCTTTCACAGTCGTATTGTGTACAAATTCTATATTAGGATTGTTTTGTGCTTTTTCTGCTATTGATTTGGCACAAGTTAGCTTTTCATTTCTATTAATTATTGTTACCTTTCTAGCAAATTTTGTTAAAAAAATCTCTTCTTCAACTGCGCTATTTCCTCCACCTATTGCAAATACTTCTAAATCTGTGAAAAAATCTCCATCACATGTTGCACAATATGATACTCCCTTACCTGTTAGCTCTTTTTCTCCTTTAACACCAAGCTTTCTAGGTATAGACCCAGTAGCAATTACTACAGCCTTTCCTCTATATTCGCCTTTTTCACCTTTTAATACTTTTATATCAGATTCTAAATCTACATCTATTATATTATCTTTTTTCATTTCTGCCCCAAAACCTTTGCATTGTTCCACCATTCTTGCTATTAACTTAGGTCTACTAGCATTTTCTACTGAACCTGGATAGTTAGCAACATCATGAGTTGTTACTATTTGTCCTCCAGTTTTTCCTTTTTCAAGTATAAGAGTTTTTAACTTTGCTCTTGCACCATAAAGTCCTGCCGAAAGCCCTGCAGGCCCTGAGCCTATTATTATTAAATCATATATATTTCCCATAAATTTCTCCTTTATATTTATTTTTTTAACATTTTTATAAAAAAATATTTTATTATTTTGTCACATACAAATATTATTTTTAATTTCTATAATATATATTGAATTCTTTCTAATGTATTACTTAAGATATCTAAGTCTATAACTCTAAAGTCATCTATTACATTATATGTCCAATTAGGTGTTTGTTTATTATTTTGAAATTTATTAGAAATGTATATTGCTTCTTCAATTAATAGTACTGAATTTGTATCTAACTTGTTTGATTTTTTTAATATTATACTTCTGTATGGAGTTTCATTTGGCTTTATACTGGAATACATCGGATGTGATAAAAGTTCGTAACCTTTGTGAATTAGATTTCTACTTTCTTTTAAAACTTCTAAATATATGTCATTTATATATTTTACATTTTTGTGCTTTATTTTGTTTTTGACAATAGTATTATCGGTTATTATTATTATAAAAATCCTCTCCTTTTTAAGTCTATTTAATAAAAAACAGAGAAAACAAATCCCATTTGTTTTCTCTGTTAATATAATCTTCAGAATTCCATCTGAATATAGTATTTTTACCTGAGAATTTCATTTGATTAAATTAGGATTTAATCAAACTTGTACCTTCGGTCACTTCTTTTTAGAAGTAATCTCCTATATCCTTCAACCGGAATGTTTAATTTTTTTATACTTTCTAAGTTAAGAAAAGAAACTTTCAATTTAAATTCCAATATATTTTTCTATAAATATTGCTACATATTTCTACAGTATATATATTATAAAGCTTTATCATCTATACTATCTAAATAATTTTTAATAACATCTATAATACTTTCTACACATCCATCTTCAAATGGAGATTTTAAATCACCTATCTTTACTATTTCTAAGAATGACTTTGTTCCTCCAACTCTACATATGTCTAGATAATTTTCCCATCCATTGATTCTGTCCACCCTCATTTTTTTCCAAAACTGTAATGCACATATCTGAGCTAATGTATAGTCTATATAATAAAATGGATTTTTAAATATATGTCCTTGCTTAAACCACCAAGTTCCTTTTTCTAAAAAATCATTATCTTCAAATATTCTATGTGGTAAATATTTTTTCTCTAGTTCTCTCCAAATATTTTTTCTTTCTTCTTTAGTCATATTAGGCTGTTCATATATATAGTGCTGGAATTCATCTACTACTATTCCATATGGTATAAACTTAATAGCTGATGATAGATGAGTAAATTTATATTTCTCTGTATCTTCTTTAAAGAATAATTCCATCCAAGGCCAAGTTATAAATTCCATACTCATAGAGTGTATTTCACAACTTTCATAAGTTGGGAAGTTTATTTCTGGCATATCAATCCAAGTTGACATATAAAGCTGAAAAGCATGACCTGCTTCATGAGTTAATACATCTATATCATCTAATGTTTGATTAAAGTTCGAGAATATAAATGGAGATTTATAATCTGGTATATATGTACAGTATCCACCTGCTGCTTTACCTTTTTTAGTTACTAAGTTCATAAGTTCATTTTCTAGCATGAAATTAAAGAATTCTTTAGTTTCATTTGATAGCTCAGAATACATTTTTCTTCCATTTTCTATTATGTATTCGTCACTTCCCTTAGGTGTTGCATTCCCACTTAAAAACTCAAGGTTTTCATCTACATATGTAAGTCTATCTACACCTATCCTTTTAGATTGTCTTTCGTAAAGACTATTTGCTACAGGTACAATATAATCTAAAACTTGTTTTCTAAAGTTTTTTACCATGTCTTTGTTGTAATCAGTTCTCATCATTCTTATATATCCTAATTCTACAAAGTTGTCAAAACCAAGTTTTATAGCCATATTATTTCTTACTTTAACTAATTTATCAAATACTTCATCAAATTCATTTTCTTTTTCTTCAAAGTAATTGTAATATGCCTTAGATGCCTTTATCCTCATATCTCTATCTTCACTTGACATAAATTTTAAAAGTCCAGATAGGTTTCTTTCTTCTCCTTCAAAATGAATTTTAGCAGATGCTAATAGTTTTGTATATTTAGAACAAAGCTTATTTTCCTCTTGAAGGTCTTTTATTATTTCGCTACTAAAAGACTTTAAATTAAAGCTTGCTATATTTATAAACTGTCTTCCAAAATCTTTTTGAATATCTTCTTTAAATTTTGAGTTTACTACTGATTTATAAAAAAGTGAATTAAGTTCTTCATATAATGGAGAATATTCGTCCCAATACACTTTTTCCCTTTCATAAAACTTATCTTCAACATTTATACTATGTCTTATAGAACATAATGTACTCATAGTTTCTATATTATTTCTAATGCTATTTAGTTTATCAATATTTTGTCTTTGCTCTTTGTAAGTTTTTGAATTTTCTATATTATTTATTATTTTTATTATTTGATTTTTACTTTTTTCATAATTTGGTCTTTCATATTTAAAATCTGAAAACTTCATTGAAATATCTCCTTTATTTATATTTATTTTTAATATTTATATTATAGCATACACTCTTTTTTAATTTTCTCTATATAAATTCTGCATATATTGATATAATTATAACTATCTTTATGTAAATATCATAGGAGGATTATATGTATAAATTAATAGCACTAGATATTGATGGCACTTTATTAAATACCGAAAAAAAAATAACTAAGGAGGTTTTTGACTCTATCCAAGAAGCTAAACAAAATGGGAATAAAGTAGTTTTATCTACTGGTAGACCACTACCTGGTGTAACTCCACTACTTGAAGAGCTTAATTTAACTGATGAGGGGGACTATGTTATATGCTTTAACGGAGCTGTTGTTCAAGAAGTTAAAACTAAAAAAGTTATATCTAATATAGAAATGAATTATGATGATTTTAAATCTATATATGAACTTTCTAAAAAACTTAATACTTATCTTCATATAAGTACACCACTTGATGTTGTAACACCTAACAAAAAACCTAGTAAATACACTGTTTTAGAATCTGATTTAAATAAAATACCTTTAGTTTATAAACCAGAAGAAGAAATAGATGAAACTATGACATTTTGTAAGGTTATGATTGTTGACGAACCTGAAAAATTAGAAGAAATAATAAAAAATGTACCTCAAGAATTTTTTGATAAATACACAGTTGTTAGATCTGCTCCATTTTTCCTAGAATTTTTAAATAAAAAAGCTAATAAAGGAAATGCGCTTAAAGCTTTATGTAAAAATATAGATTTATCTATAGATAAAGCTATAGCTGTAGGTGATGAAGAAAATGACAAGCATATGATAGAGTATGCAGGGCTTGGTGTAGCAATGGGTAATGCTCGCGATAGCATAAAGAATATTGCAAACTATATAACTAAAACTAATAATGAACATGGAGTTGCACATGTTATCAATAAATTTTTACTAAATAAATAAGTATTAATATTAATCATGTAATATAATTCTTTCTTTGTGGATATAAGTCGCTTTATGTAAACTAACTTATATCCATTCTTTATATATTCATATGCGTTTAAGTTCTTGTATTACATTATTTTTTATTATTAAATGTTATATCTTTGAGTTTAAATTCTCTTTATTTTGTTATCTTCCTAGACAATGTAGCTGTCCAAATACCAACCATAGTAACACCTAAAAGCATTTCTATTGCAGATAATAAAGTACTAAAAAATCCTACTGGAGTTATATCTCCATATCCAACTGTTGTAAAAGTTACTATACTAAAATACAATGAATTAATGAAGTCTTTATTTATAGAAGATACATCTATATTTCCCATTAATGCACCTTTATAATTTATAAATTCTCCACCTATATTAAGACCTGTTATCATGTATAATATAGCAAATACCAATACAATTTCTAAAGATGTTATAAGCGCATATGTTGGACGTTCTCCATAACCACAAAGTGCCCAGTATATTATGGACTTTAACTTAGCTATTCCTTTTAAACCATCTTTCTCTATTAATTTAGCTATATAATAATATTCTCCACCTATGTTTAATAATCTATTAGCTTCAAATTTTGTTGATATATCCTTATATACCTTGTATATATCTATACACTCATTCTTATCTTTTTTCTTTAAGTCAACTTTATCTATAAATGTATGCTCGTCAAATTTACTTAAATAATAATCTTCAAAAGATATATCTAAATGCTTTGGACGTAATATTTTAATAGCACTTAAATCACTGTCACAAATTATAACCTCTTTCATTATGCATTTATTAAATATAGAACCATTTAGATTACTTTCCTTTATATATACATTTTTTAAACTCATGCTTTCAAATTTTGTTTTTTCTATATTACTATTAGTAAATCTAACATCTCTAAACTTACATTCATCTTTAAATATATTTATATCATCTTTTTCATTATAGAATTTACAATCTTTAAATATTACATTTTCAAAATCACATTTAAAAAACACATTTCCTATAAATATACAACTTATAAATTCTATATTTTCAAACCTACATTCTTCAAATTCACAATACAATACTCTTAAATTTTTTAACTTTTTTTCATTTCTTTCTTTACTAGAAAATTTACCAATACTTTTTTTGTGTATTCTTAAATTATATAGCTTTTCTTCATCATATATATTATATAAATCACTATAATCTTTATTTTGAGTTTCTATTGTATATATTTGTTCTTTTTCTATTTTAAAATTTAACTTATTTATATATTTCATTTCTTTCTTCATTTTTTCAAGTTCGTTGTATGAATCTTCTCTTACTTTCTCAAAATTATAAGTTCTCATTTCATCACCCTAGTTTTAATTAATATAACATAATTACTTTATTTTTTTATAAAACCCTTTATTTATAGAATATATATCACTATTTTTTAATATATCTTATAAAGAGTGTTTATCAATGAATTCTAAGTTTCACTATATATTGTTTATTAAAGTATATAAATTATTGGAGGTTACATATGAATAAAAATGTTGAGAAACTTAAAGAAGTATTACCAAAGAAATGTTGTTCTTATTGTACTCATCTTTCTCTAGATGGTCCTGATAAAAATTACAAATATAATATAAAATGTATATTGCTAGATTCACCACCTAACCTATATAATGATTGTGATTATTTTGAATGTGAATATTCTAATCTAACTAGCTTTGACTTAGATAATCTGTATAGTGAATATTTAGAGGCATGCCTTAAAGTTAAGTATAAGGAATACTTAAATAGCATACATTGGCAAATATTTAAAGATTATGCGCTTAGAGAAAATGATTATACTTGTTCTATTTGTGGACAAGAACACAACTTAGATGTGTATCATATTAATAAAAATTTAGGCAGAGAGACTCTAGAGGATGTTGCAGTTTTATGTGACAATTGCCTAGAATAAATATATACCTTAAATGGATTAAATCTTTAATTTTTTCACATACTAAATTAGATAAAATTCTAGGAGGTATATTAATTATGAATGGAAATTTAGTATGTTTAGCATCTACATGTTTTTATAATAAATGCAGTAGTTGTTATGCTAACGGTATAAATATCTCAGGTTCTATAGCATCAAATACAAATGGTACCCACTGTCTAACTTTTGAAGATAGAAAAAATGCAACTTTGACTAACTCAACTAGTAATGAAGACTATGCTAAAACTCACAATATAGCTTGCCAGGCCAAAGAATGCAAACATAATGACGAAGGCTCTTGTGTTGCATTAAATGTTCAAATAAACAACGAAAATCAAAGTTGTGAAACATTTTGTCCTAGATAATAGCTATAAATAGATTAACTATAATTATTAAGTTGTAATATATAAGTTATATTTTCTTTTATTTTTCACATACTAACCTAGAAGATAATTTTAGGAGGAATGTAATTATGAATGAAAATTTAAATTGTTCTGCAACTAACTGTGTGTATAATAATAGCAAAAAATGCTATGCTGGAGGCATAAATGTTGCTGGTAGTAGAGCAGATTCTACATCTCAAACTACTTGTTCAACTTTTGTCGAGGGTTCTTTTGGATCTTTTACAAATAGTACTAATGATGAATATATAACACCTGAAAATATAATATGTCAGGCTGAGAAGTGTAAATATAATGTTAGTAAAGCATGCAAAGCTGAAAAGGTTCATATAAACTCACAGGATGCAAGTTGCGAAACTTTCATATCTAAATAATTATATTTTAATATTTATTTAATCTAAAAATCACTGGATAAGTATCCAGTGATTTTTTCTATAGTTTCAGTAAAAACGCATTAGTATGTATTAAAATTAAAATTTACTTAAGTTTATAACACATTTATGCATTAGCTAATATTTCTTCTTTATACTCTCTTGCAGTTTCTTCATTATTTAAAACTCTTAATGTGCCAAGTGCTAATGAATCTAATTCATTTTCTCCTGGCATTATTTCTACATTAGATATAAACTCTACTCTTCTCTTTATATGTTTTGTTACAAGCTTTGAGTAAGCTATTCCACCTGTCAATATTATTGAATCTACTTTTCCTTCTACAACTGTCGCTAATTCACCTATTGCTTTAGATACTTGATAACACATAGCATCATGTACTAATTTAGCTTCTTTATTTCCTTCTTCCATCATTTTTTCCACTTCTCTAACATCTACTGTATCTAAATAAGAAACTATTCCACCTTTTCCTCTTATCATCTTTAACATTTCTTTATGTGTGTAATTTCCAGAAAAACATGTATTTATTAATTTTTTACAAGGAATCCTACCTGATCTTTCTGGTGAAAATGGTCCTTCATCATCTGATACAATGTCAATCATTTTTCCTTTTTCATGAATACTTACAGTTATGCCCCCACCTAAATGAGCAACAATTAGATTAAGTTCATTGTATTTTTTATTATTGTCTTTTGCAAACTTTATAGCCATAGCTCTAGAGTTAAGTGCATGGCTTAAGCTCTCTCTATCCATATTTTTAATTCCTGATAATCTAGCTATATCATTTAACTCATCAACGGCTACTGAGTCATATATGTATGCATTTACTCCTATAGATTTTGCTATTTCATAAGAAATTATAGCTCCCAAATTAGATGCATGTTCAATAACTGGTCTGTTAACTAATCTATCTATCATTTCATCATTTACTAAATATGCTCCTGATTTAACTGGAGGAAGCAATCCCCCTCTTCCTACAACAGCACTTAAAGTGTTTATATCTATATTATTTTCAGCTAGTACATTTAATACTTCTTGTTTTCTCATTTCAAATTGGTCTTGTATTCTTTCATACTTTGCTATTTCTTCTGATTTATGATCTATTCCTTTTGATAAAATTTGATTTTCATCATCATATACTGCTATTTTAGTTGATGTAGACCCCGGATTTATAGCTAATATTCTATAATTCATAATAATCCCCTTTTCCCTTTTTTTAAGTTATATATTAAATATGTTCTAATTTATCCCTAGTTTTAATGCATATTTAAATTAAGCTATTATAAGTACTAACTTATAATAGCTTAATTTTTATTTATATAATTTGTGTGCTTTTTGATTTTTAAGCTAAAGCTTCCTTACTTACTAGTTTCATCCCTTCATTAAATGCTTTTATATTTATATCAACAAATTTTTCTTTTACATTGTCTTTTATTATTTGTTCCCAATTTATATCTTCTAAGTTCATAGATTTAACTAATGCCCCTAAAAGAATTATATTCATTACTTTAGCATTTCCAATTTCTAGTGCTTTTTCTGCTGCATTTAATAAGCTTCCATTTAATCTATCTAATTCTTTTTCAATTTCTTCTTCTTTGTATTCAGCCTTTCCTGTAAGTATTGGCATAGAATCCATTCTATAGTTATTGTATATTATTTTTCCCCCTGGCTTTAAATACTCTAACCATCTTAAAGCTTCCATTTTTTCAAAAGAAACTAATATGTCAGCTCCACCTATTTCTATAACTGGAGAATATACTTCAGATCCATATCTAACTTGAGAGGAAACAGAACCTCCTCTTTGGCTCATTCCATGTATCTCACTCATTTTTACATCATATCCAGCTTCCATAAGCCCTGTAGTTAATAATTTACTAGCAAGTATAGTTCCTTGCCCACCTACTCCAACTAAAAGTATACTTTTTGTCATATTAGTTTACCTCCTTAGCTAATCCATTATTAGATATTGCATCTTTAGGACATACTTGAGAACATACATTACATCCTACACATTGATTTTTATCTATATTTACTTTCTTTTCATCCTTGTCAAATGATATAGCAGGACAACCTGTTTTCATACATATCTTACATCCTATGCAAGCATCTTTATCTATATCACATTTATTTGTAAATGGATTGTTAAATTCTTCTATGTCTTCTTTAGAGAATCTCTTAAGTACACATGGCCATCTAGTTATTATTACTGAAGGTTCATCTAATTCAAATGCCCAATCTAGCGTCTCTTTTACTTCTTTTAAGTTATTTGGATCTATTGTTCTAACTTGCTTAACACCACAAGCTCTAACTAAACCTTCTATATCAACTATTTCAGTAACCTCTCCTTGTAATGTATACCCTGTTCCTGGGTTTTGTTGATGCCCTGTCATTCCAGTTATTCTATTATCTAATATTACAGATATTGAATTACCTTTGTTGTATACTACATCTAATAATGAGTTTATTCCTGTATGGAAGAAAGTGGAGTCACCAAGTACACCAACTACTCTCATTTCGTTATCTTTTTTCATATTAAATACTTTTTGAGCTCCATGACCTGCACTTAAACTAGCTCCCATACATACTACTGTATCCATAGCATTATATGGAGGTGCAAATCCTAATGTATAACATCCTATATCTCCTGATACTAATACATTTTTTCTCTTTCCTAACTCATAGAAAAATCCCCTGTGTGGACATCCTGCACATAGACCTGGAGGTCTTGGCACTACTAATTCCTTATTATATTTTATTGTATCGTTTGTTTTCCCAAATACAGCTTTTCTAAGAACATCTGGAGTCATTTCTCCCATTTTAGGGAATAAGTCTTTACCTATACAATCTATACCAGCTGCTTTTAGTTGATCTTCTATAAATGGATCATTCTCTTCTATTACATATATTTTTTCAACATTAGATGCAAACTCTTTTATTCTTTCTATAGGTAATGGATTTGTAAATCCTAGCTTCATATATGATGCATCATTTTTAAATACTTCTTTAGCAAACATATAACACATTCCTGATGCTATTACACCTACTTTGCTATCATTCATTTCACAATAATTTAAAGAAGTATTATTAGAATATTCTTCTAGTTTTTCTAATCTTTCTTCTACTGAATGTCTAAGTACTCTTGCATGTGCTGGTACTGTTAATGTTTTTTGAGGATTTTTAACATAATCTTTTATTCCAACTTCAACTCTATCACTGCACTCTACTATTCCCTTTGAGTGACATAATCTAGTTGTAACTCTATATAATACTGGAGTATCAAATTCTTCACTTACTCTATATGCTTCTTTTATCATATCCTTAGCTTCTTGGCTATTTGATGGCTCAAATAAGGCAATTTTTGCAAATTTAGCATAATTTCTGTTATCTTGTTCATTTTGAGAAGAATGCATTCCTGGTTCATCAGCAGAAACTAATATCATTCCCCCATTTACTCCAGTATATGCAAATGTAAATAATGGGTCTGCTGCAACGTTAAGTCCAACATGTTTCATAGATGCTATTGTTCTAGCACCTGCAATAGATCCTCCTATTGCAGCTTCAAGTGCAACCTTTTCATTTGGTGCCCACTCAGCTACTATTGAATCTTTATATGTAGCTATATTTTCTAATATTTCTGTACTTGGAGTTCCAGGATAAGCAGATGCATATTTTACACCAGCTTCATATGCTCCACGAGCTATGGCTTCATTACCAGTCATTAGTTTTTTCATATTAAATTCCCCCATATATCTTAGTTTTAAATCTATTTCCTTTATATTTTTAACTAATTTATATATAATACATTTAGTATTATTATCTATTTTCTACCAACTTCTGACTTTTTACATATTCAAGCGCATTTTTGATTATACTTGGTGCTATCTTACATTTATTTTCATTTACTGCACAAACAGCAAATCTAAGCCCTGCTTTTAAAGGTACCATATATACATTATCTTTAGTTAATTCCTCGCATACTTCTCTTGAATTTTCACAAGGTATGCTTACAAAAAATCCATCTCTATATGGAAGTATATCAAGCCCTACTTTTTCAGCTTCTTCTACAAATGCATTAGCTCTTCTTTTTAACATTTCCTTATACGTATTTTTTTCCTCATTATATTTCTTAAACTTCTCTGAATTATTTACTATATTGGAAAGAATTGCCATAGCTCCTCTATTGCAATTTGACCAATTTGCTCTGCAAGAGTGTACACAAGCATAGTAGAATTCTTCTGCTACATTTTCACTTGAAGTTATACAAACTGCTGCTCCCATTCTCATACCATAAGCTGTAAATCCTTTAGACATACTAAATCCTACTATAACCAATACATTTTCTGGTAGATTTGAGAACTTTTCAAAGAACATTCTACTAGCATTATCATCACTAGCAAAATCAATATATGCTATATCAACAAACAATATTATTTTCTTTTCTTTATTTTGAGCTACTTCTTTTGATAATCCTATTATTTTATCCCATTCATTATCTGATATGCTGTATCCTGTTGGGTTATGTGCTGGTGTGTTTAGAATTGTAAATATTCTTTCTTGTTTATCTGCTATTCTTAAAAATTCTTTTTTAAATGATTTGAAGTTGAAATTATTATTTTCATCAAATAACTCATAAGTTCCTACCGTTCTTCCTATTTCTTCTGTAATGCTTACATATGGACTCCAAAACCAATCTGATGTTAATACTTCATCACCTGGATTTGTATAATTCCAAGTAGCTAATTTTATAGCTCCACTTCCTCCTGGAGATGCTACTGCTCTTATATAACTATTTGGCATGTAATCTTTAAAAACTACTTTTTTAACAGCTTCAAGATAATCTGGCTGACCTTCAAGTGCTGCATAAGCAGATATTTCTGCATTTTCTAAGTTTTTATACTCACTATAAACTGTATCTAAAGTTATTAATCTTCCATAGTCATCCATTAATGCTCCTATAGTAGCATTTATAACATTTTCTCTTCCTATATTCTTTTCAGCTCTTTGAGCTCTCCCTGATAAATCAAATATTATATCTTTCTCTCTTGGCCATATAGAATGCTTAGCCGCCATACTTTGCATAATATTCCCACCACCCTATAATTATTTACTTTCACCCTTAATATAAAGCAACATTTATGCCAAATATTTAAAAATTCAAATTAGTTTACTATAATAAACTAATAATTAATATAAACTAATAAAAAACAATTTTTTTTAAGTAGGCTTGTTTTTTATTAGTTTCATATTTATGTGAATCTTATTATTTATAATGACTTACCTTCGATGATAATTTTTTATGTTAATAAATCTTAACATTAGTTACTATTTTTTAACACATTAATCATTATCTTTATATTTTTTCCAAAGAGCTGTTCTGCTTATCCCTAAGATACTTGCCACCTGTGTTTTGTTTAGTCCTTGAGATAATAATATATTTATAATCTTTGTTTCAACATATTTATTTATCTCTTTTATATCAATACCTATTTTTTCGTAATTTATATTTTTAAATTGACTATTACATGTATTCAAGTTATATTCATCCACTTTATTATCTTCATCTTCCACATATAATATTTCTATTTTACCTGTTAATACATATTTTTGTGCTACATTCTTTAGCTCTCTAATATTTCCCAACCAATTGTGATTATTTAATAGATTAACCTCTTCTTGCTTTAGCTGAAAGTTATCACTGATAGAAGATAGATTTGAAAAACCACCTTCTTCTATCATTTTTCTCACAAAATATTCAAACAAAAATACTATGTCTTTTTTTCTTTTTCTAAGTGGAGGTATATTTATCTCTAGGCTACTTAATCTATAAAATAAATCAGCTCTAAAAGTTTTATCTTTTATTTTTTGTCTTAGATTTTCATTAGTAGCAGCCATTATCCTTATATCTAGAGGTATCACCCGATCTGACCCCATTCTCATTATCTTTTTTTCTTCTATAACCCTAAGTAATTTAGTTTGTATATTTATAGGTAAGCTATTTATTTCATCTAAAAATATACTCCCTCCATGAGCAAGCTCAAAAAGTCCTGGCTTCCCACCTTTTTTTGCTCCTGTAAATGCTCCTTCTTCATATCCAAATAATTCACTTTCTAATAAACTTTCTGATATAGTGGCGCAATTTATAGCCACAAAAGGTTTATCTTTTCTTTGACTAATATTGTGCATACTTTGTGCTAACACTTCTTTTCCACAACCACTTTCTCCATATAATAAGGTCGTAAATTCTGTTTTACCAATCTTTTTAGCCATTTCTACAAGTTCTTTACTTATTTCATCTTTGAATATATAATCATCAAATGTATATTTAGCACAGAGCCCCTTATTATTTAAATCCATACGTATTTTTCTTTCTAAACTTTGTATATTAGTTATATCTTGAAGTATTCCAATTATTCCTTGAACTTGTCCATCAACTATTATGGGTACTGACCTTGTGTTTACTGTCAATTTATTTATATTTCTTATCTTACGCTTATGACTCTCATTTTTAATCATAGCTTCTACTAACCAATCCATACAAGGAAATACATCTTTTATATTTTTCTTATATACTTCTTCCTTTTTTGTATTTAATATTTTCTTTGCACTTTCATTAAATAGTATTATTTTGCCTTTTGTATCTATAGCTATTATTCCATCTTTTACTCCATCTAGTATATTTATAAGCATTTGATTGTTAAATTTCTCATTTGATAATGAACTTATTATATTTTTAGCGTATTCTATAACCTCTGTTATAGATTCTTCACTAGCATTTATAAATACATTATCTATGTTATACTGTCTAGCAAAAGAACAAGCTATTCCACTTCCAACTATAACTATACCTTCTTTTTTATCGATGTATTTTAATACCTTGCTTCTTATTTCATATTTAGATTTGAACCATTCTTCCTTTATACGTATATTTATTACATCCTTTAAACTTATATAATCAAAATCTACTTCATCATACCCTAATATAAGAACTATTTCCTTTTTATATGTACTAGCTAATTTTATAGCTTTTAGTAAATCTATAGATTTCATATTTAAAGGTATTATGGGTACATTTACAGTATCTAATATAAGCTTATATCCTCCACCTCTACCTATTATTACTTGAGCTCCTTTGTCAACTAATATCTTTCCTTGTTCTTCTAATAAATCTAATTCTATAATATCTATTATAATTTCTTTATTTTTTATTTCCCTTGGGTAAAGTGTTTCTATTTTTTCTTTTAACTCTATATTTGACGCTATAACCCCTATTACATTTTCCACCTTTAGTTCCCCTTTTATCTCATTTTAAAAATTTATATTAATTATATCATATTAAATTTCTATTAATTAATATAATTTAAAGTATACTTATTTAAATATATAAACTTAGTAATAAACTATAAAGTATGGAGGTTTTGTTTATGCAATATAAAAATAGCCTATTTAATATGCCCTCTGACAAGGGCTCGTTAACAGTTAGAGGTGTAAGTTCTTTAAATATAGAATCTGATATGGCAAAAATTAATGTTAGAATCTCTTCTCAAGATAAGAGCTTAGAAATAGCAAAAGATAAAAATAGCGAAATTTTAAACAGACTTTTATATAGTCTTTCTGATTATGGTGTTTCAAAGGATGATATTTTTAGTAAAGACATTTCTGCTACTCAAAATTATGATTATGAAAAAAATACATTAATTTCTTATACTGTAACTCAACTTATAACTATAATAGTTCATGATTTAAGTAAAGTTAATGATATTTACTCTTTAGTAGTTGAAAATGGTGCAAATGATGAAATATATATAGATTTTTCTTTATCTAATCCTAATGAATACTATAATAAAGCATTAAAAAAAGCTACTCAAGATGCTAAAGATAAAGCTAGTATTTTAGCTAAAAGTTTTTCTCTTAATTATAATCCCATACCTTGTAAAGTTACTGAAATAAGTTCTCAGCTAAATAATATTAATTATTCATCTAAATCATCTATCACAAATGTAGTACCTGGTATAGTTAAGATAACAGCACAAGTAGATGCATCCTTTTTAACTTATTGTATGTAATAAAAAAAGTCTACCAGATCAATGGTAGACTTTTTTTATTTATACTATACAGTTTTCTATTTGTATTATATAATCTTGGCAGTTTTCACATATTATTATACTAACTATATAACTGTCATCAACTTTACCTGCTCTTAATAATTTGTTAAAACTTAATCCTTCATAACTTTTATCTATATCACTTATAACAAACTTTCCATTTTTAGTGAATATATAAAAATGATATTCTAAAAAACCAAAAAACTTTTGCTTTTCCTTAACTCCTTTTAGACATTCTGGGCAAGCTTCTTGGTAATATTCCATATCAAAATCTATTTCACTGCCATTAGATAACATTTCTAATATATTTTCTAATTTTATGCCATCTACGGGCTTTTCTTCATCATTTAATAAACCACTACAGTTATCTAAACTTAATACATATTCTTTATCTTCATAATTAAACTTATACTCTTTCATATTACACCTCTTATTTACCTATTTCAGATACAAAAGTTACTTCTTTAGTTAATGCATCTTCATATTCTGCATCATTTATATATCCAAGTTCATGCATTTTATAAAGTATTGTTTCTTGTCTTTTCTTTGCTTGTACAAATTGACCATATTTTGCTGGACTATTAGTTATTCCTGCTAACATAGCGCATTCAGCTAAGTTTAAATCTTTAACATCTTTACCAAAATACACTTTAGCACCTTTTCCTACCCCATAGGCTGATTTACCTAAATATATATTATTTAAGTATATACCTAATATTTCATCCTTAGATATGTTTTTATCCATGGAAGTTGCATTAAACATATCCTTAAGCTTTCTTTTTATAGTTTTATCATCACTTGTAAGTAAGTTTTTAGAAATTTGCATTTCTATAGTGCTTCCGCCCTGAGTTGTATTTGTTAGTAAATTATGTACTACAGATCTTACTAAAGATATAGTATCTACACCATTATGTTTATAGAATCTTTCATCTTCTATAGATACAATAGCATCTTTTAAATACTTTGGTATATCATTATTATCTACCACTTCACTACTTATATAGTTTTGCTCTAATAGCTCTTTAGTTACTTTAGGTGAGCCTTTGACCACTGTAAATACATAAATACTAGAAACTATTGATACTAAAGCTAATACTAATAACATTGCTATTAGTAAATTTTTAAATAATTTTAATAACTTTTTATTTTTTTTCCTCTTGCTTTTTTTAGTTCTTGAACGAGAACTATAAGTACTACTTCTTGTTCCTCTATTTATAGTGTTTTCATTTTTTATTTTTTCACTTACACTTCTATTATTAAATACTTTATTATCCGTTTTATTTGTTGTTTTACTTGTACTTGAGCTTACTCTTTTCCGTCTTATTTTATTATCATCATTATTATAACTCATAAAACCTCCTTATTTATAAAGTAATTATACATTGTTATACAAAATAAATCAAAGAACAAATTTGTAAGATTATGACTATACTTAGTTTATGCAACTTTATATATTATTTGTATATTATTTGGCTAAAAAAAATGATTTTTGGAAATTATATAATATATAAAATAATCAAAGGAGGCTTTATTATGGCTTATTTTATACATGATACTTGTATAAGTTGGTGGCTTGTGAACTAGAATCTTTTGACAAATGTATATAGACCAGAGATGAAAAATACGTTATAGACCTAGATATATGCATGAATTGTTCTACATGTAATAGCATATGCCCTGTTGATACTCCTCAACTGAGGAATAATATATAAAAAAAGAAAAGCAACGCTTTTCTTTTTTACTTTATATTTATGCTATGTACAATTTGTTCTTTACTTTTATCTTCTATATTATTTAACTCTAATTTTATAGGATCTTTAGTATTATGAAGCGTTATTCCCATTTTTATATCTTTATCATCTCCACCTTTTATATTTCCTATAAATCCTTGTATATCTTCATTAGCTGTTGAAACAAAATACTTAACTGGTTTTCCGCCTTGATATGGATATACATCTATATTAGATAATTCTATGTCGTATTTACTATTATTTCTAACATTCATACTTATTATAGCAGAAGAATTGTAAACATCTCCTACACTTATTTTTTCCTCTACTATATTTATGTCCTCTATGCTTATTTTTATATCATCTTTTTCTACATTATTTATTAATATATCTTTATTTAGTATATTGTTTTTTTCTATACATATTGATGTATTTGACATAGCTATAAAAAATAATAAGGTTAAAAGCAAACATTTAGATTTTTTCATATATACCTCCTAGATTTTTATAGTTTATCCAGAAGATGTATTTTTATACATTTTTATTTAAACTAAATTTAATTTTTAATTAAATTTAGTTTAAATAAAAATTTTATAAAACTTTTTTTAAATTTACTATTGCTTTTTTTGTCGAATCTTGTTATTATAAATACAAGGTTATTCCCCTAATAACCGATTATTTACTCCCCAAATAAAATATATTCCCTAATAAACCCCTTTTTATAATATATTTTACCCCTTTTTAATGACCTTACTTGATCGGTTTAAAGTAAGGTCATTTTTTTATTCTTTATAATACTTCTTATAAGCTTATATCCCTTAGCCTTTGTGTCTACTGTATAAATTTTCCCATCACTCAATACTTTCCATACTGTATCTTCTTTGTATAACCTTATATAAGTATTGTAGTTTTTATCTTCTAGTTCCCATACAAAGTCATTTTCTTCTAATTTTTTATATCTCCAATCTAAGTTTCTACTTACACTAGATAAATCATTCATTATTTCTAAAACATCTTCATACCTATCCCTTGGATCTATCATAAGACATTTTTCTATTATATTTATAATTTCTCTTGGTACATGAGGCAAATATTTTTTTCTTATAGGGAACTTCCCTTTAGCGCATGCTATTTTTAAACTATTTAAGTCCTTATATTTTCTGGCTTGATTATTATATTCTTCATTTCCATTACACATTCTATATAATGTAGTACCTATTTGATATATATCAATTTTTTTATCTATTATAGAATTTGTACACTGCTCTGGAGCTATATGCTTATAATATACATTTCTAAGCCTTGCATTTCCTGAATTATTTAAATACAATGCCGAACCAAAATCGGTTATTATTGCATTATCATTATCACTTATAAGTACATTATTTGGCTTTATGTCACAATGTATTATACCCAAAGAATGGATATATTGTATTGCTGATAAAAAGTCTAATGAATACTTTATAACTTCTCTAATGGTTAAGCTTTTATTCTCTAATAAATTATATAAAGATCCTCTTTCTAGGTATGGCATTGTTATATATATATTATTTTCATCTTGAGATGCTGTATTTATATTCATTATATTTGGATGATTGCACCTATATATCTTCTTAGATTCGTCAAAGTATTTATCTGCAGATTTTAATTTTTTTTTACTTATTTGCTTTAGTATAAATTTACATCCAAGCTGAGTATCTTCTACTAAATATAAATTTGAATTAACCCCTTCAGATTTAATCTTTTTTATTACCTTTAAGTTAACATTTGGATTTATTTGCATATTTCCACCCCACAATTAAATAGAAGTTCCTCTACTATACCTTCTATCTTTATTAACTGTATAGTATCTTCATTTTCTGATTCATTTTTATTTATATAGGATTTATTAATATCATGCTCTTTTATAATAGTACTTACTAATTTTTTTATATAATTTAATCTATTCCCGATATCAAAAGACTTCGGTATAATTAATTTATTTTTAACGATATATATCTTCTTATTTTTTATTTTTTTAAATATTGAAAACTCTATCTCACTTACAGATATATTAAATTCTATAAAATTCATATGTCTAACCCCCTAAAGGTTTTTTAAGATACTATATACTATGAGTTTTAATAAAAATTAACCACTAAATATAATTAGTTTTAAAAATTTTTTATTTTGAATGATATAAATTTATGTCTTATATGAAAATAATTTAAATCATAAAATTCTAACAAAAAAGCAAACTATATTTAAATAATAGTTTGCTTTTTTGTTCATTTTATTTTTAAAAATAATTTAGCTGTAGCTAATGTATCACTATCTGCTCTATGTGCATTTTTATTTTCTATTCCATAATATGCACATGCTGTTTCTAATTTTTTATTTTTGCCTTTATAGTCCTTATTAGCCTTTAACATTTCTAATGTACATATATGGTTAGTTATAGGTTCTAAATTTAATTTATCTAAATAATAATTTAAAAATTTTAAGTCAAATTTAGCATTATGAGCTATTATAGTCCTATTTCCTATATATTTTCTAAATCTAGGTAAAACTTTTTCTATAGGGTCTTCATTTTTAACCATATCATTAGTTATGTTAGTTATATCTGTTATAAATGGCGGTATATCTGAAGTTGGTTTTACAAACCTTGAATAATTCCTAATTATTTCGTTATTTTTTATCTCAGTTATTCCGATTTCTATTATTTCGCAACCCTTATATGGGTCAAGACCCGTGGTTTCTAAATCCACAACTACATATTCTTCCATGTGTAAAACTCCTTTTAGATTCTTGTTTATCTAATCATATATTATATGATAACATGTATTATGTTTTAGCACAAAATTTGCTAATATTTATTTAAATGTACAACTTAATTCATTTATTTCTAAATAAAAAAATAAGTATCTATTAAATTATTTTTTAATAGATACTTATTTTTTATTACCCTATGTATGGCATAGGATTTGTATGCTTTCCATTTATTCTTATTTCAAAATGTAAATGTGGCCCTGTTGATCTTCCTGTATTTCCTATTTTAGTTACTGCTTGTCCTTTTTGAACCTTCTGTCCAACAGATACTAGTAATTGATCGTTATGTGCATATAATGATACCTTTCCATTATCATGTTGTATCATTACAGTATTTCCATAACTTCCTTTAGGTCCTGAATATATAACTGTACCACTATCAGTTGCTACTGCTGGGGTTCCTTTTGGTGCGGGTATATCAATACCTGTATGTATCTTTTGAACATTTAATACTGGATGAAGCCTATATCCATATGGAGAGCTTATTCTAGTATGTCCTGGGACTGGCCAAGATCCACTTGATATTATTGCTCCATTTAAATTTTCATCAATTGATGCAGCACTTTGTTGTGCTTCTTGTGCTTGTTTAGCTGCTGCTTCTGCTGCTAATTTTTCAAGTTCATTTTGTAAATTATCTTCTTCAGTTTCTAGTTCTCTCTTTAAAGCTTCTAGTTCACTTTTATCAGATTGTACCTTTTCATTATTTTCTACTAGAGATATTTTTAAATCTTCTTGCATTTTCTTTTTATAATTTAAATCTTTTTCTTTTTTCTCTACTTCTGATTTATTTTCATCTAATTCTTTTAGTATCTTCTGATCTTGTTCTACAACTTGCTTAACTACATATATGTTATTGAAAAAATCTGATATAGAAGTACTACTTAATATAACCTTAATATATCCCATAGAATAATTATTGTTTATTGCTTTTAATCTTTTACCTAGAGCTTCTTCATTTTTACTTATATTTTCGTTTAGTTTTTCTATTTCAACTTTAGTAGTTTCTATTTCACCATTTAAATTTTCTATTTTATCATTAGTTTCTTTTATATTTCCTTCTATTTCTTTCACTTTAAAATCTAAATCTCTTATTTTAGATTCTAAAGTTGTTTGCTCTTCTCTGTTTTTGTTTAATTTATCATCTACACTCTTTTGTTTAGTTTCTATATTTTTATCTTCAGTATCTGCATATATATATGTTGTTCCAAATACTAAAGAGCATACTGTTAGCACTGTCAATATTTTTTTCACTCAATCTTCCCCCTATTACTTTATACTTTTAAATGTCTTTTAACTGATATAACACTTCCTAATACCCCTATAACTACTCCTGTTATAAGCAGCGTCGATATTAGTGAAGATGATATAGAAGCCAATGGAAGGACTGCACCCGACATAATATTGTTTATTGGATTTATAAATTGCTTTAAATTTTCTACTATATATCCATACATAACCAAACATATACCAATAGCTAAAGTAGCTCCTACTAATCCAATAAAAAAGCCTTCTACTATAAATGGAGATACTACAAATAAGTTACTACCACCTACATATTTTATAATTTGTATTTCTTCTTTTTTACTATATACTCTACTTTTTATCGTATTAGATATTATTACTAGGCATATTAATAGTAAGCCCCCTATTAAAATTGACCCAAATTTCTTAACTGTACTTGATATACTTAAGAAATTTTGTATTATATCTTGAAAATAAGTTATCTCTGTTACACCTTCTAACTTAGATATCTCTCTTGATATTTGCTTTATATTCTCTGGATTATCTATTGTAACAAGGAAGGAATCCTCTAAAGGATTTTGTACACCTTCAAGTAGATATGCTTCTTCTCCAAAACTTCTTTTAAGATCGTTAAAAGAAGCTTCTTTTGTTTTAAACTCAACACCTTTAACACCATTTATATCTTTAATTTTATTTTTTAATTCTATTCTCGCATCATCATTAGTGAATTCTTCTATAGATACCCTAACTTCATTTATTTCGTCTTGTGCATATTTTATAAATTGGTTTATATTTAATACTATAGTTAAAACTATTCCTAGTATTATTAAAGATGCAGATATAGAAATTGTAGATATAATAGTCATAGTTTTATTGTGAAAAGCACCCTTTATTCCTTGCTTTAGACTGTATAAAAATTTAGACATTAATTTCATATTTTTCCCTCTTTGTATCTTTAATTATTTTTCCTTCTTTAAGCTCTATGACTCTCTTTGGAAATAGCTTTAATATTTCTATATCATGTGTTGCCATTATGACGGTAATACCTTCTTCATTTATTTCATTTAATAATTTTAAAATTTGAATAGAATTATGTATATCTAAATTTCCCGTACATTCATCTGCAATTATTATAGATGGTTTATTGACTATAGCTCTAGCTATACCAACCCTTTGAGATTCCCCACCTGATAATTCATGTGGATATTTACTATGTTTTTCAGCTATGCCAACTCTTTTTAACACTTCCATAACTCTTGGTCTAATTTCTTTGGCATTTGTACCTACAACCCTAAGCGCTAATTCTACATTTTCATAGACTGTTTTTTCATTTAATAGTCTAAAATCTTGAAATACTATTCCTAAATTTCTTCTGTAATTATGTACTTTGCTTGCTTTTATTTTAGTTATATCTTCCCCTAAAACAGAAAGTCTTCCTGATGATATTTTTTCTTCTCTAGTCAATAATTTAAGTAAAGTAGACTTTCCTGCTCCTGAATGTCCTACTAAAAACACAAATTCGCCTTGTTTTATTCCTAAATTTACATTATCTAGTGACTTATTACCATCTGAATAAAATTTATCTACATTAGTAAATTTAATCATTTTCATCACTCCAATTTTGCTTTTGTTGCCCTATTTTTTATTTACTATACCATTATACACAATTTAGCATTTTTTTGTAACCTTTTTGTAACTTTAATTGCAAATTTTTATCATTTAATATCAAAAAACTTCGCATATCTAATTTTTTTATAGATATGCGAAGTTTTTTAATTCTTTTTCTTATTTTTAGTTTTAACTTGCGCTAGATATACAAGCCCATTACCTTGAATAGTTCTTGGATAGTTAATAGATTTTGTATGCTTTATAAGTTGAGCATATAATTCAGTTTCACTTAAATCTCTTTGGAATTCTTCCCTTGACCAGTTTTTAAGTAAAGCTAAGCTTCCTGTCACATGCGGTGTTGCCATACTTGTTCCACTTAGTACTTCATATTTGTTATTTGGATAGGTTGAAAGTATTTCTACCCCCGGCGCAATTACATCTATAACTAAATTTGCATTACTAAAACTAGCAGGATTTCCTTTTTTATCAACTGCACCTACTGATATTACTTCTTCATAAGCAGCTGGATATGAATATTCAAAACTATCAGCATTTCCATCACCACTATTTCCAGCTGCACATACTACTAATATTCCTTTTTTGACAGCTTCCTTTACTGCCCTTTCTAATTTATCTGAACTTCCACCCATTCCAAGTGACATAGATATTATATCTACCTTTTTTTCCACAGCATAATTTATGGCATTAACTACCCAACTTAATTTTCCTAGTCCATTACCTTCTATAGCTTTTAATACATATATCTGTGCACTAGGTGCTATACCTACTATATTATTATTTGGATTATTTGCCACAATAGTGCCTATAACATGAGTACCATGTCCTACTCTATCAGTTACAATATTTGGATTTTTATTATCTTCATTTGTAAAATTTCTAACTTCTACTATATTATTTTTTAAGCTTTCATGATATATATCACATCCTGAATCTATTACTGCTATACGTACTCCACTTCCTTTATTAGATTCTTTCCACATATCTCTAGCTTTTATCATATCCACTCCGTATTGGTTGATTGTATTTTTTCCTCTTGAGTTTGATTCTATTTTAAATGGCAACAATTTAATGTTTAAATCTTCAGGTTTATTTTTCATAGATACCACCCCAAAATTTATTCTTATAATTAATTATATATTTTTGAAGTGATAATGTGATTCTGTTCTTTATCATTTTCGAGGTAGTTTTCTATATTATTTAATAAATATTTTTCATTTATTTCACTTACATCTATATTATGTAGGTATCTTTTATTTTCATTACATATATATACACCTTGTGTTATAATATTTTCTTCTATAATTACTTCTAAAATAATATTATTACTTAAGTAGTAGGTTCCTACCTTACCTTTTTTATCTTCTTTAAATTCGCCTACATATTTATATAACTCACAAGTGTATGTTCCTACTCCATGTTTTTTACCTTCTTTAAACTCTCCTTCATAAGTACTTTTATCTTTATATGTATATCTTCCTCTTCCATTTATAATATCATCCTTAAATTCACCTTCATATATTTCACCATTTCTATATTTCATCATACCCTTGCCTTTTTTTAATCCATATTTATACTGACCTTCATATATATTCCCATATTTATCTATGTAGCATCCATGACCATGATATATATTGTCTTTAAATTCACCATTATATTTGCTTCCATCTACAAATTCATATCTGCCTTGTCCATTTTTTTTGCCTTCTACAAAATCCCCTTCATAAATCTGCATATTTACATCAATAAGCCTTCCTTGCCCATGTTTAAGGTTATCTTTCCACATTCCATTATATTTGCTTCCATCTTTACAATATAAAATTCCCTTTCCATGTCTTTTTCCGTCTTTAAAATATCCTTTATATATGTCTTTGTTTTTATAAGTATAAGTTCCTATTCCTTCTATCTTATTTTCTTTAAAATCACCACTATACGACCCTTTATCATGATAAGTATATTTACCTATTCCATGCATTTTATCATCTTTCCAAAGCCCTTCATATCTATCTTTATTCATGTATATACATATACCAAAACCCTCTCTTTTTCCATCTTTGATCTCCCCT
The DNA here is from genome assembly GCF_015669105.1 of Romboutsia sp. D33t1_170424_H2. Taxonomy (NCBI): domain Bacteria; kingdom Bacillati; phylum Bacillota; class Clostridia; order Peptostreptococcales; family Peptostreptococcaceae; genus Romboutsia; species Romboutsia sp. D33t1_170424_H2. Next base: position 197,702 of record NZ_JADOZQ010000001.1, on the reverse strand, counting down.
TTGTATACATCCCCATTATCATATTGCATAGTTTTCTCTTTACTTGATATACTAGAGTTTTCTATTTGTCTTATATTTTCTTTTACTTTCTTTGTATCTACATTGCTTCTGTCGTCTATCATTAAACTATTTCTTGTATATCCTCTTGTATGTCCTTTATTTTTAGGCTTGTTATATTTTGCTTTTAATATAATACTTACACCATAAAATAATATAAATATTGATGATAAAGATATAAATACCTTAAATATTATAGAAAAATAATTACTTATTTCTTCCACAAAAACTCCTCCTATTTCCTTTTTTGGTTTCTTATAATTTATATTTATTCTTGTACATATTTATTCATATTAAAAAGCTGTTGATATTTAATTTTATCAACAGCTTTTTTCTAGTATATAGTCAAATTCTATTTCTTCATACTTTAAATCATCAGAAAATAAGTTTATTATACTATTTATTTCTTCTACGTATTCCTCTTGCTTTAGCTTATAAAGCATTAAATCGTCTATTAAATCTTTCATATCAAAATATATATTCTCAAGTATATAAAAATGCCCAGTTCTAATATCTTTTAACTTATCTATTGTGTCCATTTTTCTACTTATATCTCTTATTATATCTATATTGTATATGTCTATGTTATTTATAGATTCCAAATACAAATATACAGTTTTTATAACTTCTATGGATATATCAAATTTGCTAGCCTCTTTTGGATTTTTATAGTATATATTTGTGTATTCATCAAAAACTTTTTCTAAGTTTTCATTTAATATTATAAATGGTGGTCTTATAAAATCTTTTATTATTAGTATGTCCCTTATCCCTTCATTTTTTTCTAAAACTTCATCTAATACATATAAATTATATGCATCATATAAAGGATCATGTGCGTCTCCTTTAAATTCTACGTTTGCACATTCGAGTAAATTTTTTAACGAAACATAATTCATACATTTTATCCCGCATTTTAAATATTTGTCCTTTATATCTACGAATAAACCTTTTATATTATTTATAAATCTTGGGTGATTGTTTTTTTGAGCACTCTTTTTATCTGTATTATTAAAGCAAGTTAAATCTAGATTTCCAAAGGTATATATACCCTCTATTTGAGAAAATGTACCTAACCATTTTTTAAATTTTCTCATAACTTCTTCATATGTTGGAGCATCTTTAACATCATCTTGCTTTATATGAGTTAATTCTTCTATATGTGGATATATTTCTTGGTTAGTTACAGGCTTTATTAATGACTTAAATTCTTCTATATTACCTGTATCCGTATCATATTGTATAGCTCCAATTGCAATTATATCTGCATTTAGCATATCTCTTTTATTTCTTACACTTGGCATATTCATTTCAAAGTCTATATAAACTCTTTTCAATCCAAACTCCCACCTTCTAAATATCTTTACTTATATTTTATCATTTTATGCTATTTTTTCACTATACATTTATAAAATTTTCGCTTTTCTTGCTTATTCAAATATATTTCATAAAATCAAAAATAAAAGGAAGAATAAAAATTCTTCCTAAATCTATAAATATATTATATTTAATTATACTAAAAATAAATAATGTAAACTTTAAAGAATTTCTAGTTAGTCTTCAAAATTTTCCATAAATGAATGCTTTACTCCATCTTTTTGCCATCCAAGTACAGAATCTATATTTACATTTTCCGCTGCTTTAAATATTGATTTTTCTACATCCTTAAAGTTTTCTCCAAGGCTTTTGATTAAATCTTTTATTTCATATCTCTTATTACCAGTCTTTTTAGCCGCTACCATACATGCACAATTTAGTGGCCATATACCACTATTTTGTATAAATCTTACTATATGCTCTTCTCTTATATAATAAAGTGGTCTTATTATTTGTATACCATCAAAGTTTGTTGAATGTAGTTTAGGTAACATTGTTTTAAAATTAGCCGAACATAGTAGGTTAAGCATTGTTGTTTCTATAACATCATCATAATGATGTCCAAGTGCTAACTTATTACACCCTAGTTCTTCAGCTTTAGAGTATAGTGCTCCTCTTCTCATTCTTGCGCACATATAACATGGATAATCTTTAGCTATTTCATCTGCTATTTCAAATATTCTTGAGTCAAATAAGTGTATTGGTATATCTAAGTACTCACAGTTATCTACAAGTAACTTTCTTATGTCTTCATGATATCCTGGATCCATAGCTATAAACTCTAATTCAAAGTTTACTTGTCCATGTCTTTTTAACTCTTGAAACATCTTAGCCATAAGTAGACTATCTTTTCCTCCAGATATTGCAACAGCTATTTTATCGCCTTCTTCTACTAGATTATAATCTCTTATAGCTTTTATAAACTTTGACCATAAATGTTTTCTATATCTTTTTATTATACTTCTTTCTATATCTTTTAATGGTTGTCTTTCATCAAAAGGTACTATTATCTCACAGCCTTTTCCCGCTAAGTTGCTCATACTATCACCTCTTATTTATATTTTGGTTATATCTATAATTCATTTTCATTAAATTTCAAATTTAGACTATTTTTAATAAAACATGCAAATTATTTTATCATATATTAAGCTAATAATTCAAGTAATCTACTCATTTATTTTAATGTGTATTTTTGCCTTAAATATAGTTTATGTATTTATTAGTAACACTTTTTTACAACTACAATGTATTATTATTAAGTTCATTCTCACTTTAAGACAGGAGGTTTAATTATATTCAACTCCACTAAGAGAAAAAGGAGGTGGAGATTAATTATGAGTGACTCTAGAAATGAATTAATGCAAAGAATTTAAGAGCTTTGTTTTGTATGTGTAGATATGAATCTATACTTAGATAATAACTCTTGTGACAAAAATGCAATTACTACTTTCAATTCTCTATGTAATCAATTTTTAGAAGCAAGATGCTTATATGAAAATAAGTATGGACCTTTAACTAGTTTTGGATTTTCACCTAGTAAATATCCTTTTAGATAGGTAGAAAGCCCTTGGTCTTGTGAAAAAGAATTTAACGACTAATAATTAAGGAGGATTTAATTTATGTAGATATATCAAAAAACACTAGAACATCCTGTTAATCTTAAAACTAAAGATATAACTATGGCTAAATATCTTATAATTCAATTTGGCGGACCTAATGGAGAATTAGCAGAGGCTCTAAGATATCTTAGTCAAAGATATACTATGCCTACAGGGAAATCTAAAGCACTTTTAACTGATATTGGAACAGAAGAATTAGCACATGTTGAAATTGTAGCTACTATGGTTTATCAACTAACATATGACGCTACTCCTGATGAGTTAGAAGAAGCAGGTCTTGGTTCTCATTACGCTCAAAATGGATTTGGTATATATCCAACAAATGCAACTGGAAATCCATTTAGTGTTTGTCCTATTGCTGTTATTGGAAATGCTGTCACTGACTTACATGAGGATATGGCCGCTGAACAAAAAGCTCTAGCTACCTATTATCAACTTATAAACCTAACTGATGATGCTGATATAATAGAAGTTTTGAGATTTTTAGGTCAAAGAGAAATTACTCATTATCAAAGATTCGGAGAAGCTTTAATAGACGTTTATGATTTTGTAGAAAGTAAACATACATTTTAATCTATAAGTTTGTTTTTTTTAATGTCTAAGGCAATCTTTTGATTTGCTTTAGACATTTTTTATGTATAATATTTTTTAATTTAGAGCTTTATAATTTAACTTATAATAAAAAGGAGCTAAACTCTATTTTGTTTGAGATAGCTACTTTTTAATCGGATTCATTATCTATATTCACTTTATTTCTCCTTTTGATATATAATATTACTTATGCTTTAATTATTATTCATTTTTATGTTCAGGTATATAATCATATTCCATTTCCTTTTCATATTCAAATATCATCAAATCTATGTTGCTCTCCATTTTTTACCTCCATTTTTTATTTATATAAATTATATTAATGATTTAGCAAGATAATTTTTATTTTATTCTTTACTTAATTTAAACTTGAAAAATCCTTTTTGATTTATTCACTTCCACTATCTGGAGTATAATCATATTCTATTTCTTTTTCATATCCAAACATTACTAATTCTAATCTATCATCCAAATTAATATCCCTCCTTCTTTTTATAATACATTAAATATGAAGGATTAATTTTAAATATTTCATATTTAATGTATTATATGCAAGATATTTAGAAATATTTCCTTTTTTTGAATTTAATTATTTTATATATTTGAAAGTATCCTTATCTTTACATCTTCACTTAATGTTATAAAATTTGCTATATTTTCTATGTCTTCTACTATATATAAATGAAAATAATCGCTTAACTCTTTCAGAGCCCTATACTCTTTTCTATCAAAAAAATATAGATATAAATTATTTATATATCTCAAATAACATTTGTGTATTTTTATTTCAGCATAAACATGACTTGTACTTTTCCTTGCCTCTTGAAATAATTCTTTTAACTTCATATATGCACATTGAGAGTCTTTAGGTATATATTTATCACTTAGAATTTCATTTAAGGCTGATTCAATATTTGGTATTGCTCCTTTATTTATAAATACATCTAAATAGTAGTCATCTTTTCTGTATTTGAATTTATAAAAATCTGTTACTACACCCATAGAAACACTCCTTGTTAATCTATAAATTTAACTTACACTATATATTATTTTCAATATATTAGATTATTTATTCATCAAAAATCTTTTCTACTTAAAATATTAGATTTTTTTATTTTCAAATTTATTCATCTGCATATATTCACAAACTATCAATTATTTTATGCTTAATATAAGATTATTGCATAAAATAATTGATGTTTTATTAATAATACATCTATTTTTTATATAATGAGAAAATTTTTAAGTTATTTATAAGACTCTTCTTGCATTTACATATGCATTATTATAATAATTACTTAATTCAGATATAACTACTTTTCCTTTACTCGATGATGCATGTATCATTTTATTATTACCCATATATATCCCAACATGACTTACACTTCCATCATTTGAACCACTTGTATCAAAAAATATTAAATCTCCTTTTTGAAGATTATTTTTATTTACATATTGTCCAAATTTTGATTGATCTTTTGATACCCTTGGTATATTTATCCCCGCAGAATTTTTAAATACATATTGAGTAAATCCTGAGCAATCAAAACTATTAGGCCCTTCTGCTCCCCATACATATGGCTTTCCTAGTAATGTTTGTGCTAAATTTATTACCTTGTCGGCGCTTTGAGATGTTGTTCCACCACCATTAGATATATCTGCTGTTAAATACGCGCTTGATACATATCCTATTTGTCCATTATATTTTATCTTTGCCCATCCATTTGATTCTGATATTACTCCTACCTCAGCACCATATGGTATTGAACCTATTTTTGAGTGACTTGTGCTTGGTCCTTTTCTAATATTTAGTGAGCTTGCATTTACTTTTCTATTATATTTTACTTTTTCTTCACTTGGTGTAGTTGAAGCTTCACTGCTCTTTAAATATTGACTTGATACATATCCTATTTGTCCATTATAACTTACCTTTGCCCACCCATTTGACTCAGATATTACTCCTACTTTTGTTCCATTAGGTATTGAATCTATCTTTGAGTAACTAGTCCCCGGACCTTTTCTAACATTTAAGGAACTTGCATTTACTATCTTATTGTATTTTATAGTATTATCTGATGTATTTCCTTCAGAAGAGTTTGAAACGTAATTTCCATGTACGTATCCTACTTTTCCATTATACTTAACATTTACCCATTCTCCACTTTTTCCTATGTACTCTACTTTGTCTCCTTTATAAAACTTACCAATTGAACTATAGCTAGTACTTGGTCCTTTTCTAAAGTTTACCAAATTTCCAGTTATCGTTTTATATTCTATGTTTGCTTTTTGTATAGTATCAGCATTTGATACACTAACTGACATTGGAAGTAATATTGATGTTACTACCAATCCCATTTTTATACTTTGTTTATTCATATTTTATTACTACAGCTTAGAAGCTATAGTATACTCAACTCCTCTCCTTAATTGGTATTTATACCCTAGTTTTAAATTTCATTTTATAATACTTTTTTATTTTATATTTTAACGTTTTGCCCATGCTAATATTATTTCAAATTTGTAAGTTTTTGTCTATATTTTTCGATAACTGTTATATATTTACAATTTATATATATTTTTCTTCTTATAAAATTTTCTTAACATTTAAATCTTATATATCATTTTTAGCTTATAACAAATTGGCATAAAAAAAGAACCTTAAAATAAGGTTCCTTTAAATAAATATGACCTAATATCCAGTTGATCCAAATCCACCATTTCCTCTTTCAGTGTCATCTAAATCATTAACTTCTAATATATTTATATCATATATAGGTTTAACTACCATTTGAGCTATCTTCATGTTTTTATTTACTGTGAAATCTTCTTTACCATGGTTTATAAGTATTACACCTATTTCGCCTCTATACCCTTCATCTATAGTTCCTGGCGTATTTAGTACTGTTACAGAATGTTTAAGTGCTAATCCACTTCTTGGTCTAACTTGAGCTTCTGTATTTTTAGGAAGTGCTATACTTATTCCTGTTTTTATAAGTCTAGATTCTGAAGCAGGAATAACCACTTCTTCTATAGAATATAAATCCATACCAGCATCTCCCTTGTGGGCGAAATTTGGTATTATTGCATCGTCATGTAATTTCTTTATTTTTAATGTATACATTTTAATGTCTCCTTTTATAATTTAATTAAGGGTTATTTTAATATTGTATTAAAATACATTAAATTTAAAATACTAATTCTAGGAGGAACAAATATGAATTTATTACATGCCCCTTGGATGAAAAAAAAACTTGAGGTTATTTACAATAAGAGTATAAACGGTAATCTCTATATTATGTATAATGATATTAAATTTTTAAATTATACTCCAACTACAACTAGTATTTTGATTAATCTATTAGAAGATTATAACATAAATATAGACATAAATAATAAACTTTATCTATATTTACCATTTAACTTAAATATCTTTTTAAAAGATTTAATAATTAATCTAAAATCACTATATGAAAATAACTTATATATAATACTCTGTGGATATAGTGAAGAATTAAATAATTTAAATCAAGATAATACTTTAAGTAATATTTATTATAAGTATCCAGAACTTAAAGGTCTTATTGATTATTTATTAATTACTGATAAATCAAAATGCTATGAAATATTTACAGCACTATATGATACACAAGGTATTTATATAAGTCCAGATTCATCTTTAACTATATCTTGTGTTACCTTAAATAAACTATGTGATTTAGAGGTAAGTGACTACAACCACATCTCTTTTGTTGATATAATAGATAATGAAGATAGCAACTATTATTTTAACTCATATATAAAGGGACTTACTAATCATAATAATAATTTTAACTATTATTTATAAAAGACTGCCTTGCAGTCTTTTATTTTTTTATGATAATATATTTAAGTTACAAATGTAGTATTTAAGCACCTTGAAAGGAGTTTTACATGAAACTTATACTAGCAGAAAAGCCATCTGTGGCTAAAACTATCGCATCTTTTTTAGGAGCTAAAACTCGTCTTGATGGTTATTTTGAAGGTAATGGATATATAGTTACTTATGCTGTTGGGCATTTGGTGAGTCTATATGATGTCAAAGACTATGATAAAGATAAATACTCTGGTTCTTGGAAAATGGCTAATTTTCCATTTATTCCACCAGAAAAGTTTAAGTTCAAAGTAGATAGTTCTAAGAAAAAGCAATTTAATACAGTAAAAAAACTGTTACATAGAGATGATATTGAATATGTTATAAATGCAACAGATAATGATAGAGAAGGCGAATTAATTTCTTTTTTAATATTTTTATTATCTAAGAACAAAAAACCTGTAAAAAGAATTTTAGTAAACGAATGGACACCAGAAGATATAACTAGGGGTCTTAATAATTTAAAAGATGATAATGAAATGAGAAATTTACAATCAGCAGGTTACACTAGACTTATAACTGACTGGCTAATAGGTATAAATTTTACATCAGTTGCCACATTAAAGTATGGTAACGGTAAACTACTAAATATAGGTCGTGTAATACTACCTACAGTCAAATTAGTTTATGATAGAGATATGGAAATTAAAAATTTCGTACCAAAAACCTACTATGAAATAGAAGGAAATTTCAAATGCCAAAATGGAAAATATAAAGGTAAGTATATAAAAGGAAAAGAAAGTAAATTTGATACTATAGAAGATGTTAATAAAATTATTAATAGCATAACTTCTAATCAAGGTAAAATACTTGATAAAAAAGTTACAATGTCTAAAGAATATGCACCTAAACTTTTCAGTTTAACTTCACTACAAGGATATATAACTTCTAAACATGCTAATTTCACTTCAGATAAAGTTTTAAGCGTGTGTCAGTCTCTTTATGAGGGTAAAGGTAAGGGTGGTTATATTACTTACCCTAGAACCGATTCTATTTATTTAGAAGAAAGTTTAGCAACTAAAGTGTCTCAAGCTTTAGATAAATTAAAGGCAACAGTTCCTTATAGTGACAAAATCAAATTTACTAAAACTAGAAGGGTTTTCGATTCTTCTAAGGTAGATAGCCATAGTGCAATCATACCTACTTATATAATACCTACTAATCTAACACCTGATGAACTTATAGTATATAACGCCATCAAAGATAGATTCATAGCAAACTTTATGCCTCCTGCAGAATATGAAAATACTGAAATTAAAACTGATGTAGATAAAAATATATTCTTAACTAAGGGTAAAGTACTTAAAACTAAAGGATACTTAGAAGTATACAATAAGGAAGAAAAAGATGATTTACTCCCTATGGTAAATAAGGATGAAATAGTTGATGTCATAGATATTAAACCGATAACTAAACAAACTACACCACCTAAGCCTTATACAGAAGATACCTTACTTAAAGCTATGAAAAATTGCGGTAAAAATGTACCTGATGATGATACTACAGTTTTATCGGGTTATTCAATAGGTACATCTGCTACTCGTGCTGATGTATTAAAAAAGATATCACAAGTAGGATATGTTAATAAAAAAGGTAAGTCTTATTCTGTAACTGATTTAGGTAAAAATTTAGTTGAAATATTCCCAGTAAAAGAGCTATTTGATGTTGATTATACTGGAAAATTAGAAAAAAGTCTAAGTGATATCCAAAAAGGAACTTTCACTAGAAAAGAGTATTTAACCAATATATTTAACTTTATATATAAAAATGTTGAGCTAATAAAACATGATAGCCCTAAAAGCATAAGTACAGAAAATTATGTTTATAATCCTAAAACTAAAAAATTTACTAAAAATATATCTAATACTAAATCTTCTAATAAAAGTGGTGCTAAGAATGATTCTCCTTCAAATGAATCTCTTGGGAAATGCCCTATATGTGGTGGCGATGTTGTTGAGATTCCTAAAGGATATATATGCAACAACTACAAAGAATGTAAATTTGGTATATGGAAAAATGATAAATTTCTAGAATTTTATAAGAAAAAACCTAACAAAACAATGGTTAAAGGTATATTAAAAAATGGTCAAGCCAAAGTTAAATCACTAACAAGTAAAAATGGTACTAAATTTGATGCTATACTTAAATATTCCAAAAAGGCTAATGGTTACTTTGGATGGGATATTGAAATAAAAAAATAATTACTTAAGTGTAACTAATATATAATAATTTACATACTTATATATTAATAAATGTTTTCTTTTCATGTATTAAGTCCTATCTTAAAGAAACCAATTTATGTAAACTTCAATTCTTTCCAAATAAAGGTTGCTCTAAATGCAACCTTTATTCTTTTTCATTTAGTTTATCATCTATTTTACATCTTGCCATTTTTATAAATTCTGTTAAAGTATAATTTTTTAACTTACAGCCACATTTTGGGCAATATTCAAACTTTTTAGATACTAATGCTCTGCAACTTGTTTCTGGGCATCTTATTTTTTCGTTTACTTCTGATACTTTTAGCCCACATCTAGGGCATATACTTCCTGGTCTTGATGATACTTCCTTTGAGCATCTTGGACACTTAATCATACAATCCCCTCCTTACTTATTTATACATCTTATAAGTACATTAGTATATTGTATGATAAATTTATTTTACTGTGATATATGTTAAAATCATATTTTAGTTAGTATGATTAAATCATACCATTTTTAGTATCTTCGCAAAGCTCTTTACTTGCGCTAATTAAAAAACTATGCATAAAATTTGTATTTTGTTTCCTAATAAATTTATATAGTTTGCATCTATATTGTTAATAATTATAATAAGGCATTATTGTGTATAAAAATACAGGTTTGTGATATAATCACAAACCTGTATTTTTATAGATATTTTATTAAATTTATTTATTTTTCATTTTTTATTACTGCTTGTGCTGCTGAAAGTCTAGCTATTGGTACTCTATATGGTGAACAAGATACATAGTCTAATCCAGCTTTGTAACAAAACTCTATTGATGAAGGTTCTCCACCATGTTCTCCACATATTCCAAGCTTTATATTTGGCTTAACGCTTTTACCTAGTTTAGCTCCTAGCTCTATAAGCTTTCCTACTCCTCTTTGATCTAACACTTCAAATGGATCTTTTTCTAGTAACTCTCTATTTACATATTCGCCTAAGAATTTACCTGCGTCATCTCTTGAATATCCAAATGTCATTTGCGTTAAATCATTAGTACCAAAGCTGAAAAAGTCAGCTTCTTTAGCTATTTCATCTGCTGTTAAACAAGCTCTTGGTACTTCTATCATTGTACCTATTGTATAATCTATTTTCATATTTTCTTTTTCTAATATATTATCTATCGTTTCTTTTATATCTTCTTTTATAACTTTTAATTCTTTAGCTTCTCCAACTAAAGGTATCATTATTTCAGGCATTACTTTTATACCTTCTTTAGTAGCTTCTATTGCACCATTAATTATTGCTTTAGCTTGCATTATATATATCTCAGGGAAAGTTATAGCAAGTCTACAACCTCTATGCCCAAGCATTGGGTTAAATTCATCTAGATCTACTATTCTTCTTTTTATTTCACTAACTGAAACTTTCATTGACTCTGAAAGGCTTTTTATAGTTTCATCATCATGTGGTAAGAATTCATGTAGTGGTGGATCTAATAATCTTATGTTTACAGATTTACCATCCATTACTCTAAATATATCTACGAAGTCTTTTTGTTGCATTGGAAGTAATCTTTCAAGTGCTACTAGTCTTTGTTCTAATGTTTTAGAAAGTATCATCTCTCTTACTGCTGGTATTCTATCTTCGTCAAAGAACATATGCTCAGTTCTACATAATCCTATACCTTCGGCTCCAAACTTTATGGCAGCCTTAGCATCTCTTGGATTATCTGCATTAGTTCTTACCATTAAAGATTTATATTTATTTGCCCAATTCATTAATTTTTCGAAATTTCCAGTTAAAGATACTTCAGTTTTTTCTACCTTACCTATATATACACATCCACTAGAACCATCTAAAGATATATATTCTCCTTCTTTTATAACTACATCTTCAGCTCTTATTTCTTTGTTATACTCATCAACCTTTATGTCTGAACATCCTGCTACACAACATTTACCCATTCCACGAGCTACAACTGCTGCATGAGATGTCATTCCACCTCTTGCTGTAAGTATACCTTCTGCACATACCATACCTTCTATATCTTCAGGTGAAGTTTCAAGTCTTACAAGTATTGATTCTTCTCCCCTATTTTTAGCATCTACTACATCTTCTGCATTAAAGTATACTTTTCCACAAGCAGCACCAGGTGATGCTGGAAGTCCTTTTGCTATAACTGTTGCTTCATTTAAAGATTTACTTTCAAATCTAGGATGAAGTAATTGATCTAATTGCTTAGGCTCAATTCTCATTATAGCTTCTTTTTCATTTATTATACCTTCTCCTACTAGGTCTACAGCTATATTTATAGATGCACCAGCTGTTCTTTTTCCACTTCTAGTTTGTAATATATATAATTTTTCATTTTCTATAGTAAATTCTATATCTTGCATATCCTTGTAGTGATTTTCAAGTATAGAAGTAATTTTCATAAATTCATCATAAGCCTTTGGCATCACTTCTTTTAGTGAAGATATGTCCTTTGGTGTTCTTATACCTGCAACAACGTCTTCACCTTGTGCATTCATTAAAAATTCTCCAAATATTTTATTTTCACCAGTTGAAGGATTTCTAGTAAATGCTACTCCAGTTCCACTAGTTTCTCCCATGTTTCCAAATACCATTGATTGTATATTTACTGCTGTTCCTAAATCACTTGGGATATCATTTAATTTACGATATACTATTGCACGTGGATTATTCCATGATTTGAATACTGCTTTTATAGCTAACATTAGTTGTTCTTTTGGATCTTGTGGGAATTGACTTTTTATTTCTTTTGTATATATTTCTTTATATTTTTTTACTAATTCTTTTAAATCTTCTACATTAAGTTCTGTGTCTAAAGTGTATCCTTTAGCTTCTTTTATTTTATCTAGGGCATTTTCAAATTTATATTTTGGTATTCCCATAGCTACATCAGAAAACATTTGTATAAATCTTCTGTAACTATCATATGCAAATCTTTCATTTTGAGTAGAATTTGCTAAAGCTACTACACTTGTATCATTTAAACCTAGATTAAGTATTGTATCCATCATTCCTGGCATTGAAAATACTGCACCAGAACGAACTGATAATAATAGAGGATTAATTTCGCCTCCTAATGTTTTTCCTTGCTTTTCTTGTAATTCTTTAAGCTTTTCTTCTATTTCATTTATTATATTATCACTTATAGTCTCATTATTTTTGTAATAATCATTACAAGCATCTGTGCTTATTGTAAAACCTTGTGGCACTGGTAGACCTATATTTGTCATTTCTGCTAAGTTAGCACCTTTACCACCTAAAACATATCTCATGTCTTTGTTACCTTCTTCAAAACTATAAACATATTTAGCTTCCATTATTTAACCCCCATCATTTTGTATTTTGGTTAGTTTAATATAATTAGCCTTTATGCATCTTAGTTAGTTTAATATAAGGTTTTATTTACTATAAATAACTTGTATTAAATTAACTAAGATGTTTTTAAGGTTTTTCTCTTTAAATTTAACTATCTATCACTATCTTTGTATATGTTTAATCCATTTTCTTTGATAATATCAAGAATTATTCCAGCTGTTTCTTCTATTGCTTTACTTGAAACATCTATTACTGGACATCCTATTTTTTTCATGACTTGTTCTGAGTAGTCTAATTCTTGTAGTATTCTATCTAAGTTAGCATAGTTTGCATTACTTGATAGTCCTAATGCTTTAAGTCTTTCTGCTCTTATTTGATTTAATTTCTCTGGAGTATTAGTAAGTCCTATTATTTTTTTATTATCTATTTCAAATACCTCTTTAGGTATAGGTATTTCTGGAACTAAAGGTACATTTGCTACTTTTATGTTTTTGTTTGCTAGATACATACTAAGTGGTGTTTTAGAAGTTCTAGATATCCCTACTAAAACTATATCTGATTTAAGTATACCTCTTGGGTCTTTACCATCATCATACTTTACTGCAAACTCTATAGCTTCTACTCTTTTGAAATAGCTTTCATCTAACTTTCTGATTATACCAGGCTCTCTTTTAGGTTTCATTTTAGTTTTATTTGCTATTTCTTTTAAAATTGGTGTCATTAGGTCTATATTACTTAAATTTTCTTTTTCACAGAATTTTTTAGTAACATTTAAAAGATTTTCGTCTACTAATGTATATACTATTATAGCATCTTCACTTTTTCCACCTTCTAAAATTTCTAATAAAAAGTTTTCATCCATAACATATGGGAATCTTCTTATTTCACACTCTTCACTAATTTTAAATTGAGAAATAGCAGCTTTTGTTACTTGTTGCGCAGTCTCACCTACTGAGTCTGATATAACATATATAATTAAATTTTTCATTTATTCCTCCTTAATTGTCAGCTAATTCTAGGAAAAATTTTGTTATATTAGTCTTAGATATCCTTCCTACTACCCTTAAGTTGTTTTTGTTATTTTCATCACGTTCAACAACAGGAATAGAATCAACTTCGTGTTCTATTATCTTTTTAGCTGCCAATACTATATCCTCATCTTGATTTATAGTAACTATGTTGGGCATCCTAGTCATTATCATGCCTATTGGCATATGATTTATATCACTAGCACCTATAGTAGCTTTAAGTAGATCTTTTCTAGAAACCACTCCACATAGTATGTCGTCATTATCTATTATGAATATACTTCCTACATCTGATAAGAACATATTGACTATAACTTCATATATACTCATATCTTTTTTTACTAATACAGGTAGACTCATGATGTCTCTTACTTTTTTGTCTTTTATGTTATTGCCTATTAAATTTAATTCGCTAACTCCAGAGTAAAAATATCCAACTTTAGGTCTTGCATCTAATATTCCTGTCATAGTTAATATGGCTAAGTCAGATCTTAGTGTAGCACGAGTTACGTTTAAATGAGCAGCAATGGCTTCACTTGTTATAGGCTCATTCTCTTTTACTATATCAATTATCTTTAATTGTCTATCATTAAGTTGAATAATAGTCACCCTCTTCCTTATGTGCTATACTTTATATTACTTTTTCTTTATATAGTATATTATATACCCATATATATGTAATTGTAAATCTTTTTGTTATACAATTCGCATACTTTTTATATATTTATTATATACTATTTATTCTTTTGTATATATTAATGGTTTATATACTAAATAATGTAGCTAAATTGTTTATACTAAATCTATTATAATATAACATTGTATATATTAAATAGTTTTAATATATATTATTGATATTTTTTTAATTATTTTAATATTTATTATTTGTATTTTTTCCAAATAAATTATTTTGAATCTTTTTAGGAAAATGTTATTTAAAATAATATAGGGACTAAAAGTGTCCTCTTAGCCCCCGATATATTATTTATAAACTATTTTTGATAAATCACATATACTTAACATTGTATCATATATTTGTTTTAAAAGTCCTAGTCTATTGTTCTTTATAGCTTCATCCTTATCCATTACCATAACAGAATCAAACATATTATCTATTGATGGTCTTAGTGATGCAAATGCATCTAATGACTCACTATATCTCTTTTCACTTAATAAAGATTTTACGCTTTCTTTAACATTTTTAAATTCATTGTATAAAGCCTTTTCAGCATCTTCTACTAATAACTCTTCCTTCACTTCGCTAGAAGTAGCTTTTTGAGCTAATGTAGAAACTCTATTAAATGCTGTTAGCATTTCAACTAACTCATCTTTTTGTAGCCAATTATTAAGTTCTTCTGCTCTTATATACATATCACTTACATTGTCTATGTTTGCACTTAATACTGCATCTATAACATCATATCTTATTCCTAGTTCTCTAAATAAGTTCTTGATTCTTTCATTGAAGAATTCCATCATTTCATTAGCTACAGTTTGCTTGTCAAATTCTAAGTTTGTATAATTTTCTAAAGATATATCAACTAATGATTTTAGACTTATATCTAACTTTCTATCCATTAGTATATTTATAACACCTAATGCTTGACGTCTAAGTGCATATGGATCTTGAGATCCTGTTGGATGTATTCCTATTGCAAAAAATCCTGCTATAGAATCTAATTTATCAGCTATAGATAAAGCTATACCAGCATTAGTTTGTGGAAGTATATCTCCTGCAAATCTTGGTAAATAATGTTCAAATATTGCTTCACTAACAGCTTCATTTTCTCCACCAACTTTTGCATACTCTCTTCCCATTATCCCTTGAAGTTCAGTAAATTCAAATACCATTCCTGTTACTAAGTCAGCTTTACATAATTTAGCTGCTCTTTTAGTATCAGCTTCATCTTGACTTAATCCTAATAAATCAAGTATCTTAACGCTTAATTTTTCTATTCTTAAAGATTTGTCATAAACTGTACCAAGTTTAGCTTGGAATACAACACTCTTTAATTTTTCTATGTAACTTTCTAAGTCTTTTTTAGTGTCTTCTTTGTAGAAGAATAATGCATCTGCAAGTCTTGCTTCTAAAACTTTTTCGTTACCTTTTTTAACATTCTCTATTTTATAGTCATTACCGTTTCTTACAGCTATAAAGTTTGGTAATAATTTCCCATCCTTTAATACTGGGAAATATCTTTGATGTTGCTGCATTGGAGTTGTTACAACTTCTTTAGGAAGTTTAGCGTATTCTTTGTCAAACTCTCCATAAAAAGCTGTTGGATATTCAACTAAATGAGTTACTTCTTCTAGTAAATCTTCGTCAAATTCAATTTCTCCACCTAAAGTGTTAGCAACATTTATGCATTGTTCCTTTATTATAGCTTTTCTCTTATCTTGATCTAATATTACGAAGTTTTCTTCTAATTTAGTTAGATAATCTTCTAAAGAGTTAACTTCAAATTCACTTTGTCCTAAGAATCTATGTCCTTTAGTTACATTTGAAGATATTATACCTTCTAAGTCTATTTCTAGTACCTTATCATTTAGTAATGTAACCATCCATCTTATAGGTCTAGCAAATCTCATGTTTTTTCCACCCCAACGCATAGCCTTAGGGAATACTACCATCTTAACTGCTTGTGGTAATATAGTTTTTAATACTTCACTAGTCTCACAACCAGCTTGTCTTATTGTTCCAAATATATATTCATCTTTTCCAACAGTTTTAAATATTACGTCTTCTTCTTTTAAACCTTTACTTTTCATAAATCCAAGTGCTGGCTTTGTGAAATTTCCATCAGCATCTATTGCTATTTTTTTAGATGGACCTTTTACTTCTTCTTCTAAATCAGTTTGCTTATCACTTATACCTTCAACTATAAACGCTAATCTTCTAGGTGTTCCATAAGCTTTTATATCATCAAATTTTATTCTATTTTCGTTAAATAATTTTGTTAAGTTACCTTTGATTTGGTCTAATGTAGAACTTACAAATCTTGATGGTAATTCTTCAACTCCAACTTCAAATAAAAGATAGTTATTCATATTATTTTCCCTCCTTTATAAGCGGGTATCCCATTTCTTCTCTTTGCTTAACGTAAGCTGAAGAAACATTTCTAGCCATTGTTCTAACTCTTCCTATAAATGATGCTCTTTGACTTACTCCAACAGCTCCTCTAGCATCTAAAGTGTTAAAGGTATGAGAACATTTTAACACATAATCGTATGCTGGTATTACAAGTCCTCTTTCTATAAGTCTAGTAGCTTCTTTTTCATATGTATCAAATAAATTAAATAACATATCTGCATCACATTCTTCAAATGCATATACAGAGTTCTCATATTCAGCTTGTCTAAATACATCTCCGTAAGTTAACTCATCATTCCACATTAGGTCATAAACACTATCTACTTCTTGTATATACATAGCAAGTCTTTCTAGTCCATATGTTATTTCTCCGGTTTCAAGTTCACACTCTATACCTCCAACTTGTTGGAAGTAAGTAAACTGAGTTATTTCCATACCGTCTAACCAAACTTCCCATCCAAGTCCCCAAGCTCCAACTGTAGTTGATTCCCAGTTATCTTCAACAAATCTTATATCATGTTCATTTGGATCTATACCTATTTCTTTTAAACTATTTAAATATAATTCTTGTATGTTATCTGGTGATGGTTTTAATATAACCTGGAATTGATGATGTTGGTAAAGTCTATTTGGATTTTCCCCATATCTACCATCCGCAGGTCTTCTTGATGGCTCTACATAGCAAACCTTCCAAGGCTCTGGTCCTAATGATCTTAAAAGAGTATTAGGGTTCATTGTACCTGCACCTTTTTCAACATCATAAGGCTGCATCATGATACATCCTTGCTTTGCCCAATAGTTTTGCAATGTAAGTATCATATTTTGGAAATTCATATGAATACCTCCTATAAATTTTTAATTTTATGTATATTGTTAAAACTATAATTTTTAGTTTAAGTCTTATTATAAGTTTTAAAATATAAATTCCTATATGCTTAACAAAGCCTTTCGAATTAACGAAAGGCCTTTAGTATATTTCAACTTTTAGAATAACAAATACTTGAATTTTTGTCAATCTTATTGAAAAATCATAATTTTATCTCTATTTGTTGTTATCTAAATTTGAATTGTCATATTCATTTATAAGCTCATCTGTTATGTCTTTGTCGTCTTTTTTGCTTTCCACTACAGTATCTTTTATCCCTTTAGCAGTATTACTTAGCATTTGCTTTAACATACTTAACTTTTCTTCATTTAATTCCCCTAAATCAACTATTGAACCATCTTGTTCATTTTGAATCATTATGTTATATTTTCCTATAACTGCAGCTGAAAGTCCAACTAATGTTACCAATGGACCAAGTGCTAAACCTACTACTCCTACTGTAAGAGGTATATTCATTATATTTTTACCATTTTTTTCTACTATAACTCTTATGACGCTACTTTTTTGAAGTAAATCTTTTACTTTATTTTTAAGTTCTTTCATATCTTCACTATCTTTTGAAAATACTTGTTCTACATTCTTTTTAACCTTTTTACTTTTACCACTAAAGCCTATCTGTCCTTCTAGAGATATTATCGCTTCTATAACATCTCCATTAGTTTTTGTTAATGCACTTTTAGCTTGTTCATACGTAGCACCTGGTACTCTTTGTATAACAGCATCTAGTTTTTCTATTGTAATATTTTCATTCACCATTATCCACTCCCTTATAATTATTCTAAACTTACTCATTCAAATCTTCTTTTGAAGATTTTTTCATTTCTCTTAACATGTATAAAGATTTTTGATTTATATTATCTACATGTACCGCTAAGTATTGTTTTAGTATTTTTTCTAGTTCATATATGATATATTTAGATACTTTAGCTTTGGAACATCTTAATATATCGTTTGATAATATATATTCCATTAATTTTAACGTTGTTACATCTATACTTATGTTGTCTTGTACATTTTCACTACAACTACTACATAATGCTCCACCTTCGTATACATTAAATACTGGTGATTTTAAGTCTCTAGTACCACATATTGAGCACCTGTTTATTATTGGTCTAAGACCTATATAATCTAAAAATTTTAATTCAAATACATGTGTTACAAATTTCTTGTCTACATCAACTTGAGTATATAGATATAAAGTTTGTGCAAGTAGTATAAATAACCTATTGTTAGTTTGATTTTCTAAGGTTGAGTTTTCTACTAACTTAGTTATATAGGTAGCATAAGAAAATGCATCTATATCGTAGGATATATCATAAAAACTTTTTATAATATCACTTTGACTTACCCTATACATACTTCCTTGTTTTCTTAATGTATAATTACAATAAGCAAAAAGCTGCGAAGATGAAAGTAGAGCGCTCTTGTTTTTTTTAGCTCCTTTTGCTAATGCTGATACTTTTCCAAGCTTTCTTGTAAATAGAGTTAATATAACATCGTTTTCTTCATATCTTACTGCCTTAAGTACTATCCCCTGGGTGTTCAATACTATCATAGTCTGTTTCTATCTCCCTCATAGTTTCTACTTCTTCATTTAGTGTTTTATAATCTTTTAAATATAAATAGGCTTCTATGTTTCCAGTCTTTTTAAAAATTTCCCAACATAAATTGTTCATTTTTAAAAAACCCCCTTCTTACAGTTATATTTATATTTTAAGTAAGAAGAGGGTAAATCATACATTAAGTTATTAAACAATTTTTGCCAAAATCAAAGTTGTTATCATTAAATATATAGCAATTCCTACTATATCAAGAAGTGTTGCTATTATTGGTGCTGATATTATTGATGGATCAACATCCATTTTTTTAAATAAAAATGGCATAAATGCACCTATCATAGCTCCAACTATCATGTTTATAAATAGAGATAAGGATACTACTAACACTATATCTATGTCTCTCATAAATATAAATATTACTATTCCTATTAATATACTACATATTATTCCTGTTATAAGACCTACCATACCTTCTCTTATAACATTTTTAAATTCTAAATCTTTATTCGAAAGAACCATAACAGCAAGTGCTGATGACTGTGTTCCAATGTTTCCTCCCATACCTATAACAACAGGTATAAAAAATACTAAAGATGCATAAGTTGGGTTCATTATAAAATCCAAATTAGAAAATATTACCATAGATAATAATCCACCAAGTAAAGTTATTATAAGCCATGGAATTCTCGCTCTAACTGATGATATTATTTGTTCTTTTGATGTTGGATTAACTTTTTCTACAAAGTCTCTTTCTTGTTCCGAAGTACCTGCAAATTTATACATATCTTCACTTGCTTCTTCTTCCATAACATCTATTATATCATCCACTGTTATTATTCCTTTAAGTCTTTTTTGTCTATCTATTACTGGTATTGCTATTAGATTATACTTAGATACTAATCTTACAGCCTCTTCTCTATCTTCATCTACATATACAGATATTATGTTTTCACTCATTAGATCTTCTATAATACTAGAATCTCTAGCTGTTATTAACTCTCTTAGAGATAGTACTCCCACTAGCTTTTCAGCATTATCAACTACATATATATAATATATTGTTTCTGCTTCCTCAGCATGACTTCTCATATGTTCAATTGCTTCTTTAGCAGTCATGTCTTTATTTACTTCTATGTATCCAGTGGTCATTATACCACCTGTAGACTCTTCTTCATATATTAAAAGTTCTTTTATATCATCTGCATCTTCTTTACTTAGAAGTTCCATTATATTTTCTATCTCGCCTTCTTCAAGCTGACTTAAAATATCTGCCATATCATCCAAAGACATTAATTCTAAGATATTTTTTCTATGATCAATATCTATCTTAGATAAAGTACTACTGAAAAACTGAGCATCACTTTCTTCTAATATAGATGCTGCTACATCAAGGGGAAGTACTTCAAATAATTTTATTTTCATATCTTCCTCTAAATGTTCCATAATATCAAAGATATCAATTGTATGATATTCTTCTAATAATTCTCTTAATTCTAGTATTTTATTATTTTCAATTAAACTCTTGACTTCGCCCAACAAATCCTGGGAAGCATCCTGTTTCCTATCCATATAATCCACCTTTATTATTTATCAGTATATCCAAAGTTACTCACATAATTTTGTAAGTTTCTCCAGTTTTCTTTTACCTTTACCCATAATTGAAGATTTGCCTTAGAACCTAATAATAGTTCCATATCTTCTCTTGCTGATTTCCCTATACCTTTTAATTTTCTTCCATTCTTACCTATTATTATACCCTTATGAGATTCTCTTTCACAATAGATAACAGCTGATATATCAACAATTTCTTTATCTTTTCTTGATTTCATTTTTTCTATTTCAACTGCAACTCCATGAGGAACTTCATCATGAACATAGTGTAATACTTTTTCTCTTATAAGTTCAGCTACTAACACTCTTTCTGGTTGATCAGTTATCATGTAGTCTGGGAAGTACTTTGGTCCTTCTTCTAAGTAAGTTTTTATTACTTTTATAAGCTCTTTTATGTTTCTTCCCTTAAGTGCTGATATTGGCACTATTCCTTTAAACACATTTTCTTTGTGATACATTTCCATTAATTCAAATAGTTCATCTTCTTGTAATTGATCTATTTTGTTTAATACTAATATAACTGGTCTCTTTACATTTCTTAATTCTTCTATTATTTTTCTGTCTCCAGGTCCTATCTTTTTAGAATCATCCACAACAAATAATACTAAATCAACATTTTTAAATGCATCAGTTGCTGATTTAACCATGAATTCTCCTAATTTATTTTTAGGTTTATGTATACCTGGCGTATCTAAGAAAACTATTTGAGCTTCTTCATCCGTATATACTGCTTGTATTGTATTTCTTGTAGTTTGAGGTTTATCACTCATTATAGCTATTTTTTCTCCAACCACATTATTCATTAAAGTAGACTTACCAACATTTGGTCTCCCTACTATACTAACAAATCCTGATTTAAACATATAAATGTCTCCTGTCTTTTCTTTTGTTTTATTTATGATTATCTACAAAGTCTATTCCTGAGAAATAGTGAGGAACTAACTCTTTTATGGTTGTTTCCTTTATAGTTCCTTCAGAATAACCTGTTATTATTCTTATATCTAACCCAAATTCTATTATAACCTGTCTGCATATTGCACATGGGTATGTTGATTCATTTTTTTCAGAGTTATCACTAGCTACTGCTATTGCTTCTATATCTCTATGTCCTTCTGATATAGCTTTAAATATTGCTGTTCTCTCAGCACAGTTAGTAGCTCCAAAAGATGCACACTCTACATTACATCCTGTGAATACTTTTCCATCTTTAGTTAAAAGAGCTGCTCCAACTCTAAACTTTGAATATGGAGAATAAGAATGTTTTCTCGCTTCTTCTGCTATTTTTAATAATTCTTTATTATTCATAATATATGCCTCCTGATATATCTTATAAGTCTATATTATAAAATATATATAATAAATATTCTTATTTCCGTATTTTATATTTAATATATTTATTTAGTACCTTACATTATAACACAAAATTGATAATTTAAGACTTATTTTTTAATAAAATACTCTTAATTTGAGTACTTTAATATATATTTTATATTATTTACAATATATTTTTGTATCTGCCTAATTTCTGCTTTTTAATTCAATATATCTATTAATATAATCAATATACATAACTTACTCATAATATAGGTAGTTAAAATGAAATATAAAAAGAGCCTCCCTAAAAAGATTAAAAGAAGACTCTTATATATTTAATAAAACCATCCTATTTGATATACTGCTAACCCCACTAAAACTCCTAATATTGATCCTGCTACTGTTTCCCAAAATGTATGTATCTTTCCTTCAATTCTACTTTGTGCAACTAAAAACGCCATTAAATATGATAGCGTGGATTGTATAAGTCCACCTGTCATCATAGTTATCATTGTAGCCATTGCAAATGCTAATGCTGAATGTCCGCTTGGCATTCCACCTTTTAGTGGTGTTCCTGTATTTGTCAAGGTTTTTACTACTACAACTGCTATTAAAACTACTACTATACATATTAAAGTTATATGAAGTTCTGACCTTCTTATAGAGTTTATCAAGTTTTCAGCCGGTTTTGATATTTTATCATAAAACACTAAATAGCCTACTACAACTGAATTTAAAGTAGCTATTAATACTCCTCCAGCTGCTACGTCTTTTGATATTTTAGCTAATGGATGATGTTCTTCTGTTACCATGTCTATAGCTTTTTCAATAGCCGTATTAAACATTTCTGATATTACAACTAAGCTTATAGCCATAATTAAAGCTATCATCTCCATTCTAGAAGGCTTAAAAAACATACTAGCTACGAGTACTATTACAGCAACACAATAATGTATTTTCATATTTCTTTCTGACTTAAATGTATATAATATACCTTCTATAGCTACATTAAATGCCTTAACTATCCCCTGACGTTTTTTTGTCCCCTTCATAAACTTACTCCCTTGTTATACTTAACTTATTTAGTATATGCTCTTCCTTTTGTCTCATTTCTTTTGTATTTTCGTCAGTATCATGATCATATCCTAAAAGATGGAACATGCTATGACATACTAAAAAACATACTTCTCTTTCAAAGCTATGATTGTATTCTATACTTTGTTCAAAAGCTCTTTCTAAAGATACTACTATATCACCTAGTGATTTTTCTTCTAATTCTATATCAAAATCATCTTCACTTATCATTGGAAAAGATAACACATCTGTTGGTCTATCAATCCCTCTAAATTGCTTGTTTAACTCATGTATTTCTTTGTTGTCTACAAAAGATAAACTAACTTCATAATCATCGTCATATCCTTCATAGTCCAAACATTCTAATATGATATCTTTTATTTTCTCTATTAATTCTTCATTTATGTCCATTTTATCTTGTCTATTATCCATTATTAATTCCATTTTATTCACTTCTTCCTTAGTTATTTTCTTTTACTTTTTTTTATCTTTTTTGCTTTCTTTCTTATCTAATTCCTTATTGTCAAATCTATCATAAGCTCTTATTATTCTTTGAACTAATTCATGTCTTACTACGTCTTTGTCTGTTAATCTTATACTTCCTATTCCTTCTACTTTATCTAGTACTTTTATAGCATGAAGTAATCCACTTTTACTTTTTCTAGGCAAGTCTGTTTGAGTTAAGTCACCATTTACTACTGCTTTAGAGCCATATCCTAGTCTTGTTAAAAACATCTTCATTTGTTCTGGAGTAGTGTTTTGAGCTTCATCTAGTATTATAAAAGCATTATCTAATGTTCTACCTCTCATAAATGCTAAAGGTGCTACTTCTATAGTTCCTCTTTCTAAATATTTGCTAAACTTTTCAGGACCTAGCATATCAAATAATGCATCATATAATGGTCTTAAATATGGATCTACTTTATCTTTTAAATCCCCTGGTAAAAAACCTAAACTTTCGCCTGCTTCTACCGCTGGTCTTGTAAGTATTATTCTACTTACTTCATCCTTTTTAAAAGCTTTAACAGCCATTGCTACTGCTAGATATGTTTTACCTGTTCCAGCTGGCCCTATTCCAAAAGTTATATCATTTTTCTTTATTAAATCTATATATGTTTTTTGACCAAGAGTTTTTGGCCTAACAGGATTACCTTTTTTAGTTAATACTATAGTTTCTTCTAGGTCTTTTATCTTTTCTTCACTACCTTCAAATAAAAGAGATAAAGAATAAGATATACTTTGCTTGTCTAAATGTTTTCCATTTTGTACTGTTGAATGTAGTTCATCCATTAGTCTTAAGGCTTTTTCTACATATTTTTCTTCACCCATTAAAACTATATTGCCTTCTCTTAATATTACATCTATATTTAAAGCATCCTCTATCAATTTAATGTTTTCATCAAAGTTACCAAATAATTCTCTTTCAAACTTCTCTTCTGATACTATAAATTTCTTTTGTACTATCAATTTACGTCCTCCTTAGTTTGTATTTGAATTTTTATCTTTTTCTTTGCTTTTATCATTTTCTTCTTTATCTTTATCTTCAAATTCATTTCTTATATCATTAATCGGTCTTTTATCAGGATTTTTAGGAATTTCTTCCTCTGACTCATTTTTTTCACTTTCTTTTATATATTCCTCTGCTTCTGACTTGCTAAGTGCGTAAGTATGCGCAATATTCTCAGTTGTTTGTACTGTTAACACATATTCTAACATATTATTTTTATTTACTTTATAATCATGGTCTACTTTTATGATTCTAGCTGATGGAGGTATAATATATTCTATTTCTTTTTGAGCCCTTTCTGATATTTCTTTTTTCAATTCTTCTTTATTCTTGCTTATCTTTTTATTCTTAGCTTCATAGAAAGTACTTACTTCAATTTTTATAGGAAAAGTATAATCTCCTATAGATAATTTATGTGTTTTGTTTTCTATAATATAATCCTTATACTTTATATTTCTCCTTAATGTATATTTTTTATCATAGAAACTTATGGTATATACTCTTTTTTTATTTCCTGTTTTTTCTTTTATAGTATCTTCATAGCTATCAGTTTTTTTAACTTCATAAAAAGTTGTTGCCCATATTTCAGGGAGAGACTTTGTATTTGCGCCACTTACTAACACATCTCCCTTTTTTACTATATCTCCAGGATTTACACTTGGGTTTCCACTTCTTGGTATTACCTTTTCTATTATACCATTTTTACTAGCAATTATATTACAATAATTTGAATCTTTAGTAGATTTTAGAGTTTCTGCTTTTTTCGTTACAGTTACAAATATATTTGTACCTTTAACATTTATAGATATGTATGCTATATCATTAAATTCTAACATTATATGGTCTCTTATTTCTTTTCTATCAATATTCTTTTTATAAACTCCAGGCTTTAGTCCTGCATTATATAGCTCTTTTCGTACATCATCTTTGTTTATCCCTTCTGGAACCTTTATGTATATATCTGTTACAAATTGAGATGTCATAATAAGTAAAAACAACGATATTATAGCACAAATCCACATTCCCTTTAATTTATAGATTCTCTTAAGTATAAAGGGTACACCTGTTTTTTGCTTTACCTTTATATCAAAATTATTTCCCCTATAAGCTCTTTTTAAATCCTTCATATCTTCTCTATTTACACAAAATTCTATTTTAGTCTTACTTATTCTTTTTACATTATAAACTTTTACATTACTTCTTATTAAAAGGTTTATAAACTTTTCTATCTCCACTCCCTCTACACTTATAACATAATATCCCCTTATATAGCTTATCATACGTATTTCCCCCTAATCTATATATTCTACTGTGTATATAACTCCTTTTACACCTATTTCTTCTTCTTGTATATATTTAAGTGAAAGATCACTTCCACATATTTTTATTGTTTTTTCTCTAGTTTTTATTTTTATTAAATCTGATTCATAGGTGATTATAGATATATAATTTTCTATACTTACGAAGGTATTTGAAATTATAGTAACTGTTGGTTTATTTACTAACAATTCTTCTGAAATATCTATCATACTATTCCTCCTTAATTTTTTTACTTATTTTTCTTTTATGGAATTTAAGCCTAATAACTCAATACTAATATGATTATTTTTTTATTTAAATAAAGTCAGCGTGTAAACTTATAATATCTATTTGAATAAAATATCTATATATTTATGTTATTAAAAAAGAGGTGATTAAATGAAAAATATTTTTGTAAAAATCATACAAAATTGCATTTACCTAGATATATATTTAAGCTATCTCATAGATTATTCTTATTCGATTGATACGTTAACTTCTATAAAAGAGGAAAATAGTAGGAATACGAAGCTACTCTCTCAACTTTATAAAAATATATATCATAATTCTCTAGATAATGAATTTATAAGAACAACAAATTCATTATCCATAAATGAGGTAGATTTAAATTCTATACTTATACTTAGCTTTAATATACTTTCTGATCTAAAACGTTTAAAAAAATATGCGATAAGTAATTATTCGAAAAATATACTTACATCTCTTAATAATAGTTATTTTAATTTAATTTCATCTATGCAATCTTTATATCCATTAATTAAACCTAAATCTAAAATTAACTTAAGAAATTCTTATAATTTATCAAGTGACTCACGCATATTAAATATATGCGAAAAAACAAAAGATGATACTTTAGATACTACTTCCGATGAATATTTACGTTTTATTTGTATAAAAACTATAAATGCTATATTTGATGATTCTCTTTGTGAAGAATCTATAATAGATGAAGATTTTGATATATTTTTCGATAATAATGATGCACTTAAGTTTTATCAGTATTTTTTTAAGACTAAAAATAAAATTTACAAAATAAGAATTTCTAAAAAAGATAATAAAATATTTTATATCTATCAGCGACCATATTTTAATTTAAAAATTCTTCCTATTCAAAGCAAAGATTTTTATCAAAAAATAGTTGATGAATTTTTAAAAAATAAATTAAGTAATTCTTATAATGATTTATACTATGATAAAAACTATATAAAAACTTATCAATATGATAATATAATTGAAAGTTATACATTTAAATATGATTATAAACATAATAATCTTAATAAAAGTTTATATATAAATATAAATACTCTTAATTCTCTAGTATATGAGTTGCTTCTTCTAGAGAATAAAATATAAAAAATACTGAGAAAAATCTCAGTATTTTTTATAAGCTACATATCTTTATTCATGCTCTATTAATCCATACCCACCATTTTTCCTTTTATATACAACATTTATTTCATAATTATCTTGATTTCTAAATATAAAAAAATTATGTCCTAAAAGTTCCATCTGAAGTACTGCCTCTTCTATGCTCATAGGTTTTAGATTGAATTTTTTTCTTCTTTTTATTATTATTTCATCATCTTCTTCAGCTTCTTCTGAGTCTTTTATTATTAATGGGTCTGTACTAAATTTCAATTTTGATTTATACCTTATTAGCTTGCTATATACTTTTTCAAAGGCAGCATCTACTGCAGAGTACAAGTCTTCATTTATACTTTCCACTTTTCCAATATTTACATTATCTTCACTCATTAAAACCTCAATGTTATACATGCTTTCATCTTTTTCTATAATAACTTTGACACATCCATCTTCTAAAGAGCTTTTTAACTTATCAAATTTTGAATTAATATACTCTTTTATACCATCCCTTAATTCTACATTTCTACTACATATACTACGTTTCAATCAAATCCTCTCCTTAAAGTCTAATAAAATTGTATTTTATTTTTCACTTTATAGTCTCCCTTAATTTAATCATTGGCTTCTACTAATGTTTTATATTATAAGTTTTTTAATTATGATTAATTAAGTATATGTAGTATGTTATATATTGTTGCTTGTTCTATTTATTTATTATCCATATAAAATAATTTAAATATAAAGCATACATAAGCCATAGAATATACGGTATATTTATATAAGTTGCTTTTTTATTTATTTTAAAGAATTTATATGTCATAACTATTACAATTAACAATATTATTACAAGCACTATTAATGCTGTTAGTCTTAAATCAAATCCAAAAAATAATATGCTCCATAAAAAATTAAGTCCAAGTTGTAACCAATAGTAAAACATTGCATCTTTTACTTTAGTAGATTCATAACCTTTTTTTAATATTAAATAAGCTGATATTCCCATTAATATGTATAGAATTGTCCATGCTATTGGAAATATAAAGCTGGGTGGTGCAAAGTCTGGTTTTATTAAACTTGCATAGTTGGCTGCTGTATTTGTTCCTGCTATTATTTGAGATATCATACTACTAGCATATCCTACTACTAGTGGTATGAGGACACTTATAAAAAAATTTATAACTTCTTTTACGGATATAATCAAAGTTATCCCCCTCTTTTCATTGTTTTCTTATTTATAAGTATGTACAAGTTCTCTTTTTTATGACAAGTTTATTTTCGGTATGTCAATATAAAAAATCATATATATAATTTCATAAGCAGTATTTCTATTTCTCAAATTTTATAGTTTTTAATTATAGATTATCAACAAAATAGGTAACTTATGATTTCTTAATATAAATAAAAGCCAATTCTAATTAGAACTGGCTTTTATTTATATATTATTCTTTTTTCTTTTTTTTATTATAAATACAATGATACCTATTAAAGCTATAATACCAACTACTAATATAGCTATATTTTTTATATTAGGTATTTTAACTTTAGCATATATATTATCTACTTTTCCTAAGTTAAAATTCCAATTATATGTATGTATACCATCTTTTTCTGAGTTAGATGTTGCATTTGATTCTATCAATTCTAAAGGTGTATTTAAGTGGAAATTCAAATCAAAACCAGAACCAAGTAGACCTAACATACCTACTTCTTCACTACTCATATTTTTTTGCATATAATCTTTTAGCATTATGTTAACATCATATATATTATATAAAAATTTATCTTCTTGATTTATTTTTATTAAATCAGCGTATTTGCTTAAATCCTTGTTGTTATCAATTTTTATATCTTTGATATTTCCTATGTTTTCTGTTATTTTATAACCTGTTTTTCCTGGTTCTGTTATTTTTTCTACATTAGAATATGATTCTTTTAATTTGGCTTCATCTATACCTTTCATTAGGTAATCACTACTTAATATTTGTGCCGATGCACTTATATCTCCCTTTTTGTCTATATCTAATGTTATGTCTGTATTTACACAACCTGTCAAAACAAAAATAGATATAAATATTGTTATTAATGTTGTTAGTTTTTTCATATTATCCTCCAGTTGTTATTGCTATGATTATTTTACCATATTATATGGAAAGTATTTAAATTTTATATTTTAATTCATAATTTATTCCATTTTTAATATAATATAAATACAAGCAAAAGGATATACAAATCTTAATTAGATTTATCTTTACTTTCGTTTTTAGATTTTATAGCTTTGTATACAACTCTTTCAATAGAAGCGTTACATCTTCCACATCCCATACCAGCTTTTGTTTTTTTCCTTACTTCATTTATAGATGTTATCCCTTCATTTACCGCATTTTGTATATCAGCTTTAGTTACTTCAAAGCAACTACAAACTACTTTATTTTTGTTGTCTTTGTTTTCTTTATACTTTTTAATTATATTCTTAAGCATTTTATACTCCTTAAACTTTTATAATATTTATATTGTACCCATAGTTTCATACTTAAAAAACATCTACTACAAAGTGTTTTCTATTTAGTAAATACATTTTTCAAGTATTTTTAATTTTATCTAATAGATAAGTATTACTATATTTAATATAAATTTAAATAACTAGACAATATAAACTCCTTATACTATAATAGTTGCAAAGTAAATGAAGTATTTTATATTATGTAAATTTAAAATATAGAAAGGATAATTATGAATAAAATAGGATTAATATTAGAAGGTGGTGGTATGAGAGGAATTTATACTGCTGGCGTATTAGATTTTTTCATAGAAAAGAATATAGGAGTTGATATGGTTGTTGGAGTTTCTGCTGGAAGTTGCCATGCTTCTTCTTATTTATCAAAACAATATAAAAGAGCTTATCATGCTACTGTAGATTATGTAAATGATAAAAATTACTTAAGCTTTCGTAATTTAATTAAAACAGGTTCTATATTTGGTATGGACTTTATGTTTAACAAAATACCTAATGAGTTAAATGTTTACGATTACGATGCTTTTAATAAATCTACTACTAAATTTATAGCTGTTGCTACTAACTGTGAAACTGGAAAACCAGAGTATTTTACTTTAAGTGATTTAAGAAAAGATATTATTTATCTTCAAGCCTCTTGTTCTATACCTATGTTTGCAAATATAGTTGAGGTAGACAATTATAAGTTGGTTGATGGTGGAGTATCTGATTCAATTCCTATTGAATACGCTATAAATCAAGGATATAGAAAAAATATAGTAGTACTTACTAGAGATTATACTTACAAAAAAAATAAACAAAAATTTACTTCAATTGTAAAAAGAAGATATAAAGCTTATCCTAATCTTGTTAGTGCTATTGAAAATAGACATATTAATTATAATAAAAGCCTTGATTTAGTAGATGAATTATCTAAAAAGGGAGATGTCCTTGTTATTAGACCTAAAAAACCTGTTAAAGTTAGTCAAGTTGAAAAAGATGTTAATAAACTTACAGCATTGTATGAAGAAGGTTATAATGACGCAAAAGAGCTATACGATGAAATATTAAATTTTATAGTTTAAATTTAAAATTCAAATAAGGACTAGAAAAATTTCTAGCCCTTATAATAATCTTCTTTAGTTATCTCACATCTATGGATTTTTCCCATAACCATTTTACCTTGTAGCTTTATTTCTCTTTCTTCACTTCCTAAATATTTCATACCACATTTTTTCATTACATTACCTGATTTTATATTTCCGTCATAAAATTGTGCTTCTATTTTTCTAATTTTAAATCATCAAATCCAAATTTTATTAGCCTTGTTACAACTTCAGTCATTATGCCTTTATTCCAATAGTCTGGGTTTAGACAATATCCTAGTGTTGCTACTTTATTTTCTATTCTACAAAACCCTGATGTTCCTATAAATTTGTTATTTTCTTTGTATGTTATACCATAATCATAAGATATTCCTTGTTTATACCTTTCTATAAAAAAGCTTTCTATTAAATTTTTAGTATTTTCTAAACTTTCATGTTTTGGAAATGTCATATACCTTACTACTTTCTCTTCTTTTGCGTATTCATACATATCTTTTGCATTTTCTAAACACACCTCTTTTAAAATACACCTTTTAGTTACTAATATTGGTAGCATAATATCCCCTTTAATTAAAAATTTAATACACGCCATATATTAATGATTTTAAAATCCTTCGATTATATATATATATCTTAAGATTGTAGCAGAACATTATATATATTTCATTAGTCTTTATCTTTATTTATATGGATATATTGTTTTTCAATGGCTATAATTTAAGTAAGTCTTATTTTTTTATATTAATATGGTATGATTTTTATTTAAACTCGCTTTTAGAAACTCTATATCTATTTTTTTATATAATATTTTAAAGGAGGATTTTATATGGATATTCTATTGGATATAGGTGAAATTATTGCCGACTTTATATTAACTATATTTTCCGGTGATGACTTAAAAAAATTAAATAAGCACATTAAAAAACCTAGAGACTAGTCTCTAGGTTTTTCTATCTATTGTAAGTTAGCTTTCACTAACTCGTTTATTAGTTTTCCATCAGCTCTTCCCTTAACTTTAGGTCTAACAACTGACATAATTTTTCCCATATCCTTCATAGAAGTAGCTCCTACTTCAGATATAGTTTCTTTTATAATTGTGTTTAGCTCTTCTTCGCTTAACTGTTGAGGTAGGTACTCTTTTAAAACTTCGATTTCAGCCTCTGCTTCACTTACTAAGTCTTCTCTTCCAGCTTTTTTAAACTCAGCTAAACCATCTCTACGCTGTTTTAACTGCTTAGCTATTATATCTATAATGCCTTCATCATCAAGCTCAACTCTATTGTCAACCTCGAATTGCTTTATAGAAGCTCTTATTAAAGTTACCACAGATTTTCTTACTGTATCTTTATTTTTCATAGAAGACTTTAAATCTTCTTGTAACTTTTGTTTAAGGGACATTACCCTCACCTCTTTATTTCTTTTTTAACTATTTCTTAGCGTTTTTTCTTCTAGCAGCTTCTGCCTTCTTCTTACGTCTAACGCTTGGCTTATCATAGTGCTCTCTTTTTCTAACTTCAGACATGATGCCAGACATTGCACATGAACGCTTGAATCTTCTTAACGCGCTGTCTAATGTTTCGTTTTCTCTTACTCTTACTTCTGACATTTCATTTT
This sequence comes from Romboutsia sp. D33t1_170424_H2, assembly GCF_015669105.1. Taxonomy (NCBI): domain Bacteria; kingdom Bacillati; phylum Bacillota; class Clostridia; order Peptostreptococcales; family Peptostreptococcaceae; genus Romboutsia; species Romboutsia sp. D33t1_170424_H2. The sequence goes on along the minus strand of NZ_JADOZQ010000001.1, from coordinate 164,643 downwards.
CCCTCCCTCCGATAGTGCGAATTCTGCTGTGTCTATAACAAAGATTATAACATTTATATGTATTATAACCTCACACTTTGTTTATTATAAACTACTTTTATTTTTTTTTCAAGTATTTTATTTAAGAAGAATTTTTTAAATTTTTCTTACTTATTCATAGCTTCATACATCGGTAATTTTTGGCCACCTAGTATATGATAATGAAGATGTTTTACTTCTTGACCTCCATTTACGCCACAGTTGTTTATAACTCTGAAACCATCTTTATCAAAGCCTTGTTCTTTAGCTATTTTGTTTATCACCTTATGTATATGCGCCATTATGTCCATTTGTTCCTCAGATATATCTATTAAACTATCAAAATGTTCTTTTGGTATTACTAATATATGTATAGGTGCTACTGGATTTATGTCATTAAATGCTAATACTTTATCATCTTCATAAACTTTAGAACATGGTATTTCTCCATCTATTATTTTACAGAATATGCAACTCATAATATTTCTCCTTTTTGTTTATTATTTAACTTTTTAGGCTACTTAATCTATTTGTATATAATATTTTACCTACTATTATTTAAAATGCCTTACACAAACCTTTAAACGCGTATTACGCAATTTTTTTAATATATACTGTATTTAATTAAATGTACTAAAAGAAATTATGACAGTTTTTATAAATAGCCATAATTTCTTTTAAGTCATTTTATATTTCTACATATTATACTAAAATTCCTTCTACAAATTCATCATTAACCTTAGTTATCTTAACTTTAAGTATTTGACCTTGTATATCTTTTTCACTATCAACTATAACTCTTATATAATTAGTTGTTAATCCTTCAAATTTATTATCCTTCATTCTATGTTCAAATAGTACTTCTACTTCTTTACCTTCATATTTTGATGCAAACTTTTTAAAGTTTGTATGACCTAAAGCTATAAGCTTATCACTTCTTAACTGCTTCATTTGAGGATCTATTTGATTTTCCATAGTTGCAGCTGGTGTCCCTTTTCTTGGTGAATATTTAAATACATGCATTTGTGAAAGTTCTATTTCTTCTAAGAATTTATTTGTTACACTAAATTCTGCATTAGTTTCCCCTGGGAAACCTACTATAATATCTGTTGTTATTGCAACATCAGGTATATGTGCTCTTAATCTATCAACTATTTCTTTGTATTCTTTAGTTGTATATCTTCTATTCATTCTCTTTAGTGTTTCGTCACATCCACTTTGTAATGATAAATGATAGTGAGGACACACTTTGTCCATTTTAGAAACTTCTTCAACAAACTCTTCTGTGAATAATACTGGTTCAACTGAACTTAATCTTATTCTTTCTATGTTTTCTATTTCATCTATTGCTTTTATAACAGTTAATAAATTCATATTAGCATCTGTTACATCTTTTCCATAAGATGCAACATGTATACCTGTTAGAACTATTTCTTTGTATCCTTTATCTGCTAATTTGTTAGCTTCATTTACTATACTTTCTAAATCTCTACTTCTTACTTTTCCACCTCTAGCATAAGGTATTATACAGTAGGAACAAAATCTATCGCATCCATCTTGTATTTTCATAAATGCTCTAGTTTTTCCGTTTGTTTGATTTATTTCTATTTCTTCAAAGGCTCTTACCTTCATTATATCATCTACTGTACTAGCTTTTTGAGATGCATCTAGTTTTTTAATTTCTTCAACTATTTGTCTTCTTTCGTTAGTACCCATTACTAAGTTTACTTCTTCTATCTCAAGTATTTCTTCTGGTGATACTTGAGAATAGCAACCAACAACTGCTATTATTGCGTCTGGATTTTTCTTTTTCATTCTTCTTATATATTGACGTGATTTTCTATCACTCATATGTGTTACTGTACAAGTGTTTATAACATAAACATCTGCATAGTCTTCGCTTTCAACTTGAACATATCCATCTTTTTTGAACATTTCAAGCATAGCTTCTGTTTCGTATTGATTTACTTTACAACCTAATGTGTAAAATGCTACTTTTTTCACTTATGCTTGTCCTCCTAAGTCACTTAATTCATATAAAACTATAGAAGATGCTACTACTGATGCCGTTTCAGTTCTTAGTATTCTAGGTCCAAGAGATACCGATTGACCATTTATATCTTCTATTTGTTTAATTTCTTCTTCTGCAAATCCACCTTCTGGGCCTACAAATATTCCTATATTATTTATATCTATATCTTTTATAGCTTGTTTTATAGACTTCGTTCTTTCATTTTCATAAGGAACTATATTAAAGTCATTATTTTTCATATCAGCTAATGCTTCTTCGAAACTTAAAACGCCTCTAAGTGTTGGTATTTTTCCTCTTTTACTTTGCTTTGCAGCTTCGTATATTATCCTTTCCCAACGCTCTATTTTTTTGTCTTCTTTTTTATCATCAACTTTGGCTACACTTCTTTTAGTTTGTACTAAGATTATTTCATCCACTCCAACTTCTGTTAACTTTTGAAGTATCATTTCCATCTTAGGACCTTTTGGTAACCCTTGGTATAGCCTTACTTTAAGGTCTGATTCTCTTTTTATATCTATAGTTTCTACTATATCTAGAGTTACTTCTTCTTTAGATATACCCGAAATCTCTGCTATATACTCATTATTGTCATTGTCACATATTTCTAGGCATTCTCCAACTCTACATCTTAAAACTTTTGATATATGTTTTACGTCTTCACCTTCTATTATGCAAGTGTTATTTTCTAGGTTTATGTTTTTCTTTTCTACAAAAAATCTATCCATAATTTCACCTACTTAGCTATTTTAGATACTATAGCATTCCACTCACCTAAAGATTCTACATGTACTATTTCTAATCCATTTGAAACTAGTGCTTCTTTAACTTCATCAACCTTTGCATGTATTATTCCTGAAGATATAAATACTGCATCATCTTTCATAAAGTTTTTGATATCTTTAGCTAATAATTTTATTATATCTGCTATTATGTTTGCAACTACTATATCAGCTTTATCAGTTACAACTTCCATTAAATTACCGTGAAGTGCTTTAACACTTTTAGATACATTGTTAAGTTCTATATTTTCTTTAGATACTTTAACTGCTACTTCGTCTAAGTCAACTGCTAGTACATCTCTAGCTCCAAGCTTTGCAGCCGCTATTGCAAGTATCCCACTTCCACATCCGATATCAAATACTTTACTTTCAGGCTTAACGTATTTTTCTAATTCTCTTATACACATGCTTGTAGTTTCGTGAGTTCCTGTCCCAAATGCCATACCTGGATCTAGCTCTATTATAAGGTCTTCATCACCAGCTTCATATTCTTCCCAAGTTGGTTTTACTACTATTTTTTCTCCTATTTTAGTTGGCTTGTAGTAGTTTTTCCATTCATTAGCCCAGTCTTCTTCATCAACGTATGATAATTCAACTATTGCTTCTCCTACATCTATACCGAACTCTTTTAATCCATCTATTCTTTCTTTTATAGATTTAATATCTTCACTTACATCTCTTTCTTCTGTTATGTATGTTTTTATTATTACTCCGTCGTATCCACTATTAAATATTTCTTCTTCAACGAAATCCCAATCAAATTCATTTTTCTTTTGGAATTTGAAGTCTTTAGGATCTTCTATAGATACTCCTCCTACATTGTGTTCGTATAATATATTAGTTATAGCTTCAACTGCTTCTGTTGAAGTTTTTATTGTTATTTCAGTCCATTTCATGTACTACACCATCCTTTTAGAATTCCTGTTTTTACGTAAATTTTATTATATCATATTTAGTATTATCTTTAAAAATAATCTTTTATACTTTTAAAGAAAATTAATTTTTAAAATTAGTTTTCTTTGAAAGTATTATTAATTAATTTTATAATATTAAAAAAGGCCAAGAAAATTCTTGCCCTAATTTACATTAGCACATTTACCTGTATATTGTATATTTGCCTTTTATAGCTTCTGTTGTCTTTAATTTATTGTCGTGTGCTATGCCACCCATATCTTTGACTACTTGTGTATATATAATATCCAATACAAACATCTGAGCAAGTTTTGAATACATTGAACCACTTTCAAATACTCCTTCATTTGAAATATACGATAAACATATGTCTGATAAGCTCCTAACCTTAGAATCTTTATCATTAGTTACTGAAATTACAGTAGCTTCATTTTTCTTTGCCATTTCTACTGAACTTACTATATCTTCTGTCTCTCCTGTATGAGATACACAAACTATTATATCTCCTTTTTTCATTAAAGAAGACATCATTAATATAGTATGACTATCACTAAAGTAATTACAATTTATCCCTATCCTCATAAATTTATAGTTAATATCTTGTGCTATTATTCCAGAATATCCAACTCCAACGAAATACACTTTATTTGCTTCTCTTATTAGTTTTGAGCACTTATGAATATCTTCATAGTTTATTATTTGTGCTGTATTTTCTAAAACATATATGTTGTTATGTAAAAGCTTTTTAGCAGTTTCTCTTGCATGTTCCTTATTATCTATACTGCTATCTATTATATGCTTGTTCTGGATATTCGTAACTTCTTGTGCTAAGGTTACCTTAAAGTCTTGAAATCCACTAAACCCTATCTTCTTAGCAAATCTAGTTATAGTAGCTTCTCCAATATTATTATCTTTAGCTATTTCTGATATAGATTTATATGAAAAGTTTTCCATATCATTTTTTATGTAATCTATTATTTGTCTTTCTGATTTAGTAAATTTTAAATTTTTATCATCTAATTTATTTATTATACTCATTTAACCAGCCCTTTTTATAATAATTCTTTAACTTCCTTTAATTATTTTTAATATTAAAAGGTGTATAAAATATTATACACCTTTTAAGTATTTAGAAACTATATAAATTATTCATTAGTTCCTAATATATCATTTATTATATTTTTATATAAAACTGCTTTGGCTCCAAATACTGCTTGTATTCCTCCACCAACTTCTAATACATCTATTGCTCCTATTTTTTTAATTTTAGCTTTATCTACTTTATTGACATCTTTAACCGATACTCTAAGTCTTGTTATACATGCATCAACTTCTTCTATATTTTCTGCTCCACCTAATGCTTCTATTATAACAACTGCATCGTCCTTTAAAGAATCTTTATCAGTTACTTTAACTTCTTCAACTTCATCGTCTCCTCTTCCTGGCGTTGGTATATTAAACTTTGTTATGAAGAATCTAAAAGACACATAATATATTGCAAACCATAATAATCCTACTGGTATTACTAACATCCAATTTGTTTTGTCATTTCCTTGTAATACCCCAAATAATGTGAAATCTATTATACCGCCAGAGAAAGTATTACCTATTGATATGTTTAATATGTCTGCCACAAAGAAAGATATACCATCTAGTACTGCATGGAAAACATATAAAAGTGGTGATATAAATAAGAACATAAACTCTATTGGCTCAGTTATACCTGTTACAAATGAAGTTAAAGCTGCTCCTAAGAATAATCCACCTACTAAATTTCTTTTTTCTTTAGGTACACAGTGATACATTGCTAAACATGCTGCTGGTAACCCAAACATCATTGTTGCGAATCTACCTGCAAAGAATCTTGTTCCTTCTGTAAATAACCCTACATGATTTGGATCTGCTAATTGTGCAAAGAATATATTTTGAGCTCCTACTACTTGCTTTCCTGCTACTGTTGCTACTCCTCCAAGCTCTGTCATCCAAAACATTGGATATATCATGTGATGAAGTCCTACTGCTCCACAAATTCTCATTAAGAACCCATAAAAAAATGTTCCTACTGGCCCAAGTACTGCTATCTTCTCACCTAATACTACTAACCAACCTTGGAATGTTGGCCATACTATAAAGAATATCGCTCCTACAAATATTGATGCAAATGCTGTTGCTATTGGAACAAATCTTGAACCACCAAAGAAACCAAGTACTGCTGGTAATTGTATGTTATTGTATCTATTATGTAGCCATACTGCAACTGATGCTATTGCAATTGAACCTATAACTCCAGTATCTATTGCTGGTGCATCTGGTGTAAATATTCCAAGCATTGCTTTTATAGATGCATTCATTATAACGTATCCTACCAACGCCGCTAATGCCGCTGTTCCCTTATCTTTTTTAGCTAACCCTACTGCTAATCCTACTCCTAATATTAATGCTAAATTTCCAAATACAGCGTCTCCTGCTGATGACATTATAGTAAATATTGCTTGTAGCCACGGTATATTTAAAAATGGATAAGCATTTATAGTATTTGGATTTGATAATGCTCCTCCTATTCCTAAAAGTAAACCTGCTGCTGGTAATATTGCTATAGGTAGCATAAATGACTTTCCTACTTTTTGTAAGTATTTAAACATATTTGTCTCCCCTTTATATGATTTTACTTTATAGCATTTACAAACTTTGCTGTTATAAGTTGTGGTCTAGTTATAGCTGAACCTACTACTGCTGAAAATGCCCCATTTTCATATACATCCTTTAAATCCTTTGGTGTATTTATTCTTCCTTCTGCTATAACTGGTATATATAATTCATTTGATAATTTTTTTATAAGCTCTAAATTTGGACCTTCATGCTTTTCTGAGTAAGAAGTATATCCACATAATGTTGTCGATATACAATCACACCCTAGATTTTGAGCATTTAAGGCTTCTTCATATGTTGATATATCTGCCATTACTAAAATACCAAAGCTATGTATATAATCTATTAAATCTTTTAAAGTTTCACCATTTGGTCTAACTCTATCAGTAGCATCTATTGCTATCATTTCACATTTTGTCTTTGAAAGTTCTTCTACTTCTTTTTTGGTAGGTGTTATATATATTTCTGAATCACTATAATTTCTTTTTATAATTCCTATTACTGGTAAATTAGTTGTTTTTTTTATTTCTAATATATCTTCCACGCCTTGTGCTCTTATAGCTACTGCTCCACCTTCTTTAGCTGCTTTTGCCATCTTTCCCATTACAAATGAACTATGTAATGGTTCATTTTCTAAAGCTTGGCACGATACTATAAGTTTTCCTTTTATTTGTGTAAACATCATCTTCCCCTCTTCGCAATCGTTTTTTATGTTCAAATTTTATCATATCATTTTTATTTCTGCAAGTTTTTTTCCTTTTTTATTATTTTTCTCAGTCTATTATTTATATTTTAGAAATATATTTTCATTTTTGAAATTAATCAAAATATCTATATTAAATTCAATTGTGAGTATTATCTTCTTTGTATATAAAAAGCTGTCTAAAAGTATTTTAACTTCTTTTAGACAGCTTTTTTCTTATGTATCTTGATTAGATATTTGCCTTGGCCACGAAAGTAAATCTTTTCTAGATATTTCTAATTCTTTTTCTTTAGGAAAATGTATACTACAGAAATAATTATGATAATTTGCAGTCCATACATACTTGTCCCATACTCTCATGTTTTCTCTATTTATAAATAATTGTTCTTCTATTTTCTTTTTATGTCTAAGTAATAATTCATATTGAACTCTCTCAAATTCATATTCATTACTACACTCTGTATAATATTAAATATAGTATTTAAGTAATTTAAAAACCAATTTCCATCATTATCTATAAGTATCTTATTTTTCTGAGGTGCTACATCATAATGGTTCATATAAGTTTGTACTTTTGATACGGTATTGTTATCTAATATAATCCTTGGGTAACAAGCAATCTTACTTTCTGTGTTGTGGGCATCCAATAGCGCTGGTCCAAAAACTATATCTTCATTTATATAAAAGTCCCCCATGCTTATACCACCACGAACGAAAAGTCCTTCTAAGGATAGTTTAAACTGATACTCTGCTACATTTTCTAATATTTCATCTAGTTCTTTTTCTCCATCCCCTTTTATAGGATAGGCCACTACCATGTTATCCGTAAATATTTTTATTTTACCTTTACTGTATTTATTAGGTATTATACATTGTTTATTTTTATTTATAAGGTAGTTTATTTCTGTTAGTAGATTATTCCCATATCCATTTTTAGAGGAATTCACTATCATTTGTGAAAATCCTAGTATGTCTATTGCACATACAATAGAGTTTACCAACCTTGGATTGTCTCATCATATTTTATTACATTCATTTTTACACATCCTTAACTAATAATCATATATATTATACTTTATTTTTTAATAATCTACTATAAGCTTGTATGCGCACATAAATAAAATTATACTACCTTTAACTTATATTTTTTAGTATAAAAATACTCCATATATTTTTTAATATAAAAATATATGGAGTATTTTAGTAATTCTAAGATTTTTTTCTTTATTTATGTTTTTCTATTAATTCCTCAATTTTAGAAATACATCTGCTGCCTTTACATGGACCAGTTGTTGCTTCAGTCTTTTCTTTTACAGCTTCTATACTTGTTGCTCCTTCTTTTATAGCTTTTACTATTGCTTCCTCACTTATGCTTTTGCATAGACATATTATATTTTCACTCATATTTTCCTCCTTATTTTTGCTTGAATGTAGAACATTTTGTTTCCATATATAAGTTTACATTTTCTCCACTTACTTGTACTACATCTGCATTGCATAATTTGTTATTGTTATATGTACATGTAGCTACATTGCATATTAAACAATCACAAGCATTACTTGAATTTTTACCTTCACTTGCATTATTTATTAACGTTGAGTAATGTCTTTTGTCTAAGAAAGAACCACAACATGTTTCTTCTGTATTTTTTGCTCCTTGTCCACCTATATTTACACGATTAGCATAACAAGTATCTTGACAATTATGAGCACAGTTTGTTACACTACAACTTATTTTTTTCATATATACTCATCCTTCTTTTTATATTTTAAACTAATATTATTTTTAACAATTTAAAAAGTATTATACAACTGTTTACTTAAAAATCTTTTCTGTACTTTATTTTTCTTTTGTATAGATTATAATTTAGATGTCTTATTAGAAGTTTCATACTTTAAAATAAATAACATATGCTAATTATATAAACATAGATGCGATAACTTTTTAAGACATAATATTTTAATTTTTATGATTGAACACCTTTTCCTTGGGTATCTACAATTGTAAGAATACATTAAAGTTTAAAGGAGAATTTAAAATGGAAAATAAAACAGTATGTTTTTGTAAACAAGTTAAATATTTAGATATAAAAAAAGCTATAGAAGAAGGCGCTAAAACAGTAGAAGATATTAAAAATGCTACTGGTGCAGCTACTGGATGTGGTAGATGTGTATCTTCTATAGAAGAAATCTTAAAAGAAAAATAATAAATAAATCTTAAAAATGTTACTCATACAAAAAAAGTGCTTAAATTAAGCACTTTTTTGTTTTATTATTTTTTATTTTTAAGTTTAATTATTTGTTTATAAAATTTATATAATAATTTAACAATAAATGATATAACTTTATATAAAGCTTGTATGTGACAGGAAACTGGAGTTTATTACTATACTACTTACAACAACAGTCAAATAACTGCTATTGATATATTCAAAGAAAATTTAGATGCAGATACTTTAAAGTCTTTTAAATATATTAATAAACCTGTTATACATTTTGCTAGTTAGTTTATGTAATCTAAAACATACTTTAATTTATTTAAATAAAAAAGAGGATAAGTATCCTCTTTTTTATTTTCTATCTAATTTAGTATAAATACATTTTAAATATATAAATTACGCTCATTTAAGTTTTATTTTTATGCTCCTTTTTTCTCTTTTCTATTTTTAGCATATTCTGCCACGGCTGTAAAAAGCACATCCGTAGAAGAATTTAGTGCTGTTTCACAAGAATCTTGTATAACCCCTACTATAAATCCTACTCCTACTACTTGCATTGCTATATCGTTTGATATACCAAATAAGCTACAAGCTAGAGGTATTAAAAGTAGTGACCCTCCTGCTACTCCAGATGCTCCACAAGCACTTACTGCTGACATTAAACTAAGCAATAATGCCATACCCATATCTACTTCTATTCCTAAAGTATTGACTGCTGCTAATGTTAATACTGATATTGTTATAGCAGCTCCTGCCATATTTATAGTTGCTCCTAGTGGTATTGATACTGAGTATGTGTCTTTATTTAAATTTAATTCTTCACATAGCTTCATGTTTACTGGTATATTTGCAGCTGAACTTCTTGTGAAAAATGCGGTTATTCCACTATTTTTCAAACATTTAAATACTAAAGGATATGGATTTTCTCTCATGTATACATAAGCTATTATAGGATTTACTACTAATGCTATAAATGCCATACATCCTATTAATACTACTATTAAATGTCCATAACTAAGAAGTGATTCTATTCCTTGTGTTGCTATAGAATTAAATACCAATCCCATTATACCAAGTGGTGCAAAATTTATTATCCACCTTACAACCGTTGATAGAGCATCTGATACATTTGATATTACTAATTTTGTTGAACTTGAGGCATTTTTTAAAGCTAATCCTAGCATTAATGACCATGATAATATACCTATATAATTTGCATTTAAAAGTGCACTTACTGGATTATCAACCACATTCATTAGTAATGATTTTAATACTTCTACTATACCTTCTGGTGGTACAACATCTTTAGCTCCCTCTACTAATGTTAATGTTGTTGGAAATATAAAACTTCCCACTACTGCTGTTAATCCAGCTAAAAATGTTCCTAACAAATAAAGTACTAAAATTGATTTCATATTTGTTTGCTGACCTTTTTCATGGCTAGATATCGCTGACATTACTAAGAAAAATACAAGAATTGGTGCTACTGCTTTTAATGCCCCTACGAATAAAGAACCAAAAATCACTATTGGACTTGCTATGTCTTTAGCTGTAAGCGCAAGTATTATTCCTATTATCAGTCCTATTAATATTCTTTTTACCAAACTTATTTTATTCCATTTGTTTATTAAACCCTTCATGATCTCCCCCTTTTTCTTTCTTCTATTTTTAGTTCTTATAGAGTATATATGCTTTTTTACTAATCCTATTCTATTTATTTTTAACTTTATATATAAAGTTAAGTAATGATTTGATTGTATAGATTCTAAATTTGTTAATAGTTAATTTTTATAATATTTTTTGAATTTTTAGATATGTTTTTTTGATGTGCTTTAGGGTAAGTACACTACTAATAACAAATTTTATAAAAAAGGAAGCGATTTTTATGTTTGATTTACTAAACAAAATAGTTAATGAAAACAAAAAATACATAAAAAATGGTCATGTAGCTACCTATATACCAGCACTTGCTGAAGTTGATGAAAACCAGCTTGGTGTAGCTATTGTAGATTTGAGAGATTGCAATTGTAAGGAATACTTTGCTGGAGATTATAATAAATCTTTTGCAATAGAAAGTACTTCTAAGGTCATAGCTCTTATAATGGCTATGATGGATAATTCACCACAGTATGTTTTTAGAAAAATAGGGGTTGAGCCTAGTGGTTTTGCTTTTAATTCTATTCTTAATATGAAAATAAATAATAAGCCTTATCCATCTAATCCATTTATAAATGCAGGTGCTATTATTGTTAATTCACTTATAATGGGTAAAAATAGTAATGAGAAAACCAATAGAATATTAGAATTTACTAGAAAGTTAACTAACAATCCTAATATTCATGTAATTGAAGATATTTATTTATCTGAAAAAAGAACTGGTGATATAAATAGGTCTTTAGCTTATTACATGAAGGGGCATGGCCTAATTGATAATGTTGAAGATGTTTTAGACTGTTATTTTAGACAATGTTCTATTTCTGTTACTGCTATGGATTTGGCAAGGATTGGGGCTATTTTAGCTAACAAAGGAGTCAGTCCTTTTACTGGCGAAATGATTATACCTAGAGATATTTGTACTATTGTTAAGTCTATAATGGTTACTTGTGGCCTTTATGATGAATCTGGTGATTTTGCAGTACATATTGGAATACCTGCTAAATCTGGTGTTGGCGGTGGTATACTTGCTACTGTACCTAATAAAATGGGAATAGGTGTATTTGGACCTTCACTTGATGCTATGGGTAATAGTGTTGCTGGTGTTAAGATTTTACAACAGTTGTCTAACGAGCTAGTTTTAGATATATTTGATTAAATTAAAAAGATGCTTAAAATAATTATTTTAAGCATCTTTTTATGATTGTATGTTAAGCATATAGATTATTATGTAATCTATTAATTTTCTCTATTGTTGTTTTTTCTCACTTAGCTCTTCTATTAAAATATCAAAACCTCTTTTATTATTTATTGATTTAACATATGCAGTTCCTATATTACTATTAAGACTAACTATATTTACTGGCTCATTTTGATAATATACTACGATATTTTCCTTTTGCTTTGAGTTCATTATCTCTGCTGCTCTTCTTAATTGCATGATGTTCCTCCTAAATGTTGTTTTAGTCTTAGTTTTTCATTTTTAAATTATTTTATTCTTACATACATATCATAATCCTATATATATCTTTAATATGTTTAATCATATTCCAGTATACTTTTATTTCATCTGCTGCTTTAAATAAATCTCTTTGTCATTCCATAACTCTACTTGTCTATTTATCTTTTCTTGAAGCTCTTTTTGGGTACTTGCCTTTATAATTTTAGTTTCTTTTAAATAAGTATTTTCTATAACTTGTAAACAATTATGTTTCTTTAGCATAATTCCTCCTAAAAACTTTTACATTAGTTTTTTCAAAATTTATTCTATTTATCCATGATTTATCCTTCTAATATTTTAATATTACCATCTGCATATCGCTTTATATGAAACTATTATAAGTTTAGTTGATATATACATTTGTAATTCCTTTTTTTATATGTATAATATATATATAACTTACATTAGATAAACTTTGGTGAATTCAAAGAGATTTATTGCAAGATAAATGTGATTTTTTATTGTTATATAAAAAATCACTTATATACAAATTTAATAGTTTTTTGTAAATTTGATAGATACTATTTTTTATTTCGAACTTAATTAAAAGAGTTGAAAATAGACATTTTTAAATAGGGGTGGTATTATGAAAAAAATAAGTAAAAAGCCTAAAAATCTTTTGCAATACATTTTTTTAATCCTTTTAATGACAGTAACCACTTATTTAGTCGCTAGTACATTAGATATAAATATTTTATCTGATATTTTAAAAGTAATTGATTATAAGTATATAGCTGTTGGATTTTTATTAATGATTTCATATATAATTTTAGAAGGTTATATTTTAAGAGTTATAATAAACTCTATACATGGAGCTAAAACCAAATTTTTAGGATATAAAGTAGGTATATTAGGTCTTTATTATAACTTAGTTACTCCTATGGCATCTGGTAGTCAACCTATGCAAGTTTATGAGTTATCAAAATCTAATATATCAGCTAGCAAAGCTGTTGCAGTTGTCTCTAATAAAACTGTTATATATCAAATTATGGTAACTTTATATTGTATTTTTTTAATGGCTTTTAATGTAGATGTTCTTAAATCTACTTTAAAACCTGTACTTACTTTCATTGCTATGGGTATGTCTCTTAATATAGTTACTTTATGCTTCGGATTTTTTATAGTTTATAGACCAACTCAAACTAAAAAGTTTGTTCACTTTATTTTTAATTTATTAAGTAAAATTAAATTTTTAAAATTTTTAGATAACAAACGACCAAAAGTGAATAGCTTTATAGATGAGTATAATTTTTCCATTAAATCCTTTATAAAGGATAAGAAAGCTTTGTTTAAATCTACATTACTTACAATTGTTCAGCTTACTATTTACTTTAGCATAGCATTTTGTATATATAAAGCTCTTAGATTAAGTGGTGCTTCTTATTTTTATATGCTGTCACTACAAGTCTTTTTATATATGGCTGTTTCTGCTATGCCTACACCAGGCAATGTTGGTGCTAATGAAATAGCATTCTTTACAATATTTGGTGGTATATTCTCTAAAGCTATTATTGGTTATTCTGTATTCTTATATGGAATATTTGTATATTATTTTATTTTAATAGTTTGTGGATTATTTACTATATTATCTCAAGGTAATGTATTTAGAAAAATAAGATTATGGCTTAGATTTGCAAAGTATAAAATGAACACGGCTACTAGTAAGTAGTAGATTCTAATATAAAAATCCAACAGCTTTTACTGTTGGATTTTTATATTTATTTAAAATTACATAATTTATTAATTTATCATATTTATTTTATTACTTTAAAGTTAGTTGTTAAGTTTATATTAGCTTTTTTTCTTATTTTTTCTGCTTGATTCTTTACTTTTTCTAAAAGCTCTACCTCATCTAATACTAATATTTCTTTTTCTTTCATTAACCACTTACCATCACATATTGTTGATTCAATATTTTCACTACTCATAGAGTATACTATATTTCCTATTGGATTATGCATTGGCAGTGAATGTATAGTGTTTGGGTTAAGTATTATCATATCTGCTTTTTTACCAACTTCAAGACTTCCTATTTCCTTTTCTAATAATGCACACTTTGCACCGTTTATAGTAGCCATTTCTAATACTGTCTCTGCATTTACAACTTCTGGGTTTAACGTTCTACCTTTATGTATTAATGATGTTAGGTACATATCTCTCATCATGTCCATTCTATTGTTTGACGGAGCTCCATCTGTTCCTATTGATACAGGTATTCCCTTTTCTAACATTTCAGGTACTGATGCAAACCCTAATACTACTTTCATAGCTGCTGCTGGATTATGTGAAACTTTAACATCATAGAATCTAAATAGCTCTATTTCTCTTTCTGTTAACCATACTGTATGAACAGCCAATAAATTTTTATCTAGCACTCCTAATTTATTTAGATGTTCTACTGTTGTAAGCCCTGCTCTAAGCTTTGCAAATTCAACTTCATCTTCTATTTCAGCAACATGCATATGTATACCTGTTTTGTATTTATCTGCTAATTGTTTAGTTTTAAGTATTAATTCATCAGAGTTATTAAATATTGTTCTAAGAGCAAACCATATTTTTACCCTTTCATTAGATGTATTGTTATATTTATTATATAACTCTTCTTGTGTATCTAATTCTTCTTGTGCAGCTTTATCAAATGCTTTAGGTAATCCTTCCCCCTCATCCATTACTGATTTTGCTAAACATGCTCTTATTCCTGTTTTATTTACTGCTTCTACCATTGCATCTACATATTGTCCGCCTGATTCTAAGAAAGTTGTTACTCCTGAACGTATTAATTCTATACAGCAAGCTGTTGATGATATTAATGAATCTTCATAATCAAAACTACTTTCATAAGGCCATACTCGTTCTCTTAACCAAGTTAATAAATTTACATCATCTGCTATTCCTCTGCCTAGTTGTTGAGACAAATGAACATGAGTATTTACTAATCCTGGCATAAGTATTTTCCCTTTTGCATCATACACTTCTGCACCAGAACTTACTATACTTTCATCAAAATTTCCAACTGCCTTTATTTTATTATCTTCTATTAACAGTTTGCCATTTTCATAAACTTCCCTTTGTCCATTCATTGTTATCAAATATGCATTTTTTATAAGTATCTGCTTCATAATAAACTCCCTTTTTCTCATTTTTTAAAATTATATATTAATCACGAATATTTTTCAATATTTTAAACTTAAAATACGATTTATTTATTTATTATTTTTATTTAATACATCATACTTATTGAATATTTTTTATTAGTATATCATATTTTGTATTTTTTTATAAAAAACTGTTGTATTTTATATAAGTTTTATATTAAAATAAAATCAATCAATGAACATTGGAGGTAAAATATGAGGTTTAAGAAAATATTGACAGCAGGGGTTGTTTTATCATTGATGTCTTTTGCTCTTGTGGGATGTAGTTCAAGTAGTGGTAGTAAAGAATCTGATACTTTAAAGATAACTATGATATCTGACTTAGGTGGTATAAATGACCAGTCTTTTAATCAATCAGCTTGGGAAGGACTGCAAAAAGCTGAAAAAGAGCTTGGAGTTGATGTTGAAGTCATACAATCTAAACAAGTGTCTGATTATGCTCAAAATGTTGAAACAGCTGTAGATAATGATTCTGACTTAGTAATTGGTATAGGTTTTCAAATGGATGAAGCTATAAGAGAAGCTGCTGAAAACTATCCAGATCAAAAATTCGCTATTATAGATCATTCTTATGAAAAGCAACCAGCAAATGTAAACTCTATAATGTTTAATGCTGAAGAAGCATCTTATTTAGTAGGATTAATAGCTGGTATGAAAACTGAAACTAATACTGTTGGTTTTATAGGGGGTACTAAAAATCCAATAATAGAAAGTTTTGAGTATGGTTTCTTAGCAGGTGTTGATGATGCAGGAAAGGGTACTAAAGTTTTAAGACAATATGCAGATACTTATTCAGATGCGGCTAAAGGAAAAGCTATTGCTAATCAAATGCATTCAAATAATGTAGATATAATATTTACAGCAGCTGGAGATACTGGTTCGGGAGCTATAGAAGCTGCTAGAGAAAATAATAAAATGGCAATAGGTGTTGATAAAGACCAAAACTCTTTAGCACCTGACAATGTTATAACTTCTGCTATTAAAAGGGTTGATATGGTAGTATATAATACGGTTAAAGATTTAGTTAACGGAGATTTTAAAGGTGGGGAAATAAGTGTTTTCGGAATTAATGAAGATGGAGTTGGAATAGCTCCTACTACTGAAAAAAATGTTAATGAAGAAATTTTAGCATTTGTTAAAGAACAAACTGAAAAAGTGAAAAAGGGAGAAATAACTATTCCTGTTAATCAAAAGGAATATGATAATAGAAAATAATATTTAAAATATATATGACATTTTAGGAGGATTTAGACATGGGATTAACACCACATAACGCTGCAAATTTAGGAGATATAGCTGAAACTATACTTTTACCTGGAGATCCATTAAGAGCTAAATTTATAGCTGAAAATTTTTTAGAAAATGCAGTTGAGTATAATACGGTTAGGGGAATGTACGGATATACAGGATATTACAAAGGTAAAAGAATATCAGTTCAAGGTACTGGTATGGGTGGACCTTCTATGGGAATATATTCTTATGAATTAATACATTTTTATGGTGTTAAAAATCTTATAAGAATAGGTTCTGCTGGTGCTTTAAATAGCAATCTAAAAATACATGATATAGTTATAGGTATGGCAGCTTGTACTGATTCAAATTACGGGTCTCAGTATAATTTACCTGGTACATTTGCTCCAATAGCTAGTTTTGAATTAGTAAAAAAAGCTCATGATATAGCTTTAGAAAAGGGAATAACTCCAGTAGTTGGTAACATATTCTCTAGTGATGTTTTCTACAACGATGGCGGTTTAGATGCATTAAAATCATGGAGTAAGATGAATGTATTAGCTGTTGAGATGGAGGCTGCTGCTTTATATATGAACGCTGCTCGTGCAGGAGTTAATGCATTATGTATGTTAACAATATCTGATTTACCTTTTGAAGGTGTTGCTACTACTGCTATGGAAAGACAAACTGCTTTTACTAAAATGATGGAAATTGCTTTAGAATTAGCTTAATGTTATTATCTATGAAATTATTTCTTTAAGCACTACAATCATGATATAATACCTAAATTTTTACAATCAATTTCAAATTAAATTAAAAAGCTATATAAACTTTAAGTTTATATAGCTTTTTAATTTAATTTTATGAAGACTATCTTTTAATTGAGATATGACTTTACGTATTAATTATTAATTCTAAATATACCCCACATACCTGATTCTATATCCCATCTTATAAGCCCAGATCTATATAAATAGTCCCCAGGTATCATGGATGCTCCATTTAGTAATTCTATATTAAACACATTTCCTATATTCATAGCTCCTTGAGCTGATATGATTCTTGTAAATGGTTCTTCTGGTTGGGCTTTCCATTCATGTCCATGAAGTACAAAGCAAGTATTTCTAGGCTTATCGGCTGGCATTAGAAGTCTTATTATAACTTTTTCTCCTGGTGAAGCTTCAAATATTGGTGTAGCTGGATCTCCATGAACTTTAGAGCTAAATATTTTTGATATATCATAGTTAGGATTATATTTTAATCTATTAAAAAATCTTTCTGATCTGTAATTAAATCCTTTTTCACCTCTATCTTCAAAATCTACTGGTTCAGGTACTTCACCATCTTCATTTACTTGATTAGTTTTTATTAAATTACCATGTGCATCCAAAAGTCTTATTCCATTGTGCATAAACATTACAAACTCTCTAAATTGTTCATTTCCATCTACAGATACTGTTACTTGTTCTTTATAATTGTCTTTATTTCCATTATTGCTAGAACTACGTATTTGTGATCCTTCTGGCTCTATTATTATTGCTCCAAATAAACCATGATATCTATGATTTCTTATATCTGTAAATGATGATAATAAGCAAGTTCCATATTCTTCATCTGCGTACCATAAATATTCTATACTTTCTCCAGGTCCTACAGTTTGATCTACATCGTTATATCCTATATTTATACCACTACTATTTATTGGATCAAATTTTAAAAATTGTGGGCTAATTCCTACCCTCATAGACGGCTTAATTTCTTTATCCACTGGTACTCCTGGAAAATCTTGGTATGGTATTGGTTTAGTGAATAAATTAGTTAAAGTTACTTTTATATATTCACCTTTATTTGCTCTTAATATTAATGGAATTGGTTCCATCGTTCCATTAATTATAGCATCTTTGTGTTCATATGGCACAAATAACAATCCATCTGGATCATGATCTTTAAAATTATTATATAGTATATCTTTTTGGATGGCTGCTATATGAAACTCTCTAGTGATTATATTTTTATTTTTCATTGTATCCATATTATTTATACAATTATTATTATTACCTATAGGCAATAATTTTTCAGTTTTATCTTTATAAACTCTTATTATTCCCCATAAACCTAACCAGAAATCATCTTGTCCTCCAAAGTAATAAATATAATCACCTGCTTTATAGTCATCTGTTATTTTTATATTAAATGCTTCTGATATTCCTAATGTTTGAGATTGAACTAATGGTGATTTTTTATCTGTTATTTCTTTTCTCCACTTCATTCCATTTATATTAAATGCATGTTGCTCTTCTTGTGCTCCATCTAATAATCTTATTACAATTTCATCTCCTGGATATGTTTCTAGTAATGGTGTCACTGGGTCACCATGTACGTTAGAACTAAATACATAAGCTGGATCATTAAATACATGATTTGGGTCATTACCATTTAATCTTTCTCTTAAGGGTTCGCATTTATAATTTATGCCCATAACACCTGGATCATCATGTGACCCTGAAAATGGCGGTGGATTTAATGGATTTTTATCTTTATCAAATAGTAATGCAAAGTCATGAACAAATAATCCAAACTCCCTGAAAGTTCTACCTGAAGGTGTTTTTATTACTGCTTTTGTCCCATATTTTATTGGATTACCTGTTTTCGGATCATGGTATGTGGATCCTTTAGGTTCTATTATAAGACTTCCAAACACTCCATGTTGTTGATGTGAATTTGGATTAAGATGGTCGTGGAAGAAACAAGCATTTAATTCTTCATTAGCATAATATCTTTCTACTATAGTTTCTCCATAAAAAACAGAAGCCATATTATTATATCCATTTGCACCACCATCTGAAGCTATAACATCAAACTTAACTAAATGTATATGAAAGCCTACATTATCAGTTAAAGTTTCTAATTGAAATTCTGTTTTCGGTAATGTTTCTGGTAAGAAATTAGTAAGTCTAACTTCTATACAATCACCCTCATTAGCTCTTATAACTAATGGCTCTACATTAATCTCTTCATTTTCTATTCCAGCTACATACATTTTAGCTAACTTTTCTTTATTTTCATCTGTCATCTTATGTCCTGTATATTCTTCTATTTGCTCTTTCATAACATAAAATCTTCCATATGGATCATTCCACCCTGCATTGTTATATATCAATTTTGCTTGTAGTGCAAATAGTTCAAAAATAGCATCTGGCTCTTTAAAGTAGCATTTACTTGTATCTGGACAAGGTTGAGTGTATAAAGCTCCTCTAGTAACATCCTTCGAAAGGTTTGCTCTTTCAATATCAGTTGGGCACATTTTATTTTGACCGTTTTGATTAAGTATTCCTAAAGGCGGCTGTTTTGCCCTTTCTTTAAACACTCCATTTATAAACCCTGGATACCCTGGATGGTCTAAATCTTTTTTAGGTGGTTTTTCTCTATCTGGTAAAGGATTTAGAGCTTTTATATAAGTTCCATCTGGATATAGTGGACGTATGATTTCTCCATTTTCAAGTATTACATCTTTGCCTGTTTCTAATCTATCAAATACTCTCCATAAAGACCACATTCCTTCATGAAAGTGAGGGTATAAATGACAATGCCATATGTGATCTCCTATAGACCCAGGTAAGCTTCCTGCTCCGTGTAATATATCTATAGTATGACTTTCTTGAGGGCTTACTGATATAGAGTCTATTATAATAGAATTCGGATCATCTGGTTCTAACTTCCATTGATGTGTATGAAGATGGAATACATGTGTTTCTAATACACCTCCATGTATAAGTCTAAATTTTGAGGGGTCTCCTTTATATGCTCTTGGTATAAAAGTTGATGGATCTCCATAAGTCCATGAGCTCATAGAAACGTCTTCACCATCTACTAGCATATGATTAGGCTCTATTATATCTGTACGGCTGCAGCTATCCTCTGGATTAAAAGGATTACAACATTTAATACCTCTATCTTTTAGCGGTATTAAATTAGCTCTATTTACCATTGGCTCTGATCTATAACTGATAGCAGTTACTGCCATTGGTTGATTAGTATGAGGATCTATTATTTGATTTCCAAATCTATTTACAACTTCAAGTTCATCATGAAAATACACTGCATATTCTCTAAAACTTGGCTTAAATGGATTGTGTATATCAGCAAATATACCGCTTCGAAGTTCAGATCCATCTACAGGGTCTGTCCATGTAGATCCTTTAGCTTGTACTATAAGTGCTCCAAATAGGCCATGTATATTAGTTGCATCTTCACTAAATCTAGTATCTCCCATATCACTAAAGTAAAATATTCCTTCTCTATCTGCATACCATTCATATATTATCTTTTCACCTGGACCAACTGTAGAATCTTCATTGTAACCTACATTAGCACCATCAGATTTTATATTTCTGTACTTAAGTCCTTGCATATGAATTGATAACCTTCTATTTTCATTGTGCTCAAACTCTATTCTTACTGTATCTCCGACATTTGCCCTTATTGTAAGAGGTTGAACTTCTTCTGTAGGTATTGGAAGTGGATCTCCTTTTTGATCTTTATTGTTGAAATTTTTCAAAGCCTTCTCTTTCACTTTCCCTTTATCTTCACTTAATATATACATCATTCCATTTGGATCATAGTCACCAAAAAAGTCATATACAATCGGAATGGATAATACTGTAACATTAAATTTTCTAGTTATATTGTCAAAGTTATTACTATACACCTATATTCCTCCCTTAATTATGTGTTTATATATTAATATGATGTATAGTTTCAAACAGT
Source organism: Romboutsia sp. D33t1_170424_H2 (assembly GCF_015669105.1). Classification (NCBI taxonomy): domain Bacteria; kingdom Bacillati; phylum Bacillota; class Clostridia; order Peptostreptococcales; family Peptostreptococcaceae; genus Romboutsia; species Romboutsia sp. D33t1_170424_H2. The sequence goes on along the minus strand of NZ_JADOZQ010000001.1, from coordinate 143,025 downwards.
TACACTTTTATTGCTTTTTTGACATATTATAACCTTGGAAGAATTTAAGTAATTTATAATCTACTAATATATAAAAAAGCCGTATCATTTGATTGTGATACGGCTTTTTTATTATTTTAATTTTTCATATATATTAGTTATTCTATTTATTACATATACATCTTATAAATTAGATAACTCATCATAACTTGATATAACTTTACTTACTATACCATAATCAACTGCTTCCTCTGCATTTAACCAGTAGTTTCTATCTGTATCTTTTTCTACCTTTTCTAAGGATTGTCCTGTAGCAGCACTAATTATATTATTAATTCTTTTTCGAACTCTTACTATCTCTTTTGCTTCTATATGTATATCTGTAGCTTGACCTCTACATCCACCTAATGGTTGATGTATCATATATCTAGTATTAGGCAGTGAATATCTGTCTTCTTTGTCAGCAGCAAGGTAAATTGTTATACCTGCACTTGCAACCCATCCAGTACCTATTATAATAACGCGAGGTTTAATAAACTTAATCATATCATGTATAGTATCCCCTGCTTCTACATGACCACCTTGACTATTAATAAATATCTTTATTGGTTCGTCTCCCATTTCCTGTAGAATTAATAATTGTGTTGCTACTTTTTCAGCCAACTCTTGGTTTATCTCTCCTGAAATGATTATTGATCTAGAATTTAATAGTTTTTCTACTACTACACTAGATGTATCTTTTACATTCTTTTGATTTTCCCCTTGATTATTCATATGTTCCCCCTATTATTTAGTAAATTTAATAATCTGTTAATAATAAGTATAGCATAATTATTCTAAATTATATTTATATTTTAATACTATATAAATATTTTCATATCCATAATAATATTAAAACTAAATCTTTTATAAAACTCATAATTAGTACTTTCTTTTTTGACATATTACACATAATACATTTATTTATAAGTTAAAAACCGCATCACTTATAGTGATATGTTTTTAACTACTTTGCTTCATTATATATAGTATTAATCGGAGGCTTTGATACAGATACATAATCGCCCTCATTTAATGAATTAATAGCTTCTATATCTTCATTTGAAATTTCAAAGTTAAATATGTCTATATTTTCTTTTATTCTATCTTCATTTGACGATTTTGGTATAGGTATAATTCCTCTTTGTATATGCCATCTCAATACTATTTGAGCTATTGTTTTTTTATATTTTTCTGATAAGTTTACCATTAAATCACTAGAAAATACCCTCCCCCTACTTATAGGGCTCCATGCAATAACTTGAATATTATTGTCTTTACAGTAATTTAAAATTTCATTTTTAGTACTAAAAGGATGAATTTCTACTTGATTTATCATTGGCATTATTTTTGCGCTTTTCTTTAGATCTTCTAAGTGATTTACTTTAAAATTGCATACACCTATAGCTTTTACTTTTCCTGTTTCGTATAAGTATTCAAATGCTTTCCATGTTTCATTATTTAATTTATTTGGCCAATGAATTAAATATAAATCTATATAATCTACTTGCAAATTATTTAGTGATTTATTAAAAGCTTCAATAGTTTTTTCATATCCATGGTCATCATTCCAAAGCTTAGTTACTAAAAATATTTCTTCTCTATTTATTTCACTATCTTTTATCCCTTTACCTATGCCAACTTCATTTCCATAAAAATAGGCAGTATCTATCATCCGATATCCTGCATTTAAAGCCTTTATTACTAATCTAGCCGTTTCTTCATCATTTCCTGACTTGTATGTTCCAAAACCAACTAAAGGTATTTTTACATCATTGCTTAATATTTTAAACTTTTCATGCATAATTAATTTTCCCCTTTTAATTAATATCTCATCTATTGATATATTATTTAAATCAATAAAAAAACATTGCCTAGATATATGCTTTTTTTGCATTATTTCATTATCATCTGAGTATTTAACTAGTTACCTTTTAAGTATAGATTACACATTAAATATTATCAATTCTATTTTCAAATTACTTATATATAAGAGAATATATTTTTAATCTACTTTGTGTTATACTATATGTCGTGAAATTCTTACATAAAAATACAAAATTTTACAATATATATTGTAAATATAGTTACTATTTATATAGCTCATAAGCTTAAGTAACTTCATTAACAAATAATTGAGATCATAGTAAGTTTTTTCTTATCAGATTTAAATCTAATAAAAAAAGAAGGTATGATATGGGTAAAATAAATTTTTTTATTACTAAGGAAAAATTAAATTCCAAGACTGGAATTTCGAATTTAAATTATAAATCTAATTTTTATGAATTTATATATTTTCATATACATATGGCTTCATCATGAGTTTTTTAATGATGAATTGTATTTTATAAATTTTTTGATGAAGTTACATAAATCAACCATTTGAGTAGTATAAGTATGTATTTAGATATTATTAAACTAAAGTACTAAAATTAAGACATATATTTGATGGAGATATATATTATGAATCAGAGAGAAAGTGAATATTTATTAAGTGTTGCCCTTGAAATTGGAAAATCAATGTTAAGTGCTGGTGCTGAAATATGGAGAGTTGAAGATAGCATTAGACGTATTTGTAAGACTTATAGTATAGATAATGTAGAAATTTATGCTTTAACAACCTTAATAATTGCAACTATAAAAACTAAAGAAGGATATCATTCTACTCAATCAGTAAGAATAGAAAAGGTATCAAATAACTTAGGAAAATTAGAGTCTTTAAATGAATTATCAAGATATATTTGTAAAAATGCCCCAAATATAAAAGATATTGAGTATATGACTAAAAAGGCTGTTTCCTCAGTCAATTCCGGCTATTATAACTGTGTTGGATATATTTTATCTTCTCTATCCTTTGCTATATTTTTTGGAGGAAGCTTTTTAGATGGTATATTAGCAGGGGTAATAGGTGGGATTGTTTTCTTTATGGAAAAATATTGTAATTTGAATGGTTCTAATAATTTGATATATACAATGATTTTAAGTTTTATAACAGGATGTTTCGGAATAATTTTAGTTAAATTTGGACTAGGACAAAATGTAGATAAAATTATGATAGGAAATATAATGTTATTTATTCCTACATTAGCGCTAGTAAATGGTGTTAAAGATATATTTTATAGAGATATTATAGCCGGTCTTTATAGAATAATTGAGTCTGTCTTAATTGCATTATCCGTTGCATTAGGATTTGGCTTATCTCTTGTAGTATTTGGTATTTTTCATATATAGTCTTGGAGGATTTTAATTATGGATAGTAATTTAATACAAATTATAACGGCTGTCTCTGGTACAGTTGGCTTTGCTATTTACTTTAATGTAGATAAGTCAAAGTTAATACCAATCTCATTTGGTGCATTTATTTCATGGATAATGTATTTATTCGTTTTGAATATGAGCAATAGTTTATTTCTAGCAAATTTTTTATCTGCTATATTGGTATGTATATATTCTGAGATTATGGCACGTGTGTTAAAAACACCAGCTAATATTTGTTTAATTCCTTCAGTTGTTCCATTACTTCCAGGTAGTAGCTTTTATTATACAATGTTAGCAGCAATAAGTATGAATATGAATGTATTTAGACAAAAGGGAATGGAAACTTTTATGATAATTTTAGGAATATCTCTTGGAATAGTTATTGGTTTTTTCATATTTGTACAATCATTAAAAGTTTTTCATAAAATTAAATCTTATAATCTTAGTTAAATAATTAAAATAAGTACAAAAAAGACCCTATATCGAAAACACGTAAAAGGTATTTATATGAGGTCTTTTCTGTATAATATTAAACTAGGGTATTTTGCTAATTAAAAAGCTGACTCCTATTAAGTTTAGTAGTCAGCTTTTAGATACTTAATTATACTCTTTATTATATTAATTTTAATTTGATATTAGTTCACTAAATATATTTATACTACATCATAAAGTTCATATATATCTGAAAACTCTAGCTGTATCTTTTGTATATCTACTTTGTAAACATTACTTACTATTTTTTTGCTATTTTCCTCTTCTAAAACTTCATTAGGTAATAAAATAGTAAACTCTGTTCCTCTTACCCCATCACTTTTTAAGTTTATATTACCACCCATTAACTCAACAATAGATTTTGTTATACTTAACCCTATTCCACTACCTTCATTTTCTCTTCTTAATGACTTATCACTCTGGACAAATCTATCAAATATCTTATCTTGAATCTCAATAGGTATACCGATTCCCTCATCCTTTACCTTGATACTTACCCACTTGTTTGTAGTTGACATATCTACTAAAATAGTTCCACCATTATCACTAAATTTTATAGCATTTGATAATAAATTTAACATGACTCTTTCTATCATATCTGGATCACATTTTATGTTAAGCTCTTCTACATCTGTATCAAATATTACATCAATTTCTTTTACCTTAGCATAATTTACAACAGATGTACTTATCCCCTCAACAAGTCTTACTATATCATAGTTACTAAAGTCTGGAACTTTAAACCCTACTTCTAATTTAGTTATATCCACTATATTATCTATTAATCTAAGCATTCTTTTGCAATTTATATCTAAGCTATTTTTATATTTTAAGTATATTTCCTTAAAGTTATTTTTATCTAAGCTATAATTTAATAGTTGCATAGTTGAATATATTATATTTAAAGGAGTTTTAAGTTCATGACTTATATTAGCAAAAAATTCATTTTTCATTCTTTCTTCTTTTTTCATATTTTTATATTCTAATAAAGCTGTTTGCATTTTATACTTTTCAGATACATCCTTAATAATTACAACTTTATATCTCTTATCATTTTTTTTAAATAATTGTATAGATATATCTATGAATATATCTTCACCTTCTATGTATATTTCTTTGTTATAATGATCATATTTTTGTAAACATTCTTCTATTTCATCAAAAAGTATTTTTCCCTTAAATATCTTGTCAATATTAAGTTTATATTCTCTATCACGGCATAAATAATCTGAATACTCTTCCTTCCTACTTGATATAGCCTTTTTATTTAAATATTTAATGTTATATTTTTCATCACAGATTATTATATTATTATGTTTACTTTCTTCTACTATACTAAAAAATAGACCTTTTTGCTCTTCTAGTTTTTTGTTTTTCTTTACATTTTCGCTAAGTTCTATAAATAATCCTAATATAAACATTATAAAACCTATATAAGTTATTGAAACTGATGTTAATCTAATTTCATCATTCGTATATATATAACTTGCTATAGAATATATAGACTTTGTTGCAAACATGAGTATACTAGATGCTATTACTCCATATATATATTCTTTTTCTGATATACTTTTTATATAAAAAATAACAGCTATAAATAAATATATAAAAAATAGTAGTATATTATATGCTATGAAAAATTCCATATTCATTATACTTTCTGAAATTTTGTAGTTATACTCTATATACGTAACCATAAAAGTGCTAATTACCACTATTATAAATGCTTTAACTTTATTTTCTATAATAAAGCCTTTAAGATTTTCCATGTTACTAATAGATATAAGTGCGATTACAACTCTTATAAACGTTGTCCCTATTGCAAGATATACCTCAACATTATTACTTTCATAGTTTAATTGATTAGAAATACATATATCTAATAAAAAAACTATATACATTAGTGATATTAAAAATAACTCTTTTTTCTTATTGCTACTATATGATAGTAAACAACTTAAAACTCCTAATGCAGCTAAAATCGCATTGAAAAACCTTATAAACTCTGATCTTGTGAATTCAAAATTTGATTGTCCATCTATAAGTGATCCTAATCTTATTATATAAACCCCAAATACTATAATAGATATTAGAAATATAATTATCATATTATTTTTATTTTCTTCTCTTATATCCTCAAAAACATTAAAATTTTTCATTAAAATCCCCCTTCAATACTATGATATGTGATTATATCATATAAATTGTAAATTTTTGTTTTTTAGATTATATTTAATAATATATCTTATTATTTACCATACTAAAAAACTATATATAAACATTAGATTTTATATATAGCTTCTTAGTTTATTTTTTTAATTTTATTATTCTAATCCCTTCATAAACTCCACCTATAATTATACCTAAAAAAAGCCCTAGCATTATTAAAAATTCGATTTCATAAGATTTTACTCCAACCCTAGTTGATAGTACATAAGTTACTAGAACTATTGATGGTACTGTTAAAAATACTATCCATCTAAATACTATCTTTTTCATCTATCTAGTTCCTTTGTTTTAAATATTATTAATAATATTTATGCTAAATTGTAAATATATTATTATAATTAAAAAGCTTTATAGTATATAAGAACTTTCATTATATAACTCATATATATCTGAAAATTCTAATTGTATTCTTTGTATATCTATATCATAATCTTTATGTATAACTTTATTTTTATTGTATTCTTTTAATACTTTATTAGGTAGCAAAATAGTAAATTCTGAACCTATATTTTCCTCGCTTTTTAAGTAAATTTTGCCATCCATCAGCTCAATTATAGATTTTACTATACTCAATCCTATGCCACTACCTTCATTTTCTCTTCTCAAAGATTTATCACATTGAACAAATCTATCAAATACCCTTGATTTAATATGAGAAGGTATACCGATACCTTCGTCCTTTACTTTTATTTTAACCCATTTTTTATTAGTTGATATATCTACTAGGATAGTACCACCTTTATTACTAAATTTTATAGCATTTGATAGCAGATTTAACATAACTCTTTCCATCATGTCTGGGTCTAATTTTATATCAAGTTCCTCTACATCTGTATCAAATATAACTTCTATATTTTTAATACTAGCATAGTTTATAACAGATGTAGTTATCCCCTCAACAATTCCCACTATATCATAGTTTCCATACTGAGGAACCTTATATCCTACTTCAAACTTAGTAACATCTACTATATTATCTATTAGCCTAAGCATTCTTTTACAATTTATATCTAAGCAACCTTTATACCTTAAGTATATATTTTTAAAATCACTTTTTTGTGTACTAGCCGTTAATAATTGCATAGTCGAGTATATTATATTTAATGGTGTCTTTAGTTCGTGACTTATATTAGCAAAAAATTCTGTTTTAATTTGTTCTTGTTGTCTTATATTTTCATACTCTAGTAATGCTTTTTCCATTTTGTACTTTTCAGATACATCCTTTAATCTTACCAACTTGTATATGGTGTTATTTTTTTCAAATTCCTGTATAGAAACATCTACTATCATATCATTTTCTTGTATGTATATACTTTCACTATAATTTTCATCTTTTCTAAGTTTTTTTTCAACTTTATCAAGGACTGATTTGCTTGAATGTATAAACTTTAAGTTATGTTTATCATTATCTCCTTTTGATTCTTTAATATTAAATGCTTTTAGGTTATTATTTCTAGCTCTTTTATTAGCATATTTTATATTGTATTCTTCATCACATATAACAATACTACTGTACTCATTTTCTTCTACTATTTTAAAAAATAAGTCCCTTTGTTCATCTAATTTTCTATTCATCTTTATATTTTGACTAAGTTCTATAAATAGACCTATTATAAATATAATAAAACCCATATATATTACCGATGTTGCAGTTAAGCTAATTTCTTCATTATGTTTTATCAAACTACTATAATCATATATAGATTTTATAGAAAACATTATGGCACTAAAACCTATTACCCCATATATATAATCTTTTTTAACTATACTTTTTATGAAAAATATCCCTGATATAATTAAATATATTATAAATAATGATATGTTATAATTTTTTATAAAATTAATATCTAGAAAATTATTATATAAATTATATTTATACTCTAAGTATATAAATAAAAACGTTATCAATACAATTATTGATGTAGCCTTTATTTTATTTTCATCAATTATATTTTTTAATTTTTCTAGGTTACTAGCTGCTATGCTCATAACTATAAGCCTTATAAAAGATGTTCCTATTGCAAAATATGTATATGTTTTATCACTTTTAATATATATTTGGTTTGATACAAATATATCTATAAAAAATATAGTGTACATTAATGCAACTATAAACAATTCCTTTTTTTTGTTACTATTATAAGATATAATACAACTTAAAATACCTAGTATTGACAAAACGGCATTGAAAAATCTTATAAAATAAGACCTGGTAAGCTCAAATGATACTCCCTCGTTTACAAGCAAATTTAACCTCATTATGTATAAGCTAAATATTATCATTGATATTAAAAGTATTATTACCATACTTATTCTTTTTTGTTCTATGGAATTATTAAAGACATTTCTCACCCTCACTAAAAGCCCCCTTTTATAAATATCTTTACCTAAATTATAACATATAAATTATTCTTTTAACATAAATTGACAAATGCTTTAATTTTTAGAATATGTTTTAATATAGTATTAATTTTTTTAAGATATAATAGCAGAGTATCCATGCCCTTTTTATATATCAATTTTATAATATTACGTTGTAGGTGTTAGTGTCATATTGTAGCCATGTTGTCTAGATAAATAAAAAAATGTTATAAATCTTTTAACATTTTCATTTTCTATATTTAGTTTTTTCATTTCCTTTTTTGCTACTCTTTCTAAAAAATCTATATGATTAAGATTAAATAACATAACCATTCCTGATGTAAAATTTACATCACCTATGCTTATTATTCTTGTAAATACCAAATGGTCTTTATCTAAAGTTCTTGAAAGAGATATATCTATTATATTTATTATTTCTTTTGTATTTATATCTTCTATTTTAATTTTAAAGTCTTTTTTATCTATATCTATTACTTTGTAAAGAGAAGTTTTTGAGTTTTTCATTGATTCTATAAGCTCTATTTCTGATTTGTCTTCTAATTTATGACTTTCTAGAAATAAGTCCACTCCGCTTTTATTATTTAGAGTTTTTTCATATAATATAAAGTCATGACAGTAGTCAAATTCTATATTCTTATCTAAATATACTCTATTATTTTTAAGTAATCCCATTATATTAATATCATTTAACCCTTTTTGGGTAGTTTCTAGATAATCAAATATTTTATCATTTAGTATCTTACTTATTTCTCTATATTCTCTGTATGACTTTATAGATTTTTTTGATTCTAGATAAAGTGTATTTATATCTATCAATTTTAAATCTCCTTTTTTCTTTTTATTGGTATTATGAACTTAATACTACAGATTATACAAATATATATCTTTAAATAAATTAAATTTAATATTTATCATATTGAAAATATATAGATATTACTATATAATAATTTAAGTTATAATAGATATTAGTATCTAGTGCTAAAACTAGATTAAAAAGGAGACATAATGAAAAAGACATCTAAGAAGAAAGTGTTATTTATAGCCATTATAATGGTGTTATCTCTACTAGGTGGTTCCTACTACTTAGGAAAACTAGTGTATTACGGATCTGTTGGTTCATCTGAAGTTAATAAAAGTGAAAATATAGTTGAAGTATTCTCTCAAAAACCTGATAAACCTTTAGATAAGTTAAAAAACTACAAACATGAAAATTTAATGATTAAAACTAAAAACAATTATAAAATAGAATCTTTACTTATAAAGTCTAATAAGAAAACTAATAACACTATAGTAATGGTTCATGGTATTGGTCGTTCTTATTATGATATGCTAAGATACTCTTTTAACTATTTAGATAATGGATATAACGTATTAGTATACAATCAAAGACACACAGGAAAAAGTGGTGGTGATGATTATAGTTTTGGACTTTATGAAAGATATGATTTAGATAGTGCTGTTAAATATATTAAGAAAATATACCCTGATGGAAAAATAGGTGTTCATGGATTTTCTATGGGAGCTGCTACTTCCACTATGCACGTTGCTTTAAATGAAAAGGATAAAAATGTTGATTTTTATATATTAGATTCCCCATATTCTAAAATGGAAGATGCTGTTAGATTAGGTATCGAGGCAGAAAATATTCCTCTTATTCCTACTAGCTATATTAGTTTTTGGGGTGATATTTATACTAAGCTTCATTCTGGATTTAATTTTGATGATGTTATGCCTTATAAAGCTGTTGAAAATTCAACTGTTCCTATAATGCTTATTCATGAGAAAGGTGATAAGGTGTGTGCTTCTGATAATAGTGAAGAAATATATAAATCTATTCCTCATAACAAAAAAGAGCTTTGGATTATAGATGGTAATAATCATATTGGTGGATATGATGATACTGGTAATGAGTATTTTTTTAGAATTTTTAAATTTATAGATAAGTACGCAAAATAATTATAGCACTTTATTGTATAAATAAAGCCTATTTTTCAAAGTTACAATTTTCCTAACTCAAAATTATTTTTTATAATTCTATCTCTATGATTTCTAGCGATTGATTTTATACTTATAAAATTCATTATATTAACTTCAAAGTATTATACTTTTTTGGTATAAATTTCAAAAATATAACTCATATACTACATTGCTAATAACAATATAATATATGAGTTATATTTTACTATTTTTATAGCTACATAATTTATAAAAACTATTAAATTATTAAAATATGTAATTTTAAGCTTTATATTAGTCTTTTAATAATATTATTATTTTGAAGCATCCATTATTTTATCATAATAATTATCCTCTATAGACTTAAATCCTACTTCAATTAAAGATACATAATCATAGGCATTAAAGTTTTTTTCATTTGATATGTAAGTGATTCTAGCCATTATTGTATTATCCTCATGTAAAAAGAAATTAAGTACTAAATTTTCTTCATTAAAAGCATTAATAAGATTTAATAAGTCATTCTTCTTATGTAGATTATCTAATCTACCTATACAATAATATATAGGAGCTAAGTTACCACCATTTAAACTTAAAGATATAATACAATCACCATTCTTTAAAGTTTGCTTAGCTTGGAAAAGTACACTTTTAGAAGTTTCCCTTGAAATAGTAAATATATTGTCTAATCCTCTTTCCTCAAGTGCTTTTATTACTTGAACTTGCTGTAGTTGGTAATTCATAAAAAGACCTCCCCTAAAGTTGATTTGTATAATTTTTTATACCCTATGCAATTTATTGTAAACAAACTAAAAAAAATAGGCAGTATTAAAAATTTTCACAAAATTTTATAATAAATACTTTTCAAGCTTCAAAAGATGATGGTTTAAAGTTAGTTTAGATATGTATAAATTATTTAAAACTTTTGACATACTCTTTAAATACACAATTTAATAAAAATAATTTAAACTACTTATATGTATATTACGCTACCACCAATATCTAATTACAAAGTTTAAAATCATTATCCATTATATTAAATGTTTCTTTAATTCCCTCTGTTATATATACTTCTTTATCATTAGTTATAAATATTGCATCTATATTTTCTAGACTTTCTACAAAATCAAATCCTTCTTCTAGTCCTTTTGTAAAAACTAATGTAGATAAAGCATCTGCATCTACTGAATAATCAGCTATTATTGATACACCTGCTATTTCAGTTTTATAAGGATATCCAGTTTTGGGGTTTAGTATGTGATGATACTTTATATCATTTTCTTCTATAAATCTTTCATAAACACCTGTTGTTACTATAGATTTATTAGCTACTTCTATAGATCCTACTACACTTCCTCTATCGTCAAATGGATTTTGGATACCTATTTTCCATTCTTTATTCCCTTCTTTACTTCCTAGAGCATATATATTTCCACCTAGATCTATTATAGCTTCTTTAACACCCTCTTCTCTTAACAAATTTGCAAGTTCATCTGCAGTATATCCTTTTGCTATACTTCCTAAATCTAGCATCATACCTTCATCACTTAGAAATACTTCTTTGGTTTTATCGTTTATCTTTACTTTTGAATAATCAATAAGTTTTATAACTTCATCAATTTCTTCTTTTGTCGGGACCTTTGCACCTTCAAGGCCTATACTCCAAAGTTTAACTAATGGACCTATAGAAATATCATATCCACCATCAGATAGCTTTGAATATTCTATTGCTTTTTTTATAATTTTATAACTAGTATCACTTAGTTTTACTGAAGATTTACCTGCATTTTTATTAAGTTTATATAATTCTGTACCTTCTTTGTTTATACTCACTAGGTTTTCTATTTCTGAAACTTTACCAAATGCTTTATCTAATATTTCTTTGCTACCCCCGCTATGCAAGGTAATTGTTATTGGTGTCCCCATAAATATTTCCGTTCTTCCTATTTGTTCACCTTGTTCTTCTTTTTGACATCCCACTAAAATGATAGTTAAAATTATTATTATTATACTAACAATCATTTTTCTGCCCATATTTAATTTCCCCTTATATAATAATATTTGCTATCCCTATAATCTCTAATTATAACTATATTCTGTATACACAATAATTAAAATACTTACCCTTTTTTATTTTTATGATACATAAGTACATTCTTTTATATATAGATTTATCATTATTTGATTGTAAAGTCAATATTTAAACAATTATTTAGTTATAAAAATAATTATATATATTAATAGTTTTTCTTTTTACTTAATTTGTAGTTTTTTTGCTCTTTGAGTTTTAAATTTTTTCTTCAGTTGAAGAACATTCCATTTATAATGGGATTATACACTCTAATTTAGTAAACATATTAATATTTTTTTATAAAATATATTTTTTAGATTGCCATTTATATTTTATATCCTTTAAAATTCAATTATATGAAGATTTAATATTTTTGAATAACCTAAAGGAGAAATCATTTATGAAAAGTTTAAAAAAGCTTGATATTATTATTATTGTATCATTACTTATTTTATCTTTTGTACCGAGTATAATTTTCTCAAAATCCCTTTCTAAAAATTTTAATTCAACTTATGTTAGTATAAAAGTTAATGGTAAATTTTATGATAATATACCTTTATCTTCTTTTAAAGATGAGAAAACCTTTACTATAAAATCTAAACATGGTACTAATGATGTATTAGTAAAAGATAATAAAATAAAAATTATAAAAGCAAATTGCAAAGATGAGCTTTGCATAAAGCAAGGTGAAATATCTAATGTAGGTGAAAATATTATTTGCCTACCAAATGAATTAATAATTGAAATTAAAGGAGCTGAAAAAGATAGTTCATCTGATGATATGATACTATCACACTAATTATGAAATTAAACAAAACTTCTAAAATGATTTATATGTCATTACTCGTGTCAATGGCGTTAATACTATCCTTGATTGAACGAATGATGCCAATTCCATTTGTAACTCCTGGTGCTAAACTTGGACTTGCAAACTTGATTATAATAATATCAATCTATACATTAGATAATTATAAAGATTCTTTTATTATACTTATATTAAGAGTATTTTTAGCTGCAATCTTTGGTGGTAATATGTCTACACTGTTGTACAGTGCTACTGGTGGTATATTTAGTTTTATTGCCACTATAATTACTAAAAAATTAGGTGGTAAACATGTTTCTGTAATAGGTGTTAGTTCTTGTGCTGCTGTATTTCATAATGTAGGCCAATTACTTGCAGCATCTCTTATTTTAAATAATTTTGGAGTATTTCTATATCTTCCAGTATTGTCTACAATAGGTATTATTACAGGTATATTTATAGGACTTTCTGCAAATTATCTCTTGAGCCATTTATCCCAATTACCTTATTTTAGAAATAGATTAAATTTGGATAATAAAAAATCTTCATTAAAATATAATTAAAAAAGGAGGTATCTCAAATCGAGATTCGCTCCTTTTTTAATATATTTTTAATATTTGCTTAATTGTTCCATGGACCAAATATTCATTATAAGATAATATATCCCATATTTAGTTACATAATTTCACTAAAAAATAATACAGATATTACATGTCAAAATAGATTAAACTTCCCCCCTTGAAGTTATACAGAGCTCTTGCAAATAGCAAGTTCATGTCCACCTCCCTCTGTATTTCTAGACTTATCTCCTCAATAGTCATATTTTTAAAGGTAATTTGAACATTTTTATATTCATCTACTATATAAATATACTCTCAAATTTTCCATAAGATATTTACTTATATTTACAAGTAAATTTATAAATGATATATTAAAATAAATTTGTAATTTCCCCAGTATACATATCTACATTATACCATCCTAGAGTAGCTATATGTGAACCCTCTCCCTCTATTTCAACAAGTTCATAAACTTGTATAACATAATTATTACCTTCTATATGATCTACTTTAATTTTTGCATTCAACCCTTCTCCTATTAATTTATCTTTAACTAGATAAATAGCCTCTTCTTCTGATAGTTTATTTGTCATATTTTCAGTAGGTTTTAAATCTTCATTTTTACTATTATCTACATTTATTTTTACTGTTTCTCTTTCTATCTCTGTTCCATCTTTATTAAATCCATAAGCTACTACATAGTACCCTTTATTACCTAATTCATCAGTCCAAGTTATGCAATAGTTTGGTATAGTTTCTGGTTCATGTAGTCTTATTATTATTGAATTATTTTTATCTAATATTACATCCTCAAGTTCTATATAATTAAGTTCACTATATTTTTCTAAGTATGCATCTATATCAACTCCTACATCCATAAATTCTTCACCTAACTCATGTACTCGTATATTTTTTATGGCTCCGTCAGTTTCAAGTAATAATAATACATTTCCTTCTATTTGCGTATTTGTGTATATTTTACTGCTTTTAGATTTTGATTTTAACTCATCTATACCTTCTTTAGAAGTATCATAAGATTTTTCTATAAATAATGTCTTTTCTTTTAATTCATTACTGTCTTTAGTTATTTTCAAATCTTTACCTGTTTTTCTAGCTGATTCTTTATCTTCTTTTTTAGCTGCCTCCATGACTTCTACCGATACATTTGACTTAGTACTTGTTTTTTCTCTAGGTTTTTCTTCAGCCTTAGAACACCCCACTAATAATAAAGAAATTATTAAAATTAATAGATTTAATGTTATTTTAATTTTACTAACTAATATATTTTTCATATAATACCACCTCTATTATATATATGTCCTAATTGAGTATATGATTTTTAATTATTAATTAGTATAAAAGTTTTCTACAATAAGTTGTAATCCTCACTATTTTTCTAAGAATCCTAATTTTGGATAATTCATAGCCAAAGTATACTTAAATATAGTTATAATTTTATAATAATTATATTTAGATTTTCATTTTAATTTTTCACCCCTTGTAAGTTTTATTATTATATAGTAATATGTATAATCAATAATTCGATAAGGAGTCATATTATGAATAAATTTTTAAATGAGTTTAAAGAATTTGCTGTTAAAGGAAATATAATAGATTTAGCAGTAGGTGTTGTTATCGGAGGTGCGTTTTCTAAAATAGTCACTTCTTTAGTCAATGATATTATAATGCCAATAGTAGGAATGGCTACTGGTGGAATAAACTTTTCAGAGTATAAGATAGTATTAAAAGAATCTATAGGATTTATTCCTGCCGTTACTTTGAATGTAGGTAATTTTTTACAGACTTCAGTTGATTTTTTAATAGTAGCATTTTGTATTTTTATATTTGTTAAAGCTATAAACAAGTTAAAGTTTACTAGAAAAAAAGAAGAGGCTGCAACTAAAGAGGAAAATGCTCCTCAAATATCTGAGGAAGTTTTGCTACTTAGAGATATTAAGGATTTATTACAAAAGCAAAAGTAATAAAAAAGGATAGACAAAATAAGTCTATCCTTTTTTATTACTTATTAATTTAGTATAGCATTCTTTAAATTTATACTGAAATCGCTTAAATTTTTAACTATTTTATTTTTTACCACAAAATTAAAGTTTACTTATATTATTTAATTTACTAAGTTAATACTATGCAAAATATTCATTAGTGGCTTTTTTTACTTTTGGAACTAATACAATCAATGCTAAAAGATTTGGTATTATAAGAAGCCCAAGAGCACAATCCTGTATCAGCCATACTATATCCATACTAACTAATGCTCCAATAATACTAAATATAGGAAAAACATATTTGAAATTAACTGCTACAGTTTCTCCCAGTACATAATTTAGCCCTACATATCCAAAATACCACTGACTCATAAGAGAAGTTAATGAGAATAAAATTAAACTTAAAGATACAATATACCCCATTAATGGATGTATTGTTTTAAACGCATTTATTACTAAAATAGATGGATGTTCACCACTATTTAATACACCTGTACATCCTAAAATCAATCCTGTTATGGTACATATTACAATTGTATCTATAAATACTTCAGTAACACCAAATATAGCTTGTTCTACAGGATGTTTTACATTTGCTGCCGAATGAATTACTGGAGCAGAACCCTCCCCTGCTTCGTTTGAGTATAATCCTCTGGCTACACCAAATCTCATAGCTTCTTTGATAGTATGACCTGCCATACCACCTACACCAGCTTCAAATGTAAATGCACTTTTAATTATATCCTCTAATACACCTGGAACTTTATCTATATTAACTAATATTAAAAATGAGCCAAACAATATGTAGAATATAGCCATTATAGGAACAATTTTTTGAGTAACAGTTGCTAATCTTTTAAGTCCACCATAAACTATGGTAAAAACTATAGTAACTAATAATATACCAGTTATCAATGGAGATACGCTAAATGTATTCTTCATCACACTAGATATAGTATTAGATTGTATAAGATTACCACCTATTATTTGAACAGTCATAAGTATAGCAGTTATACTTCCTAATATAGGTAGATTTAACCCTTTAGAAATATAATACATAGGTCCGCCTATATATTCACCTTTATTATTTTTTTCTCTATATAAAATACCTAAAATAATTTCCCCAAACTTAGTTGCCATTCCTAAAAATGCAGCTACCCACATCCAAAAAATTGCACCTATTCCCCCAGATGCAAGTGCAGTAGAAACACCTATAATATTTCCACTACCTACGCAACTTGCTAAAGCTGTGCACATTGCTTGAAATGACGTTATAGACCCCTCAGAACTTGATTTATCTCCTTTAAAATTTTGCTTCATAGGATTTATTATTGTCTGGTTTATTATATACCGAAATTTTTTAAATTGAACAAATCCTGTTGCAAAGGAATATAATAAACCTACTGCTAAAAGGGTAAATAATAACCAATTTCCCCATAAGATACTTGCAAGCTGTCTCAAAAAAAGTTCCAAATTTTCCATACTTCTCCCTCTCAATGTCAATACATTTATTTTGACTTTATATCATCTATAAATATAGGATTGCTCCATGCTATTTTACCATATTTATCAACACATTCTATTCTTATATATGTTTCATTTCCTCTTAGCTCAAACTCTGCTCTTGTAATACTATCTTCTTTAGGCTCTCCCCAATATGAAAAACCACCATTTATAGCATTTCCAGACATAAAGTTGACATGATTTACAGGAGAACATTCTACATATGCAACTCCATCTTTTATACCAAAATCATATATTTGAGGACCTGATGAAGAATAGTAATCTCCATTTATTAATGCATTTATTATATTATCATGTTCTAGAGATTCAGCTTTAACCATTACCCATCCTCCAAATGAATCCGGTAAGAAATCTTCATTATGATTATCATCTGATGCAAATGCAAATACTTTATTTCCTTTTCTCAACATAGTATCCCAATGAGTTGTATCATATCCTGTATTACTTTCTAATACTGTACCATGATTATATATTTCTAAAGCAAAGATTCCTTTTGTATCTATAAAATCTACTTGGTCTACTCTTGACCATAAAGGGTGATTATAAGTTGATATACACCCCTTAGCTTCCATAAGATTAGCTATGTCTTGAGCGGTTTTAGCACCTTCCCATACTAGAGGTTCTAAAATTTCCATATGTTTGAAAAGCTTACCCTTAGCCTTTTCTTGCATTTCTGTAGTTCCCAATAATCCATGCAAATGATGTATTTTTTTTCTTTGATTATCCTCATCATATAATACACTTGAGCATTCTATCCCAGGTAATATTATAAATCCTTCACTATTTAATTCTCCTCTAAAATCTGTGTATATATCATGCTCACTTAAGCACATAAAATCATATCCATTTCCTTTATACAGATTCACTGATTCCTGTGGAGTTAATTTTCCATCTGAAACTGTAGTATGACTATGTAAATTTCCTTTAAACCATTCTCCATTTCTCTTAAAACCATTTATATTTATATTTTTCATATTATTTTTCTCCTATTTTAAATAATATATGTTCTATGATTTTATATATAATTACTTCTATAACCTATGTATATATCCACAGGTTATAGAAAATTTTTTAATTTTTTATTTAACATATCTCTTATACTTATCTTGCATCTTCTGCTTGCTTACGTTTTATAACTCTAACTAAGTAAGAACTTATAAAAAATCCTAAAATTGAGAATCCTACCATTGTCATAAATACCATTTTATATCCTGATAATCCTGGACTTTTATCTAACATACTTCCATAAAGAGTGTATGCAAATGTTGATGGGAAGTACCCTACAAGAGATCCTATAGACATTGCTGCACCACTTATTTCTTTTGGTACTTTTATTTCATCCATCGGAGCAAAAAATACTGCCCTCATTGTGAATATTATAGCTCCAAATCCTAGTGTTAAGCTCATACCAGTATATATACTCATTGATTCATGAGGTAAAAATATTATTATTGTCATAGCTATTGCTGCTACAACAAATGCTGCTCTTATATATTTAGTTGTAGATTTAGTAACTTTATCTGCTAGGAATCCTCCCACTGGCCCTCCTACCATCTTTAGTCCATATTGGTTTATTATACCATATGCCCCTACTAATGTTGCTGGCATAGCATATACATCACTTAAAAATGGTATAAAGTATGTAAGGCCACAATATACACAATATACAGAGAATATTGTAAATGCAACAACCCATATTTCTTTCATCTTTATAGCATTAATCATGCCTTGGAATGCAGCTGCATTTTTACCAATTTTTTCGCCTGATTCATTTACTTCCTTTATTTCATCATGTGGAACTGTAAAAAACGATATTATCCCAACTACTATAACAACAGCTGAAAAAAACAGTATACCAGCTTTAAGACCTTGTGCACTTTCACCCATTGCTGAGAATATAGCTAAAGCTGAAAATGCTACTATTGTATCAACTATACCACGTCCAGCTTCTAAAAAACCAAATATTCTACCTTGCTCTTTTTCAGTAGCTATAAGTCTAACTGCTTTTAAAAGTACTGGCCAATAAATAACCTCTCCGAATATAGCAAGTACGGCAAATGCTGCTAAAAATCCTGCATACGGAGGAAATGTTGATAAATAAATACCTACAAGTCCTACTCCTATCAATGAGAAAGATATCATATATTTCTTAGAAAATCTATCTGCTAAATAAATTGAGAATATTAATCCAACCGTTTGTACCATCCCATATGTAGATAAGGCCATACCTATTTGAGTATGATTTAATCCCATATATTGTTGCATAGGTATGTAAAATGCATCTTTAAGTGAACTAAGCTTAAATATAGTTCCTGCACCTAGTACAAGAATTGCAAATGTAAACCACCTATTACAAGCATACTTTGTTTTTATTTGTAATTCTTTTTCGTTCATCTTAAACCTCCATGATTAATTTTATAAAATCGTTTTCAAGGTTAAATATATTTACCCTTTTCTTGTTACGGTTATAATTATAATTGGTTTTTTTTGTAAATACAAGTTTTTTATTGTTTTTTTTTGTTTTAAATTGTTTTTTATAGCTTTTTATATTGTTTTTTATAGCTTTTTATCCTTTTTCCATTACTTTTTTCTATAATAAGTGGATTTTTATAAATTTTTGATATATAATTTATAATTAATACCAAAAATATACAATCTAAAATTGTTTTTATCCAATTAAATCAACATTTTTTGATGTCAATATTTTTAAATTTATTCTGGAGGTGGTATTTATAATAGCTGAAGAAAGATATGCCATAATTTTAGATAAGCTAAAATTTGATGGTATAGTAAAAACATCTGATTTAAAAAAAGAATTAAATGCCTCTTCTGAAACTATAAGAAAAGATCTTAAATATCTTGATGAGGCAGGATACTTAGATAGAGTTCATGGAGGAGCTATTCCTAAATCTGATGTAAAACCTGATGATAATGATGATGATGTATATATATCATTTAAAGTTCGTCAATCACAAAATTCTGATATGAAACAATCTATAGCCCTTAAAGCTGCTGAATTAGTCAAAGAAGGTCAATCAATTGGACTAGATTCTGGGACTACCTCTTATGAGCTTGCTAAGGTTCTAAAGAAAAAATTTAATAACCTTACAATAGTTACTAATTCTTTAATAAATGCTTATGAGCTAGTTGATAAAAAAGGATTCACTGTAATTGCGACAGGGGGAGTACTTACCCCTGATGAAAATTCATTTGTTTCTGATTTCGCTACCCTTATACTGGATAAAATAAATCTGGATATGATGTTTTTAACAACATGTGGCGTTTCCTTAGAAAATGGTATAACAGACCAAAGAATGGATGAAGTTGTTATACATAATAAAATGAAAGATTGTTCAAAAGAAGTTGTGGTTTTATCTGATAGTACTAAATTTAATGAAGTGTCACTTATAACAGTCTGCCCTCTTGAAAGTATAGATTGTATCATTACTGATTCTAACATTGATATAGAATTGGTAGAAAAATTTAGAGCTCAAGAACATAATATAATTATCGCTGAATAATGGTTGTACTAATCAGCAATAAAACGAATTTAGAAGTATAATTGTATATTCTTAAAATTTAATTTAAGTGGTTAATTAAATTTTATATAGGGCTATAACTACTTAGATATAGTCCTTTTTCATAATTTCTATAAAAATAAATTTTATTGCTTATGATATCATTTTAAGTTTAATGTCCTTATATACTCTCTTTTCCAAGTTAAAATTTTTTAATACAAATAAAAAAGGAAGTTTTAAATCACTCCCATTTTTACACTATCCTACAATTCTGTATTAGTTTCAAGTGCTTCCACTATCCTTATAATATCAACCTTAAAAAAATTAACTCCACCTATACACATTCTATCATCTGTATTTTCGTCAACTAAATAAACTAATTCTTCTAATTTTTCCTTAGATAAGCCTTTTAAATGTTCTTCTAATGCTTTAACTTCTTGTTCATATGTTGGTCTCATTTTAATTTCTCCTATTTATTTAAAATTTGATATGAATATCCCTATTTTGAGTAAGAATCTGTAAGTTATTTAATATTCTCACTTTTTATAATAATTTATACCCAAATTAATCATTATAATTCTAACTATATTTCTTAATATATATTATATATAATACTAAGAGAATACTTCAATAATTTTCTTTAGCTTTTAAACTTACTCTTAAATCAAATAAGATTTTATTAGCTTAATAAATATAGTAAATAAAAAAGATATAAGCATCTTAGTCATAGCAGACTATACAACCTATATCTTTAAATATTATATTTAAACACTTAGATTTACTTATTATATTTTTTACTATAATCTAATTGTACATAAATATCCCTATTAATATAATAGATACAATCAACATAATTATAGTACTACAGATAGTTATAAAGCTTTTTACTTTATTATCATATTTAAATATACTTTTAATGATAGTATAAATACCTATTCCAATAATCCCACCAATCGTATTTGTTATAATATCAGTTATATCACTAGCACCTATACCTAATATATATTGACTAATTTCAAATATAAAACTTATTATAACTATTATACATATACTTTTAGATATCCTTACATCCTTTATTATCATATTTATATATATCCCAAATGGTATAAATAAAATTATATTCCCATATATATCCATTTTATTAAATTTACCCTTAAATATATCATTAAATGGAATTATATTAAGTGTCTGTGAAAAAAACCTATCATTACTGAATATCTCTAATGGAGATACATATTTAAACAAAATATTCCACAAAATAAACAATAAATAGAAAATAAATCCCATAATAAATAGAGTATTAATTATTTTCTTGCGCATTTAATTTCCCCCTAGTTTTATATTAAACGTCTTATACCTACAATATAATTATATTGTAGGTATAAATTATCATATTTAATTATAACTTAAACTCTACTTAGTATCTATAACTTCATGTGCCATTTTAACTAATTCATCTTGTGATAAATTGCCATCTCTAACTAGGAAATTATAGTAAATACCATTTTGCTTCCAATTTAAATATTTAACCTCACTTACCTCTATTTCTTTAGATCCATAGCTAAACACATATTTACCAGATAACTCATCTTTTTTATCTTGTTCTGTCATTTCATAATCACCTGGTACAAGCTTATTTTTATATACATTATAATATATCTCTATACCTTTATAAGTATCAACCACTGTTTCTCTATTGGATTTTTCACCTAATATTCCTTCTTGCATTGAAAGATTTATTTTATCCTTGCCATTTTTATAAACAAAATCTATTGTTTTTGACTTCTCAAGTGAACTTCCTTCCTCATCGATACCTTCATAATTTGTAGTGTATCCATTTTCAAATACATATCCATTACTAAATTTATCTACTAACTTCGGTTCAAAACCAAAATCTTCTTTTACTTCTTTATCTGTTGGCATATCAGTATAAATTGGTATATTACTAGAGTGTCCAACTATAGAAAGCATTTTCCCTGCTGCAAATACAGTTGTCCCTAATGCCATAGTTGCCACTAAAGCGGCTATAATCCTTTTTTTAGCCGATACCTTCTTATACACTTTTCTATCTTCCATTTCACTATTCCCCCTTTTTTCTGGTAAGTTATCTAAAGTATCTCTTACCATATTTTTAAAACTTTGTGGTGTATCTAAAAAAATATTATTTAAATTTTTTTTATTCATAAATTACCTCCATATTTTTTAACTTTATTTTTAATAGCTTTCTTCCTTTTGATAATCTACTTTTTACAGTTCCTGAAGGTATTTTTAAAATTTCTTTAATTTCATCCACGCAATACCCTTCTATATAGTAAAGAACTATTGTAATACGAATTCGTGGAGGTAATTTACAAATAGCCAAATATAGTTCACTATAGTCTTTTTTATCATCATTGTAAACTTCAATGCATTCTTCATAAGGTACTACTTTACTTGCTCTACGTTTTAAACTATAGCATTCATTTATAAGTATTCTAATTAACCAAGTTTTAAAATACTTCTCTTCTTTTAATGTATTCAATTTATCATAAGCTTTTAAAATTGCTCCTTGAACTGCATCCTCACAATCTTGGTCATAAATCAAGATTGACTTAGAAACATGATATAAAGTATGTTCAGCTTCAAGAACTTTCTCTATAAATGTACTTTTATTCAATATACTTCCTACCTTTCCTTGCAAATTATAGCGCTATTTCTTTGCTTTACACTAATTAGATGTTTTAATAGAACAAACGGTTCATTTTATTTTAAAATTTTTTAAACTTAAATTTGTAATTTAATTGCAATCAAAAAGCATCTAGCTTTAAACTAAATGCCTATATTTTATATTATTAAATTATTTTTTATTTTTAAATATGTATTTTATATTCTCTCTACTTTGTATCTAAGCACTGTTTTTAACTTTTCAGGTTCAGTCTTTCTAAAATCTGATAAATATATTTCTCTATGAACTTTAGTCCTTAATCTTAAATTATTTTCATCACAAAACTTTTGCATGATTTCAAAAGTTATAGGCTCATCATCATAAAATCCAATATGTAACATTTGTACAGATAAACTATCTTTAATACTTTCAAATTTCACCTTATCTAATAATCTATGTGGCTTTTACCTTTTTACTTTTTCCATGGCTCTATTAAATACTTCATCATTTACAAAGCTAGGTTGTCTAATCATTAGTGTATATATTAGCTCATTTTTATCTAAATATTCTAGCCCTCTTCCATTTTCTTTTAAATCCCATAATCCTTCTAGAGGATATACTGTATATTCAAAATATCCTTCTGGTATATTATCACTTTTATGCATCATTCTAACTGTATAAGCTAATTAATATAACACTCCTATAGCTTCACTAAATTCCTCACTATTTGGATTACTTCGCCCCTTTATAGTAAAAAATTTAAACTCTGGTATTTCTATTAACTGCGGTTTTTGCTTTGGTATGTAATATTCCTTTTCTTTTTTTCTCCACTCGTGCTTCATACTTACCTCCTTTATTATTTAATAGCTATCTAAATAATATTATACATTCTTTTTGGTTCAAATTGGCAACACTAAGTGTTTAACTAAAAGAGCCTACTATCTTTGTCATAAAAAATAAAAGAGTATCAATATATTAATACTCTTTTATATAAATAGCTATTTATTTCCTTTTAAAATTTTTTTTAATTTACATATATCTAATGGCCTATAATAAACATACCCTTGTACCATGTCACATCTAAACTCCCTAAGTATATCTACTTGCTCTCTACTTTCTATTCCTTCACAAACTACATCGATGTTATACTCCTTGGCTAAATTAATAATAGCCTTTAATAAACTCTTAGTCTTTTCATCTTCTTCTATATCAATTGATAAAGTCCTATCTATCTTTAAAACATCTATATCAAGTCTCTTTAAATTGCTTAGATTTGAAGAACCTGTTCCAAAATCATCCATAGAAACCTTGATACCTAGGCTTTTTATATCTCTTATTCTATTATTAATATAATCAATATCATTTAAGGCTGCAGTTTCTGTTATCTCAAATTCTAAGTATTCTGGTGAAATATCATATCTCTTCATAGTATTTCTTATATAATCTATTAGATTATTTTGATAAAGCTCTACCCTCGATAAATTTATAGCAATAGGAACTATATTATCTTTATTTACTTCGCATTTTTTTATTTCTTTGCAAACTTCTTTTATAACCCATCTTCCTATAAGATTTATATCTCCATTTTTCTCAGCTATTGGTATAAATATATTTGGTGATATATATCCTACATCTTTATGTTTCCACCTTATTAAAGCTTCTGCAGATACTATCTTTTCACTATTAATATCTACCTTAGGTTGATATAATATTTCAAATTCTTCATTTTTTAAAGATCTTTTTAAATCCCTTTCTACTATCAGCTTTTGTTGTATCTTATACTCTAGTTCATCATTATATAAATAGTATAATTTATCTCCTACTTTTTTTGATTCTATCCTAGACTTATTTGCATTATCTAAAGCCTTATCAATTTCAATACATTCCTTTTTCATCTTAAATACACCTATATGGGTATTTAATTCTAATTTTTTATTAATATAACGTTGCTTTGTAACATGCTTATTTATATACTCGATTTTTTTTTCAAAGTCTTCATCGTCCTCTATTTTGAATAATAGTGTGAATATATCTTCCCCTATTCTTGCACTAATATTTTCAAACTCTATACTTCTTATATTATCAGCTATCATCTTCAATACCTTATCTCCCTTATCATAGCCAAATAATTCATTTATAGCTTTGAAATTCTTTATATCAAATGCCACTATTACACAAACATAATCCTTAGCCCTATTTAATATTATCTTTTTTGCATCTAATTTAAACTTTAACAAATTTCTAAGATTAGTTAAGGAATCTACATAACTAGCTTCTTCTAATTCTTTTTTATTTTTTATATCTTCATAAGTACCAATAATTACGTATAAGAATAATGACAATATAATTGTAAATAAAGATAATTTTATTGTACTATGTGTTCCTGTAAATACTTTTGCTATAGGAACTATAGATATAGCATACCAATTGTTACTGTTTTTTACCTTATTATAAGCAATTACATTTTTTTCCCCATGTTCATCAAAACTATCTATACCATTATTTCCTTTTTCATTGATTAATTTTAATATTATATCTCTATACATGCCTAAATTTTCTTTAGACCCTAACACTATGTTCCCATTAGAAGTAACAATATATACCTTTACTTTATCTGAAAATGTATTATTTACTAAATTTTTATCTAATATCTCCTTAGGTTCAATCCCTACAATTGCTCCTTTGATTTTTCCATTTATAATTAATGGTCTTGAATATACTGTATCTAGTTCATATTCTAATCTATTTTCTATAAGTTTACTTACATGGTTACCCCCAGATATGGCTTTTTTAAAATACTCTCTATCCCCTACATATACCTTTTTATCATTATCACCTATATTTATGTACCCATCCATACCCACTATGCCTATGTACTTAAATAAACTTCCACTACTAATTCTATTTATATTTTTTAAAAATATGTCTTCATTATACTTATCTTTGTATTTTTTCATATCTTCGTTTATATATTTATTTATATAATCTAATTTCTCCATTCCATTGTATATATCTATAGATACTTTATTCGAAACCTGCCTATTAAACTCTCTTATACTTCTTTTAGATTCTTCATACAGGTTCATTTCTACTTTGGTTATAAATATTATACTTATTAATGTTATTAACAATATCCCCTTCATTCGCTTTAACATTGATTTAACATTAAATACACTCATGCTTGTGTTGTTGCTATCCATTCTAATTCCTCGTAATTTTTTACATTAGATTTCTTATTTTTAATTATTATACTATATTTTTTAATCCTTTTATATGTTAAAATTAAAATACCACTTCAAAAAAATTCCTCTGAAGTGGTATTTAACTTAATTTATTTGCTTTTTTTAAAACTTTCTAATAATATAATTTTATCTATTCCCTTTTAACTACTATGACATTTAACTATAATATACTGCCCCTTATTTATTGATATTTATTA
Source organism: Romboutsia sp. D33t1_170424_H2 (assembly GCF_015669105.1). Lineage (NCBI taxonomy): Bacteria > Bacillati > Bacillota > Clostridia > Peptostreptococcales > Peptostreptococcaceae > Romboutsia > Romboutsia sp. D33t1_170424_H2. The sequence goes on along the minus strand of NZ_JADOZQ010000001.1, from coordinate 116,129 downwards.
CTCATATATAAACACATTATAAAACACCCCATATAAATTACAAACAAAATTGCTAGATTCATAAAATACTCTCCCACACTTTAATATTTATTAGCATTTTTTTGATATTATTAATCTACCTTATATGTATTATTAAAAAATTTATTTTCCCCCAACTCTACACACATAATTATTTATTTAATTCAAAGTTTTTTTATTTTTCATTAAATATCTAAATTTATATAATATAAATAATATATCTATACTTTTTATAATCATCTCGATGTTGTTTACATATAGATCCCACCAAATATATGATAATCCTAATCAAAATCAAAATCAATTTATTTCCTTTTCATTTTCAATAATTTTATGTAAATAGCAATTTTAAAGTATAATTTAGATTTATATATTAATAATAAATTTACCTATAGACATGTTCATCAAATACTATTTAGCATGAACAATTTCCAAATAAATTATCTAATCTTATCTTAAGTTCTTTATTCTTAGATCTACTTATAGGTATTTCAAATCCTCCTATAATTATAGATTTTTCCCTTAGTTCTTGGATTTTCTTTAAATTTACTAAATAACTATGATGACATCTGTAAAAGTTATAACCTAAAACTTTTCCTTCTAATCTTCTCATACTAGCTTCGATAGTATAAGTTTTTTCTTCTGTATATATTGTAACTTCTTTTTTCCTAACCTCAGCATAAAGTATATCTCTAACTGGCAATACTAAAGTTTTTTTCCTAGATTGTATGGATATTATACTATGTTTTTCTAAATATTCTTTTATAGACTTTCTAAGCTGAAGTCTTATTTCCTCATACTTTAAAGGCTTAGCTAAGCATCTATAAGCTCTTGTTTCAAAAATATAATCTGCTGGCGTAGTAAACATTACCTCTACATTCTTATCAATTTCTCTTATTTTTCTGGCAATATCCGTGCTGCTTATTCCGTTAATTTTAATGTCTAAAAATAATATATCTAAATTTTTAGGATAGTCATTTAATAATTCTTCTTTACAAGAGTATTTAAGCAAATTATATTCTATACTCTCATCTTTTAAAATTTTATCTATATGCTTTTCTAATATTCCTATATTTAATACATCATCATCGCAAATGGCTAACGTAAAGCTCATATTTACTCCCCCTATGTTTCTATATTTAAATTAAAATAAATATCAATAGAGATTTATAAAATTAAAATCTTTATATGTAAAAAAATATTGTCATCTTTATATTACTATATTTTTAATTTATAAACTACTTTTATCTAATATATAATTAGTAGGATATACATTTTTGCATTAATTAATAAAACAAATAACTAATATAACCTTCCTAAATAAAAATAAAAGCCTTCTTTTTTAATATTTTAAAAGAAGGCTTTTGTTTAAGTTTAATCATATATTATATTTCTATTTTTTTCAAAACACCTAAAAATGTTGCTAAGTCATTATCTGGCGTACTTATATGTCTTATATTAAATGTATCTACTAAGTATTGAAGCACATTAGGACGTCTTGAAGTGCTGCTATTTCTGAAGTCTTTCCACATACTCCAACTTTAGTACATCCCTTACTTCCTGATGTTTGTTCACATTGATAACAAAACATTGGATAATCAATATAGTACCTCCTTATTTTTTCATTCTATAATAGATTTACTATATCTCGTCTATATATAATTACTTATAAAATTTTATTTAAACAAAAGCCAAGATTAAATTAATTTAATCTTGGCTTTTTCAATTTATATTTATCCTAATATTTGTATTTCTATATTTTGTCTACCAAAGTTTGTACATTGTTGCTCACTACCCATGAATATATCTATCTTATTACCTTTTATAGCTCCACCACAGTCTTCTGCAACGAATACTTTGTCAAACATAGGTATATAAACTTTAGTTCCATAAGGTATAACAGATGGATCTACTGCTATTGTTCCCCACTTAGGAGTAGTTCCTGTAGCTGTTATGCTATGTCCTGAATAAGCACTTGCATTTACAGTAAGTTTACGCCCTTTAGTGTTTGATGTAGCTTTCTCTTCCTTAACTGGCTCTTTTTTCTCAACTACATTAGATTTACTTGCTGAAGTCTTTGGACTATCTGACGTAGTATTTGATACTACATTATTTACTTTTTCTACTCTTTCTAATTGTTGCATTTGAGCTAATTCTTGTTGTCTTTTAGCCTCTTCTTCTTTTTGCTTTCTTTCTTGAGATTCTGTTAATACATATTCAGCAGAAACCCAACCAGTTTTTTCTTCTTTTTTATCATCATTTGAAGCTTCTTTTTCTGATTTTGTAGCTTCATCTTCTACTAACTTAACTTGGTGCCATACTTCTTTTGTATCTTTATTTTCATCTTTAATCTCTGCTGTTTTTAACACTTCAACAACAGTATTATTCTTTAATGTTTCTAACTTTTCTTCATCTGTAGATGGTCCTTTTCTTAAGTTTAATTCATCTACATTTACCTTAGCTTTTTCTTTAACTGTAAATTCACCACTTACCCAACCTTCTTTTCCATCAGAAAGTTTTATCTTATCCCATCCATCTTTAGTTTCTAATACTTCTACGACAGAACCTTCTTTTAAAGCACCTATTTTGTCTTCATCTTCAGATGGTCCTTTTCTTATATTTAATATATCTGCAACTACTATTTCATTGTTTTCTATTTTCATTTCTTGTTTTTTATCTGAATTTACTTCCACTTTGTTATCTGCATATATATTCCCAGCTGATGCGTACATCCCACCTATTACTAACCCTAATGCCAATATCGTTGATTTATTCATTCTCTTTTTCAAACTCATAAAAACCTCCTAATAAGTAAAATTATATATTATTAACTATCTCATATTTTTTAATTCATATTCTTTTGTTTGTTACTTTTTTGTAACTTTTCTTAACTTGTTATTAATCTTAATACACTTTTTAGGATTTGTAAACACCATTTTAGGCAAAAATTAAAAAAGGGTAACAAATTAGTTACAAATTGTAACAGTCTTAATCTATTGAAGTTCCAACGTTTCTTAAACATTAGATTTTGCTAAAAAATTTTAAAAAATTTTTTTTTAAAAATAGCTATTTAAGCATAAATTTTTGCCTAAATAGCTATTTTAATCATACTTACTAACTATTATTTTTACTAGTAATTAGTAAAAAATAGTTACAATATTAGCTTCATTTTTTATTTTTATATTCATATATAAATTTTATTAAAAACATTAAATTTATATATTAAATTTATAGTCAAATTAAGCTGTAACTTTTGCTTTTTTAGCTTTTACCATTCTTAGTTGATAATAATTTACTCTTAACAACTTATAAAAAATATTCATGTATAAAATCATCTAATGATAAAATATTTAATAAAAAATTAACGATATTATATGATTTAAAGTCTTATATCAGTGTTATTTTATCTGTTAATTTATACTAATATTTAATACTAAAATAAGTTTATAGATATCCATGTAAATTAATTTATAAAACCTAGTTATTTCAAGATATCCACCTTATTTTTTATTATTTTTTTCAATTTTTTCTTCTATTTAAAATGAAACCTGTAAAATATATTTATTTTTTATATTTAATATAAATTTTATAATTTAAGTCTATTAAGTTATTTTTAAAGTATAAGTAAACTATAAAGAACGAATATTTTGACTTTTGTACAATAATTAAACAATATCTTCAAATATAAAAGTAGTAGTTTTAAATCCTATTAAAACTACTACTTTATTTATATATTATTTATTTACCTACTTATATATATTATAAGAAATACTCACTAATTTACCATTTTCATCCTTGTTAATTATAGCATCAACTTCGTAGACTTCTTTTATAAGTTCTTTAGTCATAACCTCACTAGGAGTCCCATATGCTATAATTTCTCCATCCTTTAAAACATATATTTTATCACAGTACATTAATGCAATATTTAAATCATGTATTGCAGCTATTACTTCTATATTTAACCCTTTTACAATACTCATTAATTGTAATTGATGCTTGATGTCTAAATGATTTGTAGGTTCATCTAATACTAAACAATCCGTTTGTTGAGCAAGTGCTCTTGCTAGTATTATCCTCTGTTGTTCTCCTCCTGATAAAGTATTAAAACTTCTTTCCTTAAAATCTGTCATACCTACTTTTTCTAAAGCAGCATCAACAATCTCAAAGTCCTCTTTAGAATCTCTCTCCATTATCTTTTTATGAGGTGATCTTCCCATAAGAACAATATCATACACCTTAAAATCAAAATCATAATAGTTATGTTGAGATAATACAGCTAGTTTCTTAGCACTCTCCTTAATAGGTATAGTTGATAGGTTTTCATCACCTAACATAATAACTCCGCTAGATGGCTTTAAATTTCTGTAAATACATTTTAAGAGAGTGGATTTTCCACTCCCATTTGGACCTATTATTCCAACAAATTCTTTATTTTCAACATTTATATCTATTCCTTTTAATATGTTTTTGTTACCAATACTTAGTTTTACACCTTCTGTTTTTATGTTCATTAACTTTTACCTCCAAAACCATAAGTCTTTCTAATCATTAACCAAACAAAACAAGGTGAGCCTATAATAGATATAAGAATTCCTATAGGTATTTCCGTTCCTTTTATTATACTTCTTGATAATACATCTGCCCATATCAAAAATATTGCACCTAATATAGAAGCTACTGGAATTAATTTTTTATGATCTGTACCAAATATCATTCTAACTATATGAGGTATAATAAGACCTACAAATCCTATCATTCCAGATGAATAAACTAATAGTCCTATCATAAGAGAGGTTATAATAAGGTATAAATGTCTATATTTATGAAGATCAGTTCCTAGCGTAACTGCAACTTCATCCCCAAGTAACATTAAGTTTAAAATTCTAGATTGAGTAGCGAAAAATACTAACCCAATTAATATAGAAGGAAGTATAAATACTATTTGTTCCCATTTAGCACCAGCTAGGCTTCCCATAAGCCAAAAAGTTATCTTTTGCACACCTTGTGCGTCATCTGTGATATAAATTATAAAACTAGAAAATGCACTACATACAGAACTAAGTGCCATACCTGCTAATAATAATTTTACAGAGTTTGCTCTTCCTCCTATATTAGATATAATTAAGACTGATATAGATACTGCAAATGCTCCTATAAACCCTGCAATCCCAATATAGTTTCCACCAAATACACTTCCAACTCCTAACATTATGGCTAATGTTGCACCTAGTGATGCTCCTGATGATACTCCTAATATATATGGGTCTGCTAATGGGTTTTTTACTATAGCTTGCATAACTATTCCAACTACAGATAAACCTATTCCAACTGCAATAGCAAGAACTATTCTTGGTAATCTTATAAGCCATACTACATCATGAACTGCGCCATTTGATATTACTTCATTTTGACTTAAATTAAATATCTTATTTATTATAATAGTGTAAACTTCTCGAATGCTTATATCTACTGAACCGATTGTTACAGCAAATCCTATCGATAAAAATAATAATACTAATAATACAACAGAAACACCTATATATATAGGTGTCTCCTTAAATAATTTTTTCTTACTTGATGATAGATTCATTCTATTCTCCATAAAGTTGCTCCTACTTATTTAAGTTTGGATATAATCCTTTTGCAAATACATTTATTCCATCTATTGTCCTTATCCCACTGCAATACATATCTCCTAGTGGTATAGGGTTAACTCTATTATTTTTTACTGCTTTTAAGCTTGAAAGAGCAGGATTTTTTAGTATTTTATCAACTTCTTCTTGCCCTGCTTTTTCATCTCCTCTGTTCATGTAAACGACAAATATTGAATCTGGATTTAATTTTATTAAATCTTCTTCTCCAATATTTCCACCTTCAGGATTTAATACTTTACCACCTAATCTAGTTACCATATCTCCACCTAAAGTTTTTGCCCCATAAGTATATATCTTACCATCCATATACTCTATTATTAAAGTTGTTTGTTCTTTTTGGCCTTTAACATTTTTAGATGCTTCACCTATCTTTGTATTTATTTCATCAGTTATTTTCTCAGCTTTATCTTCTACATTAAATATTTTTCCTAGGTTTAGTATATCTGTAATTTCATTTTCAACGGTTCTTTCTTCAGCCACTCCACTATTTAGAGCCATATATGTATTTATACCATTTTTGTGCCAATAATCAACATCACCTAACTTCTTGTCATCAAATAAAGAGTGCCAAGATAATATAAAGTCTGGTTGCTCCATTAATACAGTTTCTTTATCTGGCGCAAATTGGTCTGAATAATTTATTTTAGAGAAAGCTTTTTTATATTCATCTTTAACTTCATGATCAAGTCCTGCTGCTAATTTTATTTTATCCTCTAACCCTAATGCTAACATAGTTTCTATTGAGTTTTGATATATAGCAACAACATTTTCTGGCTCTTTTTCAAAAGTTATTTCTACTGGTTCTTTTTTATAATTATGAGTTGTTATAGTAACTGGATAATGTGAATTAGTTTTACTTGATGACTTTACATCACTTTCAGTTTTTTCAGTTTTTGTTCCACTACATCCTGTTATTCCTAGTATCATTATAGAACTTAATATTATAGCTATACTTTTTTTCAATTTTTTCATATTATTCCCCCAAATTTTGTCATTTAACTATTGATATTATAACACACATTTATTTTGTTTTATTGTCGAAATTTACGAACAATTATGTCGTTATTGTGTCATTTTTAGGACATCTTATATAAATTTAATATTTGTTCAAATTTTATCTACTAATTATGTATTTATTTTGGGATATAAACCTTTTGCAAAAGTTTTTATAATAAAAGTATAATCACTTTATTTTAATGTTAGCTCTAAATAAAAATTTAAAAACACTATGTCCTAAGTATTGCCTTTAAAAATTTACATAAAAATAAATCTTAAGAATATTTTTTCTTAAGATTTATTTTTAGATAGTTATGTTTATTTTTAACTTAAAAATGCCGCTCCTATTATACCCGCATCGGCTCCTAAATTTGCACATACTATGTCTGCAAATTCATTGTTTTTGAATACAAGCTGCTCTCTTACTAATTCTTTTAATCCAGGAAGTATAATGTCACTAGCTCCTGACACTCCTCCACCTAGTGATATTATATCTGGGTCTAATGTACTTACCATATTAGCTATTGCCTTAGATAAGTAAAGTTTAAATCTATTTATAGTTTCTACTGCCACTTCATCATTTTCTCTATAAGCATCAAACACTATTTTAGCATTTATATCTTCTGCATTACCATTTGCCATATCTAATATTATACTTGCTCTTCCTTCATTTATTAGCCTTTGTGCATACTTTATTATGGCTGTTGCCGAGCAAAAGGTTTCTAAACACCCGTTATTTCCACAATTACAGTCAAAGTAATTCTCACCTATTATAACATGTCCTAGTTCAGATCCCATACCATGTGCACCTGAAAATGCTTTACCGTTTATTATTATTCCACCGCCTACACCAGTTCCTAGTGTATACATAACAGCACAATTTTTTCCTTTCATACTACCTGATTTAGCTTCTGCTAATGCTGCAACTGTTGCATCGTTTTCAGCATATACATCAATCTCATTAAATTTATTTTTTAAAGACTCTATAAAATTAACGTCTTTCCAACCTAAGTTTACAGCAGTTGCCATACCTTGTTTATTTATAAAACCTGGTACACCAAATCCTATAGACTTTATATCTCTCATATCTAAATTATTTTCTTTTAGTAATCCCCTCACTAAATATTCTATATCATTCATAACATTTTCAAATCCATCTAAAGAATTAGTCTTACACTCTTTTCTAAAAAGTATTTCACCATTTTCATTAACTATCCCTGCTTGTATTCCTGTTCCTCCAATATCCACTCCTACAAAATACATGCTTCTCCTCCTTAGTAAATCTAATTATAACATGGTAATTTTTTAACTTAATTATATTATAAATGCTACCTTAATTTAATTCTATCTTATATTATTAATTTTTTTACCAAAATTTAAATTATTTATTTTTTTCTAAAAATAAATTCCTTTTCAATTGAAAATACAATCTAAAAAAACATTTTCTTTATTATATATTTCCAATGATTTATACTATATAGTATATATAATAACAACTTAAGGGGGTTTATTATGGAAAGATTTGAGAGATTAAAGTTATTTAAAGATATACAAAAAGTATCAGATAAATATAAGAATTTGCAACTTAAAGATGGTAATAAAGAAATAGAAGACAATATAAAATTAAATTCACTACTTGGATTTTATAAAGAAAAAATAGATGATATAACAAACCGTTCTAATATTTTGTTAATAAAAACTAAGGATGAATTAAAAGACAAAAATTTTAAAGATATACATAAAGTTTTAGTAGATTTAAATACTTTCTCACTTCAAAAATTTAAATCAGTAAAAGATGAAAATATAGATTCAACTACTGTTATGGCAGTAACTCATGCTACAGTTGATGAACTTAATCTTATAAATGAATCTATAAGAAATAAAGAGTATTTAAACGATAAATATACATACTTTTATATTTATGAAAAAGTTTTATTAAATGCATTCATAACATTCCTGGCTTTAAAGGAGATGGATATGAATAAAAAAACTATCTCAGACCTTTCTCAGGGTATATTTACCCAACTTCAAACATTAGCGATAATATCTATATAAAATTAAAAAAATAGGAATGTATTTAAATATATTTCTATTTTTTATATAATATTTTGTTTTCATATGGTAATTTTTGGGTATGGTTTTTATAGAGGTGAAAAATTATTATGAACAGCATAGACAAAATATTTATAAAAGAATTTCTTTCAAAACTTGACTCAAGTACATTTGAGGTAAAACTTTGGGATGGAGAAGAATTCTTAATTGGGCAAGATGAGCCTAAGTTTAAGGTTTACTTTAATAAGCCAATTAGTAAAAAAGATTTATTAAATAGTACATCATTGGCTTTAGGGGAAGCATACATGAAAAAAGATATTGATATTGATGGTGATTTACTACTAGTCTTAGATGCTTTATTTAGCTGTCAAAAAGAACATTTTCATACTAACTTTGCAAAATTATCAAAACTATTCCATAAAGCAGGAAATGAAAAGAATCAAAAATTAGAGGTTTGTTCTCACTATGATATAGGAAATGATTTCTATAGCCTTTGGCTAGACGATACTTTAAGTTATTCTTGTGCTTACTTCGAAAATGATGATGATACTTTATACCAAGCTCAAATGAACAAAATACATCATATTTTAAAAAAATTAGATCTATCAGAAGGTGAAACTTTACTAGATATAGGATGTGGTTGGGGATATCTTCTTATAGAAGCCGCTAAGAAATATAAAATTAAAGGAACTGGTATTACACTAAGTGAGGAACAATATAAAAGATTTAATGAAAGAATAGTAGAGGAAGGACTTCAAGACTATTTACAAGTAAAACTTATGGACTATAGAAATCTTGAAACATCTGGTATGATGTTTGATAAAATTGTAAGTGTTGGTATGTTAGAACATGTTGGTCGTGAACACTATGATTTATACTTTAAAAATGTAAATAGTGTATTAAAACCTAAAGGGTTATTCTTATTACATTATATAAGTGGTTTAGTTGAATCTCCTGGCGATGCTTGGATTAGAAAATACATATTCCCAGGTGGAGTTATTCCTTCACTACGTGAAATTATAGACTTACTTCCTAAATATAATTTTTATACATTAGATGTTGAAAGTTTAAGAAGACATTATACTAAAACTTTAGTTGAGTGGTATAAAAACTTTGATAAACAAAGAGATGTTGTAGAGGATATGTTTGATGAAGAATTCGTAAGAATGTGGGACTTATACCTTTCTTCTTGTGCTGCTTGTTTTAATAATGGAGTTATAGACCTACATCAGATCTTAATGAGCAAAGGTGTTAATAATGAAATAAGTATGACAAGAGAATATATTTATAAAGATTAAAAAATGAGTAAATTTTATTCTATAATTTTTTAAATTATATTATGAAATGTGTACATTTTAAAAAAAAAGAGACATAGTTTAAACTATGTCTCTTTTATCTTTTGTTATATTTACTTGTTTATAAATTACTTTCTTTTAAACATGTCTTCTATTTTTTGTCCAAAAGTCTTTTTCTTTTCGTGAACATCTTCTCCACATTCTTTAGCAAATTCTCTTAGTATTTCTTTTTGCTTTTCATTTAATTTCTTAGGAGTATCAACTATAACCTTAACATATTGGTCACCTCTTGAGTTACCTCTAAGTCTTGGTATACCTTTTTCTCTTAGTCTAAATACAGTTCCAGTTTGAGTTCCTTCTGGTATTGTATACTTAACTTTTCCATCTAGTGTTGGAACTTCTATTTCATCTCCTAATGCTGCTTGAACAAATGTTATTGGCATGTCAAAGTATATATCAGTTCCTTCTCTTGTAAATAATGGATGAGGTTTAACATTAACTATTATATATAAATCTCCTCTTGGTCCACCTTTAGATCCAACTTCACCTTGACCTGATAATTTTATCATTTGTCCATCATCTATACCTGCTGGTATATCAACTTCTATAGTCTTAACTTTTCTATTATATCCCTTACCGTGACACTTTGGACATGGTGATTCTATAACTTCACCCTCTCCATTACAAGCACTACAAGGTCTGCTTGATGCTATGTTACCAAATGGAGTTCTTTGAACAGTTCTAACTTCTCCTGTACCATTACATGTTGGACAAGTTTTCTTAGATGTTCCTGGCTTAGCTCCGCTTCCATGGCATTCTTCGCACTCTTCACTTCTATTTATCTTTACAGATACTTTCTTTCCAAATGCAGCTTCTTCAAAGCTTATACTAACACTTTGTTTTATATCTGCTCCACGTTCTGGACCTCTTCTTCTGGCTCTACCACTGCTAAATCCACCTCCGAATATATCACCAAACATGTCACCAAATATATCTTCAAATCCACCGAATCCTTGACCACCAAATCCTCCTTGGCCACCAAATCCTCCTTGACCGTTTACACCATCATGTCCGAATTGATCGTACATTTGTCTTTTACTATCATCTGATAATACTTCGTACGCTTCATTTATTTCCTTGAATTTTTCTTCTGCTTCTTTATCACCAGGATTTCTATCTGGGTGATACTTCATAGCAAGTTTTCTATATGCTTTTTTAAGGGCTTGAGCATCGGCACTTTTATCTACACCAAGCACCTCATAATAATCTCTCTTAGCACTCATTATTTGTCACCACCTTTATTATTACAAAATAATAGCTTGTAGAATATCATACTACAAGCTATTATTATTTTTAAGCATTAGTCTATGACTATATACTTATGAAAAGATACTCTTTTCTATTATATATTAAACTATATATTTTCGTAACCTATTTTTCGTCATTTACTTCTGTGAAGTCAGCATCTACAACGTTATCGTCTTGAGCCCCTTGACCAGCTTCGCTACCTTGAGCCCCAGCTTCAGCTTGTGCTTGTTGATACATCATTTCAGAAACTTTATGGAATTTGTTCATAACTTCATCCATAGCTTTTCTTATTTCTTCACCTGTTGACTCTTCTTTATCTTTAACTGCCTTAAGTTCAGCTATTGCAGCTTCTATAGCGCTCTTATCTTCAGCACTTACTTTGTCACCTAATTCATTTAAAGTTTTTTCTGTTTGGTATATAGTTGAATCAGCTTGGTTTAATGCTTCTATTTTATCTTTCTTTTGCTTATCAGCTTCAGCATTCATTTCAGCTTCTTTAACTTTCTTTTCTATTTCTTCTTCACTTAAATTAGTTCCAGAAGTTATAGTAACTTTTTGCTCTTTTCCAGTTCCTAAGTCTTTAGCAGTAACGTGAACTATACCGTTAGCATCTATATCGAAAGTAACTTCTATTTGAGGTATTCCTCTTGGAGCTGGTGGTATATCAGTTAATTGGAATCTACCTAAAGTAGTGTTGTCATATGACATACTTCTTTCACCTTGAAGAACATGTATATCAACAGCAGTTTGGTTATCAGCAGCAGTTGAGAATACTTGTGACTTCTTAGTTGGTATTGTAGTATTTCTTTCTATTATTTTAGTCATTACGTTACCCATAGTTTCTATACCTAATGATAATGGAGTAACATCTAGAAGTAATAAATCATTAACATCTCCAGATAATACACCTGCTTGTATAGCAGCACCTGCAGCAACACATTCGTCTGGATTTAATCCTTTGTGTGGTTCTTTTCCTATGAATTTCTTAACAGCTTCTTGAACAGCTGGTATTCTTGTAGAACCACCAACTAATAATACATCATCTATATCAGAAGTTGAAAGACCTGCATCTTGTAATGCTCTTCTTGTTGGTTCCATAGTTTTTTCTACTAAATGAGCAGTTAACTCATCAAACTTAGCTCTTGATATATCCATAGTTAAGTGTTTTGGACCCTCAGCAGTAGCTGTTATGAAAGGTAAGTTTACGTTAGTTGTCATTGTTGATGATAACTCTTTTTTAGCCTTTTCAGCAGCTTCTTTTAATCTTTGAAGAGCCATATTATCATTTCTTAAGTCTACACCTTCAGCTTTTTTGAATTCTTCAGCTAAGTAGTCTATTAATACTTGGTCAAAGTCATCTCCACCTAATCTGTTGTTACCAGCAGTAGCTAAAACTTCGAAAGTTCCATCTCCTATTTCAAGAACTGAAACGTCAAATGTTCCTCCACCTAAGTCAAATACTAATATTTTTTTATCTTGGTCTAACTTATCCATACCATAAGCAAGTGCAGCAGCAGTTGGCTCATTTATTATTCTCTTAACATCAAGTCCTGCTATTCTACCTGCATCTTTTGTTGCTTGTCTTTGAGCATCTGTGAAGTATGCTGGAACTGTTATAACAGCTTCAGTTACAGGTTGCCCTAAGTAGCTTTCTGCATCTGCTTTTAATTTTTGTAAGATTATAGCTGATATTTCTTGTGGTGTATAATCTTTACCATCTATATTAACTTTGTAATCTGTTCCCATGTGAGTTTTTATTGATATTATAGTTCTATCTGCATTTGTAACAGCTTGTCTTTTTGCAGGCTCCCCTACTATTCTATCTCCGTCCTTAGTAAATGCTACTACTGATGGAGTAGTTCTCATACCTTCTGCATTAGTTATTATTTGTGGTTCTCCACCTTCTAATACCGCTACACAAGAGTTTGTTGTTCCTAAGTCAATTCCTATTATTTTTCCCATGACCAAATTCCTCCTAAATAATTTTTTATGATTTTTATTCTATATAGAATTTAGTTATTATTTATTTTATATATTTAAATATCTAAGTTCTAATTTTGCTAGAACATAAGATATATTTTAGCTAAATTCTTAAACTTTATTGCTATTTATATCAAACTAGCAAGATACTTTAACCATACTTGGTCTTAATACTTTATTTCCTAGTTTGTATCCTTTTTGAAGTACCATTACAACCTTATTTGCTTCAACTCCATCAACACTTTCTTGCATTACTGCTAAGTGTAAATTTGGATCAAAGTCTGCATTTTCAGCTTCTATTGCTTCAACTCCATACTTTGTAAGTATTCCTTGAAGTTGCTTATATACTAAGTCTATTCCTTGGTACATACTTCCTTCTTTGTCATCACAAGCTTCTAAAGCTCTTTCCATACTATCGATAACAGGTATTATATCGTTTAGTATTTTTTCATTTGCAAATAATCCTATAGTTTCTTTTTCTTCATTTGTTCTTCTTCTATAGTTTGCATATTCTGCTTGAAGTCTTTGATGCTTATCATTAAGAGCCTCTAATTCTTCTCTTAATTTATTTTCTTCTAATTTGTCATTTATATCTGTAACATTGTCTTCTACAACTTCCTCAGTCGTTTCTTCAATTTCACTTGAAGTTTCTAATTCTTCTTTTACATTTTCTTTTTCTAAATTATTTTCTTGCAATATGTTACACCCCTTAATCTATTTTTTGTTAAAAATCAAACTCATATAATTAACAATTGTATAAATCTTAGCATAGTCCATTCTTGTAGGCCCTATAAAACTTATACGCCCTACTAGATCTCTACTTATATTATAAGTTGCTGTAACTATACTACAATCTTGCGCTAACTCAAAATCATTATCACTACCAATGATTATATTAACATTATCCTTCTGTATACCTTTTGACTTAGCCATACTAGATATCATTTCCTTATGTTCTAGCATATGTAAAAATGACTTGGCCTTAAGTACATCATTAAATTCAGGATAGTTGAATATATTAGTTGCTCCACTTAGTGAAATTGATGTATCATCATTGGCATCAAAATTTAGTGCATCTATTAATTCATCTATTAACACTGCATGTTCACTTATTTCATATTTTATAAATGCTATAAGTTTTTCATCTAAATCAACTATACTTTTTCCTGATAATTTTCTAGTTAGATTGTCAGAAATTATGTTTAATTTTGATTGATCTAAATGAGTGTTAGTAGCTAAATTTACATTTTTTATATCACCTTTATCTGTAACAACTATTAATAAAATGTTGTTATCACTCATACTAACTAACTGTATGTGTTTTATAACACTTTGATTAACTAAGTTTTTAGTAACAGCTACAGTTGTATAATTAGTAATTTCTGACAATAGCTTAGAAGTCTCATGAATTAAATCTCTTATATCATTAACATTTTTATTTATACAACTCTCTATTAAAATTTTCTCTTCATCACTAAGTTCACTTTGACTCATAAGAGAATCTACATAAAGCTTGTATCCTTTCTCAGATGGAACTCTACCTGCCGAGGTATGTGGCTGGATTAAATATCCTAATTCTTCAAGGTCAGCCATTTCATTCCTTATAGTGGCAGCACTTACACCTAAGTCATGTTTTTTTGATATAGTTCGTGAGCCTACAGCCTCAGCTGTTTCTATATAATCTTTAACTATAGCTTTGAGGATCTTTAATTTTCTTTCATTTAATTCCATCACCTTCACTCCTCGCTGTTAGCACTCACTACTTTCGAGTGCTAAAAAGATTATATATATTATATATCATTTTATTTTATTCTTGTCAACACTTTCTAATTAATTTATGAATTCAACAAATACAGAATTTGATATTTCTCTCCCCTTTTGGGTAAGCTTAATACCTACTTTACTTTCTTTTATTAAGTCTTTATTTTTCAAATCCTCAATTTGCTTATTATATTTATTTTTGAATTCTATATTAAATTCTTTTTTAAAGTCCTCAAAATATATCCCTTCATTCATTCTAAGTCCCATAAATATTTTTTCTTGTATTTTATCTTCTATACTTAAATTTTCTAAATTACTTATAGGTTTTTCATTTTTTTCTATCATATGATGATACTCATCTAGATTTTCTACATTATTATATCTAATATTTCCTAGATATCCAGATGCCCCTGCACCTAACCCTATATAATGATAACACTTCCAGTATAGTATATTATGCTTACACTCAAAACCTGGCTTTGAATAGTTTGATATTTCATATTGATTGTACCCATTTTGTTTTAGGTAATTTATTGTGTGATTATACATATTTATATCTGTATCTTCATCTATAAGTTCAAATTCATTGTCTTCATACATATCATATAACTTTGTGCCCTCTTCTAATATAAGTGAATAAGCTGATATATGTGATGGGTTTAATGAAATAATTTTTTCTAAGCTTTCTTTCCATTCATCAATGTTATGATTTGGAAGTGCATACATTAAATCTACATTTATATTATCAAAACCAACATCTAAAGCTTCTTTATAATTTTTCTCAAACTCTTCATATGTATGGATTCTTCCTATTTCCTTTAGTTTATTATTTTGTACTGCCTGAAGACCTATACTTAATCTGTTTACTCCACACTTTTTCATAGTTTCTAATTTTTCTCTTGTTAATGTTCCTGGATTGCACTCCATAGTTACTTCAGCATTATCTTTTATATTGAAGTTCTTATAAATATTATTAAATATTTCTTCAATTTCATTAGATGTTAGTATGCTTGGAGTTCCTCCCCCTAAAAATATACTACATATTTCTTTTTCATAATTTTCTTTTTCTATATCTTTCTTATAAAGTTCCATTTCCTTTTTTAAATCATCTATGTATCTTTTCTTTAAGTTTACATCTAATTTGTATGAATTAAAGTCACAGTAGTTACACTTACTCACACAAAATGGAATATGTATATATAATCCTAACATTTATTTTTCTCCTATTCATATATTGCTTACATTATTAAATATATTTTACTATATTATAACAATATATATGTGATAGTTGTTATCTATTTAAAAATGCTTTATTAATTTAAAATAGATAAAAGGCACCTAAATGTAAAGATGCCTTTTACTTATCTTAATTTAATTTTATAAGAATATACTAGTAAACCAATAAGTGTAACTATTATTCCTCCTAATGAAACTAAAGTCATTGTTATTAATTGATTTATTATAACAAAAAGTCCACCTAGTATAGCAACAATAGGAACAATTGGGTATAATGGAACCTTATAAGGTCTTACCATATCTGGTTTTTCTTTTCTAAGCTTAACTACTCCATAGAAAGTAAATATATAAAATAACCATATTATAAATATAGTTAGATCACTTAACAGGTTAAATTGTCCAGATAAAGCATATATACATCCAAGACCGGCTATTAACCAAATAGAGTTGTATGGAGAACCACCTTTATTTAACTTAGAAAATATTTTTGATCCTGGTAATAATCCCTCTTTTGAAAGTACATATGGTACCCTAGGTGCTGTAAGTAAATATCCATTTAGAGCACCAAATACTGATATTAGTATACCTATGGATATTAATTTTCCACCTGTATTTCCAAATATTTTTTGTGCGACAAGTGCAGCTGGAGCTACTGATGTAGCAAGTTCTGATGCTGGCGCTACCCATAAATATGCTAAGTTTATCAATATATATACAGCCATAACTATTGATAAACCTCCAACTATAGCTAGAGGTAAATTTTTTTCTGGACTTTTCATTTCACCAGCTATAGCTCCAACATTTATCCAACCATCATAAGCAAATAGTGTAGCTATTAATACTTGTCCTAAAGATCCTATGACAGTAGTTTCACCTCCTACTAATGGTGTTAATATTAGGTTTCCATTTCCTTTTATAAATCCAAATATTATTATAAGTATTAAAGGTAATAACTTACAGATAGTAGATACAGTTTGTATAAATCCACCAAAAGATGATCCTACTGTATTTAGCAAAGCTATAAATATTATTATTCCTAAAGATACTGGTAAAACTACTACCATATTTTGCGGACCATACCCCATAATTTCTGATACCTGTTGCGAAAATATAACTGCAAGCGCTGCAATAGTACCTGGAAAATATAATACTGTTTGCATCCATCCTGTCAAGAATCCTATTTTTTCTCCATATATTTCACTGAGATAAGTCATCATTCCACCAGTTTTAGGTATGGCTGCTGATATTTCAGCTGCAGTTAATCCTGCTGTAATAGTTATAATACCACCTAATATCCATGCTATTATACCAAGACCTGGTGCACCATTAGTTGCCGTGTATATTGCTTGAGGCTTAAAAAATACTCCAGACCCTATAACCATACCAACAACTGTTGAAAGAGCTGCTGATAGTCCTATAGTACTATTAAGCTTGTCACTCATATATATCCTCCTTGTACTATTTATAGTTATGATATTTTGTATACTTTGCATTTTTTAGTATTCCCAAGTTTTTATCTATTATTAGAATTTAGATACGAGGACAGGTTTTACACAATATTTTAGTTAATATGACTTATAATTAAAAAAGTCAAAGGAAAAATCCTTTGACTTTAATTATTATTCATCTAATTTTAATACTGACATAAAGGCCTTTTGAGGAACTTCTACAGATCCGATTTGTCTCATACGCTTCTTACCTTCTTTTTGCTTTTCAAGAAGTTTCTTCTTACGAGATATATCTCCTCCATAACACTTAGCTAAAACGTCTTTTCTAAGTGCACTTATAGTTTCTCTGGCAACAACTTTATTTCCAACAGCTGCTTGTATAGGAACTGCAAACTGATGTCTTGGTATTTCATTTTTTAGCTTTTCACACATAGCTTTACCTCTTGGATAAGCACGAGATTCATGTACTATAAAGCTAAGTGCATCTACTTGCTCTTTATTTATTAATATATCAAGCTTAACAAGCTTAGAAGGAGTGTATCCCTTAATTTCATAATCTAAAGATCCATATCCTCTTGTCCTAGACTTTAATGCATCAAAGAAATCGTAAACAACTTCATTTAGTGGTAAGTCATAGTGAAGCATAACTCTCTTTTCATCTATGTATTCCATATTTATCATTGTTCCACGTCTTTCTTGACAAAGCTCCATAACAGTACCGACATAATCTTTAGGGACTATTATATCACCTTTAACGATTGGCTCTTCTATCATATTTATTTCTGATGGTTCTGGTAAGTTTGTTGGATTTTGTATCATTACAACTTCCCCATCATTTTTAGTGACTCTGTATATAACAGATGGTGCTGTTGTTACTAAGTTTAAGTCATATTCTCTTTCTAATCTTTCTTGGATTATTTCCATATGAAGTAGCCCTAAGAATCCACATCTAAATCCAAATCCTAATGCAGCTGAAGTTTCAGCCTCAAATTCTAGCGCTGCATCATTTATTTGCATCTTTTCTAATGCATCTCTTACGTTTTCGTACTTTTCACCTTCACCTGGGTATATACCACAATAAACCATTGGAGTAGCTTTTTTATATCCTGGCATAGGTTCATCAGTTGGATTATTTGCATCTGTTATTGTATCACCAACTTGACAACTTCTTATATCTTTTATACTTGCAGCTATGTATCCAACATCTCCTGCAGCTAACTCATCAAGTTCTCTTTGACCAGGAGCCATAACACCAACTTCAGTTACTTCAAACTTTTTGTTAGTATTCATCATTTTTATAGTCATACCTTTTTTAACAGTTCCTTCATAAACTCTAACATACGCTACAACACCTTTATATGCATCGTAATATGAGTCAAATATTAAAGCTTTTAAAGGAGCATCTTTATCACCTTGTGGTGCTGGTACTTTTTCTACTATGGCTTCTAATACATCTTCTATATTTAGACCACTTTTAGCTGATATTAAAGGTGCATCACTTGCATCAAGTCCTATTATATCTTCTATTTCTGTTTTTATTTCATCTGGTCTAGCACTTGGAAGATCTATCTTATTTATAACTGGTAGTATTTCTAAGTCTTGATCTAATGCTAAATAAACATTAGCTAATGTTTGAGCTTCAACACCTTGTGCTGCATCTACTACTAATAATGCACCTTCACAAGCTGCTAAACTTCTTGAAACCTCATAGTTAAAGTCAACATGTCCTGGAGTATCTATAAGATTTAAATAATATTCATTTCCATCCTTAGCCTTATAAACTAATCTAATATTTTGTAACTTTATAGTGATTCCTCTTTCTCTTTCAAGATCCATATTATCTAGTAATTGATCTTTCATTTCTCTTTCACTAACAAGTCCAGTTTTTTGTATTAATCTATCTGCTAAGGTAGACTTACCATGGTCTATATGCGCTATTATACTAAAGTTTCTAGTTCTACTTTGTTTACTGTCCACCTTTATTCCTCCTTTTTAATACTTAAAAATTTTATTCTTATTTATCATAACTTTTATTTTATAATATATCCGCATTTATGTAAATAATAAGGACAAAAAATAAGACTTAAGTGCCTATAAGTCTTATTTTTTACTATATATTAAGTTGAGAGATTAGTTTTTTAGTGTTATCTGAAAGTATCCCTAACTTATCTTCTATAAATTTTTGTAAATCTTTAATATTTTCTTCTATATTATATGTATCCTCACCTAACATACTTTTGGCACTTTGATTTATTGTAAATATACATATAAATAAGTTTGCAGTCATAATCAATATAAACAGTACTTTACTTATGAATTTTCTTTTTCTTTTTTTTATTTTTTTTTGTATATTTCTTTCAACTCTACTCATACTTCAAGTCTACTTCTTTTCTTTAAAATATTCATCTAGTATATTAGCTATATATTTTACACTATTTTGAGCCTGTTCTAAGGTTGTCCCATTACTTCCTACTTCTATAAGAATATGATTATCAGCTACATACTGATTAAATTTACCATATGGTTTTTCTATTACTGGTAAAACTAAGTCTGGGTACTTTTGTTTTGCAAAATTTGTAATATCATTAGCTAGTGCTCTTACTTCTTTTACATTTGGATTTCTTTGTCCAACTACAAATAAAAACTTAGCTACTTCTTCACCATTATAATTGGCAACCATTCTATTAGTTTCTTTATCTTTTTTTGCCTTTGTATCTAATGTTCTAGCATCTCTATGTAAATCAATGGCTATATCTATGCTGTTATGTTCACTCATTATGCTATTTATAGTTTTTAAACTATTTGAATAAGATGAGTTATAATCTGGGAAATCATGATACTTTGTACTATGAACTACACCCCATCCTTTTTTGTTTAATTCTTCTGTTAAAAGACTCCCAACAGATACTATCGACTTATTATTATCTTGACATCTATAATTATTTTCTGGATAATCTGAATAACTTTCGGATGCATGAGAATGATATATCATCATTGTTGGTTTTTCTCTTGTTATTCTTATATTATTTGTGTAATTTAATGCTACTTCATTTGAAGTCTCTTTGCTTCCTTCTTCATCACTATTATTTTCTTCCTTTATAGTAGGTATATTTTCTTCTCCTATAAAGAACTCTATATATTCTTCATCTTTACTAGTACTTTCTTTTTTTTCGTCTTCTTTTACTTCTTCTTTAGCCTCTGGATATGATGAGTTCACTAAGAATTTTAGAAAATCATCTTTACTTATGGCATATGAGACTGTTGGTAAAATACAAATTAACACACATGACATGATAAATGTCTTAATGCGTTTATTAAACATATTTTCTCCTCCTTACTTGGTTATCCTTCCCGGATGAAGAGACCTATTTAAGCCCTCGCTTATTATTATAGATAGGTTTTCTATTGTTTCGTCTATGTCTTTTGGTGTAACTATAAGATTTTTATCATATGGTTCTAATGATTCTTTAATAAGATGATACTTTTCTTCTTCTTTAAGCTTTTTTAACATATTATAGAAATTATCTGCATTCTCTGATTGATTTATAAGATTGTCTATTGCCAAATCTAATACATCACTAGTTAATGTTGCTGCATCTACTACTGTTGGAACTCCAATCGCTATAACATCTATGCCTAGATATTCTTTATTTAAAGCTTTTCTTTTATTTCCGACTCCCCCTCCAGGAGATATCCCTGCTGTTGATATTTGAATAGTTTGATTTACTCTTTCCATTTTTCTAGATGCTAATGCATCTATTGCAATAACTCTGTCTGGTTTTATTCTATCTACTAATGACTTTACAGTTTCACTTGTTTCTATACCAGTAAGTCCCATTACCCCAGGGCTTAGAGCTGATACTTCTGTAAAATCATCATCATAATCCTTATTATAATTTTTAAATATATGTCTTGTTACTAAAGTCTTAGAAACTGACTTAGGACCTAAAGCATCTGATGTTATATTCCAATTTCCTAACCCTATAACTAATGTTTTTTTAGTTTTGTCAGTACCTAATATATCTACAAGTTCATCTTTTAAGTATGTTATAACCTCTTCTCTTGATTCATCATCATCAAATTTCATTAGATTACTTTCTAAGGTTACATATTTTCCTATTCCTTTATTCATTATTTCTGCGCCTTGTTCATTTATAATCTCAACTATTGTTACTGTTGCATTGTCTAATTCCTTTTTATCTAATTTAACTCCAGGTATTTCTTTTGGTTCTTGACTTTCCTGAACTACTTCACTTGCTTCTAGTGCTAAATCTGTTCTTATATTAATCATACTAAACCTCCAGGTGTAATTTAAATGATACTTATAATTGTTGACAGTTTTTAGTATTTTAAAACCAAATCATATTTAAAAAGTTTAAATTTATAAATCTTTGAATATTTAATTTGGATGTTGTAAATTATTTTTATATAGGTTATAATCTAAAAAGTCAAAACAAAAAGATATTATAAACTTATAAATAATTATCCTTGATTTTTAGATTTATTTCTGTTAAAATCTAATATGTTGACGATGAATAAGATAATAAAGTAAACGAGGGGGTGAACCACGGTGGCAAACATAAAATCAGCTAAGAAGAGAATAAAAGTTATCGAAAAGAAAACTGCTTTAAATAGAGCTAGAAAATCTCAAGTTAAAACTGCAATAAGAAGATTCGAAGAAGCTGTTACTGCAGGAAACAGAGAGGAAGCTACTCAAAGATTCCAATTCGCTCAAAAGAAGATACAACAAGTAGCTTCAAAAGGAACTATACACAAGAACGCTGCAGCTAGAAAAGTTGCTAAGTTAGCTCAAAAGTTAAACGGAATGAACGCTTAATTAACCGTTTAAGTATAGATTTAAACCCTTGATTTATTTCAAGGGTTTTTTGTTTTGCTCAAAATTCAAAATTACCTTATAAAATTTCACCAATATATATCTAAATTTTTTATATAGAAATAAAAAATGAACCCTATTTAGAGTTCATTTATATTACATTATTAAATTCTCTTTTACAATATTTACTAACAAGCATCTCTACTGCTAATGTATCCCTAATTAACCCATTTTTTATCTTATAATCACATTCTAATATATAATTTAACATATCTATTATTATTTCATCTGAAAAGTTTCTACTTTGTTTTATAGCTTTCGTAGCTACAAATGGATGAATTTTCAGTTTTTCAGCTATTACTTTTGATGTGTACCCATCACTTTGTAATTTTCTTGATTGTACAACTACTTTAAACTGTCTTGCTATCATAGAAAATATCCCTAAAACAGATTCACCTTCATTTATCATATCGTTTAATATTTTCATGGCATTAGATGAATTTTTTTCACCTATATAATCTATTAACTTAAATATATCATTTTCTACCTTCTTTTGGGAAAGTTTATCTATTACTTCTCTACTTACAATATTTCCCTTTCCTACAAACGAACTTATTTTATTTATTTCATTTTCTAAATCCGATAATGTTTTTTCACTACTTTTATCCCTATATCCTTCTTGTTCTATAAAATACATTATCTCAGAGTTCTCTACTATTACATTATTGAGTTCAAATTTTTTTTTAACCCATTTAAATAAGTCCATATCAGATAATTTATCACAATTAAATACTATTCCTTTTTTATCTATCTTTTTTACTAGTGACTTTCTTTTATCTATATCCCCATATACTATAAATACTAAAACAGTTGTATCTGGTATATTATCTATATGGTCTATAAAATACTTTTCATCACTATCGCTAAAGTTCTTCTTTTTACCTTTTAATAATTCAAAATCTTTTACTATTACTATTTTTTTATCATCCATAAAAGGGAGTGTCTCTATAGAACTTATAACCTGATCTATAGCAGTTTCCCTTCCATCTATTATATCTAAGTTAAAATCAAGCATTCCTTCGCTTAAACTTTCTTTAAATACTTTTATTGCATTTTCTATTAAATAATATTCTTTTCCATAAAAAAGATATACATTTTCAAAGTTTCTATTTTTAATATTGCCTATAATATCCTTGTAATTCATTTGCCTGCTCCTTCATAACTTTCATTTCTTTATATATCATATATGAAAAAACTACAACATAGTAAATTATTACATATATCAAATTTGGATTTACAATCTCTAAATACAAAAAATCCAACTCACTTATTTTATTTAATATATAATATATATTATCTATTATAATATTATTAAAATACGCTATAAGCTTAGAAATACCCATGTTTACATTAAATAAAATTACACTTACAATACTCATATACATAATAATGCCTATAAAAGGAACTATTATAATATTACTAATTATTGAACTTATTGGTATTCCATTAAAATTATAATATATAATCGGTAATGTTAATATATTTGATGCTATAGTTATTGAAACTAAACTCATATTGATGCTCTTATTTATATATCCGTAAAAGTATATTATAGACAATGTAGAAAGAAAAGACAATTGGAAACTTATATTATATATAATATATGGGTTATTTATTACTAAAAATATGCCTATGAATGATAATGTACTTATACCATCTCTCTTCCTATCAGTAAATATGGATAAGTATAATATAGCAGTAAAAAATATAGCTCTAATTATAGATGGTGACTTATCAATCATCATAGAGTAAAGTGTTAGTAGAGATATAAGTATTATTAATTTATAATATTCATTGATTCTGCCTATTAAAATTGCTATAAAAACACATAAAATCCCCGTATGAAGTCCTGATATAGCAATTATATGACTTGTTCCTGTTCTTGAAAAAACTTCTTTTTGCTCACTAGTCATTTCATATTTTTCACCTAATATCAAAGAATTTATAAAATCAGAATTAACTTTGTATAAATATCTAGTTGTACTTCTTATATATATTTTTAATCTTCCTAAATATTTAAAAATCTTACTTTCACCTATAACTTTATAATCATTTAAATTTATTACTCCTTCATATCCATTGCTTCTCAAGTACTTACCATAATCAAAATCATCAAACTTCATACTATTTAGAGAATTAAATTTTCCATCTACATTTACTTTTAATCCAACCATAATATTTTTTCTCTTGGTATAATCTCTTACTAAGAATTTATCTATTATATATTCATCGTATTTCGCTTTTGTTTTTTTCCCTTTAACTATACCTATTAAATTTATATTAGATTTATCTTCATAAACATCTTCACAAAAAATATTAGTTATAGGGTATGACACTATTAATACTAATATAAATATTATAAGAAGCGGCCTTCTCATTTTTCCTCCTGCTGGTTTTTATCTTGATTATATTCAAATTTTATATTTTATAAACTAATTTCTTATAATTAACTTATACTTAATTTACTTACCGTTAGTTTCAGACTATTCTTCAACCAAGAAAATACATCTTTCCTCTAATATTTACATAGATTCAAATTACATAAAATTTAGTACTCATAAAAAATATACTAAAATATAGGTTAAAACCAAGCATTCTCAATAAAAATAGATAAATGATTTTTGAACTATCTATCAGTGATTTTTTATTTATAATAATGAAATTTCAAGTAAAGTTTTTAAATCGACAATATTATTGTAATATAACTAAAATATGAAATTAAATTACAAAATAAATAAAATATATGAAAATTTTTGTATGAAAGTGCTAAAATAAATATAAGGTAAAATAAGGTAAATAAAGGGTGATTAGTAAGAAATATATTTTAATAAATATAAAGGGCTTGATAGATATTAATTTTTAATATGGAGTAAATTAAAATGGGTGTAAAGCATATAAGAATTTTTATATAGTTAAATTAAGTAAAATACAAGTTTATGGTCACTACTTTATGAATTATATTTTTAAGGGCAAAAGGAGATTATTGACTATGGGAAAACACAAAATTAAAAGTATATTAATTTTAATTATAGTATTTTTAATAACTATATCAAGCTACAATACTTTATATGCCAATGAAAAAGATAGAACTGTAAAAGTAGGAGTGTATGATTTAGATCCATATTTTAATATAAAACCAAATGGTAAAGTAGAAGGTTATTACAAGGATATTTTAGACAAGATTATTTTTAATATAAATAAAAAATTGCCTATAAATAAAAAAGTAAAAGTTAAATATGTAAAAGGTAACATTCCTTCTTTAATTGAAGATTTAGAAGAAAATAAAATCGATATGATGATTGGACTTCATTACACCAATGAAAGAAAAGATAAGCTTATTTATTCTAAAGAAACTATAGGTACTGAACTATTAGGAGTTTACGTTAATAAAGATTATAAAGATATAAAATCTCTTAATAATAAGAAAGTTGCTTTTATAAAAAGTGAATATGAATCTAAATGGTTAATGGATGAGTTAAAAAGAAAAGGAACAAAGCCAATACTTGTATGGGGAGAAAATTTAGATCAAATAATAGATATGCTAAAAGATAAATCTGTAGTAGCAATTATAGCTCCTGTAAATCAAAAGAAATTAAGTAGATTTAAAAAAATCTATGAATTTTCACCAGGACCTGTATATATAACAGCATCAAAAAATAGTAAATGGATTATAGAAGAGATTGATAACTCACTAGAAAACTCTACTAAACATGAAAAAAATGAATTGGAAAAAATACATCTAAATTATTTTTTTAAAGGTATAAACTCAAAAGAAATAGTAACCTTATCTATTATAGCATCAACATGTGTTTTATTTATATTGATAAAGCATATAATACCAGCTATAAAGGTAAATAAATTAAGAAAAAATATAAAGGAAAACTTATCAAAAAATAGGTATAAACTTTATTATCAACCTATAATTAATCCTAAAAACGATAAAGTTGTAGGATTTGAAGCTTTAATTAGATACATAAACCCTGATGGAAAAATAATCTCTCCTTATTTTTTTATAAGTGATATTGAAAAATGTAATATGACAGAAGAATTATCAATATGGATATTTAAAACTGTATTAGAAGATTATAAATGGTTTAAGCTAAATACAAACTTAAAAAATGAGGAGTTTTATATTTCTATAAATATATCATACAATGAAATAAGGAGCAAAGAATTCTTAGAAAAAGTTAATTATATAATTGATAATGACAATGATTTTAAATCGAAAAAAATTGTTTTTGAAATTGTTGAAAATATAGAATCAGGTGACTTTAAACAAATAAAAAGCGGAATGGAGTTTTTGCAAAGTAAAAATATAAAAATAGCTGCTGATGATTTTGGTATTCAATATTCAAATCTAGATATATTATCTAAATTTGATTTTGATGTTGTTAAAATAGATAAATATTTTATAGATGAGATTAAAGAAGGTAATTTTAATTATGAGCTTATAATATTTTTAAGTAAAATTTGCAAATTATCTGGCACTAAGATAATCGCAGAAGGTGTTGAAAATAAAGAGCAAGTAGATATTATAAAAAATATAGATAGTGATAATATATTTATACAAGGATATTTTTATGCACAGCCTCAAGATAAAGAGGATATAGCTTTAATTAAAATAAGCAAAGAATAAAATTTAATAAAACAACAATATAAATCAAAAAGGAGCTGACAAAGTCAGCTCCTTTTATATAATTAGATCTTCCCAATTTACACACTGATATAGGTATATTATCTATAATTCTAAGATTATGCTTTTATATCTAAGTAATTTTTTTATTATCAAATTCATTCCATCTAAACCTTAGTAATCCATCTATTATATACTATTAAATATATTTAATATACAATTTAGCATCTTTTATACATATTCATTTATATAATTATCTTTCTTATCAAATATAGTTTTAAACAGCTTTATAACATTATCACTAGCTTTATTATTATTTATAATTAAAGCATCTTCTATGTCTATATATGAAAATCCTAACTGAGTCATTGTGTTTATGTTAAATGTAACATCAGCTTCAGATTGTATTTTTTCAACATAAATTCTTTTATTTTCTAATTTTATATTAAATATTCCATTATTTTCTTTTATAAACTTATCTTCAACTTCTATATTAGCACTTAAGATTAAGTCACTTTCTATATTTAAACTTTCTAAATATCCTTTTAAATTTATTATTCTTCCCATCATAAAAGGCTTAATTTTTATGTCTGACGTTTTAGGATTATCTAGTATAAATCTTATCTTATCATTTATAGGAGCTGATATAGTAACTTTCTTACATTGCGTATTATGATTATATATAAACTTAAGCATAGTTTTTAGAGAATCTATATTTTTATAATATATTTCTCTTACAAACATATTATCTCCATTTAAAAAATATATTATATATCCTTTTACTTTTTCATCTTCATGAATATATATATGACCATTTTCACTTTTTACTTCTTTAAATAAGTTTTCATAGTATGCTTGATCTCTTTCTATATTTCCATTTGTATCCTTAAGAAAAGAATTACTTATATTTATTAAATCTTTAATGTTAGAATCCTTTGCTTTTATCATCTTTCCTTTTATTTTAAAGTTCTTTAATTCTTCTACATCTAAGTTATATTCTATCTGATCGTAACATTGTTCATATCCATATTTTCTATATAATCTATAATCAATAGGCATTAATATAGATACAAATTGACCTTTATTGTACATTTCATTAAGAGAAAATTCCATGATATTTTTCATATATCCCATCCCTCTTGCTTCTGGGAATGTTGATACTCCTACAACATATGATGTATCGTATATTTTGCTATTTAATTTTAACTTATATTGATTTAGTTGAAGAGAAGAAACTATATTTTCATCTTCTTCTATGACAACTGTATTATAATTTTTATATTTATAATTAAAGTAGTAATCTACGAAACCTTCTTCATCATTAAAACAATAATTCCATATATCTTTTATACTATCTATATCATTGTCTTTGGCATATCTTATATTCATATTATTTCTCCCTAACAGTATACTTTTCAACAAATTTACATGGGTGATATGATAATTTAGCTTTTCTAAGGCCTTCTATACCCATATCTTCTTCTCTATTTACAAATTCTACATCTGGAAATTCATTTACTATAAATTGTTGATTTATATAAGGATATAAGCCTCTTATATCTGGATTCGCTTTTTCTATATGAACTAGTGCCATGTTTTTATTTAAAAGTTCTCCTATTGTAAATGCCTCTAACTTTCCATCTACATATATACCAGCTATTTTTACTCTATCTTTTAGTATGTCATAGCTATCAAATATTTTTTTTATTCCTATTAACTCATCATCCATACCTTCATCAAATTCATTGTGTTCTTCCTTATTTATACTCCACTCTTTTAGTAAATTTAGACACTCCCCAAAGTTTTCTTTATCTAAAAGCTTATATTCAAATCTTCCTTCATATTCCTTTAAGAAGTAATTTATATGATTTCGCTTCTTTTGATTTTTTCTTCCCCCTAAAGTTCTTAAGCTCTCTCCTTCATATATATAATCAAATAAATCTCTTTCTTCTATATATTCAAATCTATCTTTAAAATCTTCTTTAAGTGCTTCTATTACCTCTTTTGTTACACCCCTTAAATATATTTTCTTATTTTCTTTTTCAAAATATTCTATAACAAAATCTATAACTTTGTTTAAATTCTCTTTTTTAGTTAATGGTAATATAGAGAAACTATCTCCTTCATATTCACCAACTAATACTGCGAAATCTTCTTGTGTATAATAACTTGTTTTGTAAACATGTTGCCACATATATAATGTAGCAAAACAATACTCACATGCTTCATAGTCTACCAAATCAAAATATGGATCTAATTCCTTTTTTGCATTTATATCTATTTCTTTAAAAAACATAACTTCCTCCTGTTTACTATCTTCTGTATAATCTTGACTTTCATAATTTTTATCTATGTATAACTTTAAAAATCTCTAAAGTTGAATTTTTCTTTATTTTTTTGTTTAAAATCTTAACATAATAATCAATATTAACTTATATTACCCAAATTATTTTTTAATAAACATTTAAGTGAGGTGGTTTATCACTTGAGAAGTATAATTTTCTCGCTAATACTTATTATAATATCACTTTTATCTGGTTGTGACAAAGTTTCTCATTTAGAAATTCATATTATCGATGTTGGACAAGGCGATAGCATTCTAATCCAAACACCATATAATAAAAATATCTTAATTGACGGTGGAGACGAAGATAGTGATAACATAGTCAAAAGATATCTCAAAAAACAAAATGTAGATGTTATAGACTATTTAATAGCTACACACCATGATTCAGACCATATCGGTGGTCTTGATAACATAATTAATAACTTCAAAGTTAAATCTATTTATATGCCTGAATATAAGCATGATTCAACTTCCTACTCAAACTTAATATCAGCATGTTCTAATAAAAATCTATCTATAAATTACCTGTATAAAAATGATACTTTGCATATAGAAGATAATATAATTTTATCAGTGTTAAGTCCTTCTTTTATACAAAAAGATAGCAATTTAAATTCTATAGTATTTAAGCTATCTTACCTGAACAAATCATTTTTATTTACTGGTGATGCTGAAGAACCAAATGAAATTGATATTATAAATTCATTTGATATTAAGGATATAGATTTTTTAAAGGTAGGCCATCACGGCAGTAGCTCTTCAAGTAGTGATCTATTCTTAGATGAAGTTAATCCAGATATAGCTGTTATATCCTGTGGTTATAAAAATCAATATGGACATCCTCACAGAAATATATTAGAAAATCTTTCTAATAAAAATACCCTAGTTTACAGAACTGACATTTTAGGTGATATTGTTTTTTATAGTGATGGAGACATTATCTACACTAAAAATAACTACGAATATAATACCCATAAATAATATAACAATACATTATATTTATATCAATTAGTTACTTTTTAGTAACTATGCAATTTTATTCTTCACAAGTTATGTGTTGATTACTCCACTCTATCATTTTTGCCATTACATTTAAAAGTGCTAACCCTGATTCGCTAAGATAATACGTAGATTCAACAGTATTTTTTATTAATTTTTTATCATTTATAATAATATTATTTTCTATTAATAAATCTAGCTGCTGGATTAGCATTTTCTTGCTACATTTATTCATCTTCCTTTGTAAATCACCAAATCTTACTTTATCATCTTGTATAGCCCATATAATTCCCCCAACCCATTTTTTACCTAATATACTAGCTAATGCTTCAACGGGGCAATCATATACCATATCACTTATATTGTACATTTTTTGTCCTCCTTATTAAATCTTTGTATATATTAAGTTATAATATTATTTCTATTTTGTCCAATTTTAATCTTTTAAATTTTACTTTAATTTATTTTAGATATTATCTCTTTAAATTTTTTAACGATTTAAATTTTTTTAATAATAAAAAAACCTATGGATAAGTAAATTATACCGTAGGTTTTTTATTATTTCTGTAAACTCATTTGGTTTATTCTCAATTTGTCTAAGTGAGATATTGCACTTGATACCGCCATTTGACCTTCTCCTGATGACTTTAGATATTGATATGGCTTACCTGCACAATCTCCAGCTGCATATAACCATTCTATATTAGTTTTCATTTCTCTATCTGCTTTTATATGAGGTCCTTCAACTTCTAACCCTGGTACCATATAACTTGGCGATACACTATCCTCCATAATAAATATACCATCTGCATATAGTTCTGTATTTTTTAGAACTAATTTATTAACTGTTTTTTCTCCTTTTATTTCTAAAGGTTTATCGTTAATTATTTCTATAGATGAATCTAGTGAATTAGTTAATTTATACATTGGTATATAATATATCTTTGAAGCTATTTCACTCAAGAAGTTTGCATCTTCTTCTCCTTCATGATTGTATCCTACTACTGCAACTACTTTATCTCTATATAATCCCGCATCACAAGTTTCACAATATCCTACACCTTTTACTAGATATTTTTCTTCACCTTTTATTTTTATTTCTTATTTTAGCATTTAATGCAGCAGCCATATCTGCTGATCCACTACCTACTATTGCTATATCATATCTCATATTACTTACTTTCTTATATTTATATATGTGATTTAACAATTTCTTCTAATTTTTGTTTTGGTATAAACCCTACTAATCTATCTACTTCTTTTCCTTCTTTAAAAACTATAACTGTTGGTACAGTATGTATCTCAAATTGTCTAGCTAATTCTAAACTTTTATCTATATCAACCTTTAAAAATTTTGCATCTTCTTTCATATCTTGTTCTAATCCTTCAAATATTGGTGATAACATCTTACATGGTCCACACCAAGTTGCAAAAAAATCTACCACTGTTGTTTCATTTGATAATTCTACCTCATTAACAAATTCTTCTGTATTTATTATTCTAGTCATTACATTATCTCCTTTGTTTATTTTGCTAAATATACTATACCAACTATAGTTTCTTATAACAATTAGTTACTTATTTGTAACCACCTATAAATATAACTTTTTAAAAAATAAAAAAGAAGAACACAAAGCATTCTTCTTTTTTATGTTATTTATTTATTAAATCATTTATAACAACAGATGCTATAACTAGACCTCCAACAGATGGTACAAATGAAACACTTCCTGGTGTAACCTTTTTGCCATTCATTATTTTTTCTTTAAGCTCTCTTGGCTTTTCAGTTGAAAATACTACCTTTAATTTTTTTATTTTTCTATCTCTTAGTTCTTTTCTCATCACCTTAGCTAATGGGCACATAGTTGTTTTATGCACATCTGTAACTACTATTTTAGTTGGATCTAATTTATTTCCCATTCCCATAGAACTTATTATTTCAAGTCCCTTCTTTTTGCAAGTTTCTATTAAATGTATTTTAGAACTAACCATATCTATTGCATCTACTACATAATCATACTTTTCACTTAATAGTTCTTCACTTGTTTCTTCATTATATAAACTTTTTATAGCTTTTATATTTATATCTGGATTTATATCAAGTATCCTTTCTTTCATAACATCAACTTTATCTCTACCTACAGTTGAGTGTAGTGCTGGAAGTTGTCTATTTATATTAGTTATATCTACATCATCAAAGTCTACTATAGTAAGATTTCCTACTCCTGCTCTTGCTATAGCCTCTGCTGCAAAACTACCTACTCCTCCAACTCCAAATACTATTACATTTGAATTTTTTAGTTTCTCTATACCTTCTTGTCCTATTATTAGACCGGTTCTAGTTGTAAAGTTTTTTTCCATATCTTATTTCTCCTGAAATTATTTATTATTGTTTTAAAAAAATATATTCTACCAAGTTATATAATGAGATTTACATAAAATTTATAAATCTACCTTTTAACTTATTATTAGTTTCATCATTTAATCTTATTATTTATTTTTATACGATAACTGATTGTATTTTTTTATTATGTTAAAATTAAATATAATGATAATTATAATTTAATTGTACGAATTTTAAAAGATATAAATAAAAATAATTCAATAAAACATAAAATCATTTTTATATTAAACATTTATATATATTTATTGTATAGTAATTTAATGTACTCTTATAATAAAAAAAGAACTCATAAGAGTTCTCACAAATTGGCGGGAATGCGTGGGAGTCGAACCCACCTAAGAGGCTCTTAACCCCTCATACTAGTTTTGAAGACTAGAGAGCACACCGGCACTCATCCATCCCCATATTAATCATTTAATAAAAATATCATATTTCTATGCATATTTTATTATATTGACATAAAAGTATTTTTAATACCTTAATAATTTGTAATTATACCATAAATATACTCTATTAACAATCTTTATGCAATATATTTTAATAAAAAATTAAGTTCATAGTTTATTTTAATTGTAAACTATGAATCTCTGTACTATTATTTAATCAGATAATATTTATATTGCATTTCTAATAGATATTTACCATTTAAATTGTGACTTTTTTAATATATAATATCAATTTGATAAAAATAAAATGTGCTTAGTAAGTTTTTTCAATAATTCTAGCACATCTTATTATATCATTTATTCTTAATATTTTCGTTATTTTTCAAGTTCATATTTATAGCCTTTTATACCTCCAAATAAACTATATAATTTATTAAATCCATTTATACTTAATACCTTACATGTAGCTTTACTTTGGCTTCCTATTCCACAATATAATAATATTTTCTTATCCTTGTAATCTGCCAAGAAATCCATCTCATCATTTATCTCATTCATTGGTATATTTATAGCCTTTGGCAAATGACCATTTAGGTAATATTCTTCATTTCTAATATCTATAATAAGATCGAATTCATTGTTATCTATCATTGACTTTATTTTTTCTGATTCTAATATATATATACTCATATACAGCCTCCTCTCTTATTTAATATATTATGATTTTTTTCACAATAAGTTACATAGTTAAAGTTAATATTATATATCTAATTATATTTTGACAAATATTTATTGATTTTATCTATAATCATATATTCTTTATTAACAAAATAACTACACCTATATAGGTGTAGTTATTTTTATATATTAGGTATTTGCCACTGTATAGGGCTTTTACCTATTGATTTTAATATTTTATTAGTTTCTAAGAAATGGTTACATCCAAAGAATCCTCTTCTTGCAGATAAGGGACTTGGATGAGGAGATTCTAATATATAATGATGATTAGAAGTTATAAGCGCCTTTTTGCTTCTTGCATTTGCTCCCCATAATATAAATATTACAGGATCTTTTCTATTATTTAAAATTCTTATTATTTCATCAGTGAAAATTTCCCATCCCTTCCCTTTGTGAGAATTAGCTTCATGAGCTCTAACTGTTAGAGCTGTATTTAATAGTAATACACCTTGATCTGCCCACGGAATTAAATAACCATTGTTTGGTATAAAACATCCTAATTCACTATTTAACTCTTTATATATATTTAATAAAGATGGTGGTATTTTTTCTCCTGGTTGCACTGAAAAAGCCAGTCCATGTGCTTGATTTTCACCATGATAAGGATCTTGTCCTAGTATAAGTACTTTTGTATCTTTATATGATGTATGCTTTAAAGCTTCAAATATATTATTCATATTTGGGTATATTATTCTTTCGCTATATTCTTTTTTTAAAAATTCTCTTAATTTTAAATAGTAATCTTTTTTAAATTCTTCTTTTAATAATTCGTCCCAGTCATTATTTAAATTTACCATTTTGTCACCCTTATCTAAAATAGTACTCTGCTATTTTCTTTTCTCTTAGTTATTTTATTTCTATCAAAGTTTTCTAATAATATCACACAATTTTTTCGGCTAGAATTAAGTAAGTCTCTGTATTCGCCTAAAGTTATTTCTTTATTTTCTTTTAAATAATTAATCAAATTATTTTTTAGTGTTTCATACAGCTCTTTATCAATAACATGCTTTTCATCTAATTGTTCTACTTCTTGTCCTATCATAGATTCTAGTACTTCTTCATAAAATTTATTTTTGTTACATATACCATCTATTGTTAATATATTTTCTGATTTATTCATGCTAGAATTTAACTGATTTTTTATAGTGTTTTTTATTTCTAGCTGCTTTGAGTTTAACCTTACTTCAAATTCATATAAAGATATTAGATTATCGTTTACTTTTACTACTTTTTCTTTACTTAACTTATCTATTAATAAGTCCATCTCCTTAGTCTTAAACTTACCTTCAACTTTAGATCTAAACTCTTCTTTTACCATACCATTTCTAAGTCTGTAAGATTTATGATACTTAGTAAGTAAGTCTACACTTTTAAATTTTAGAGTCTCATATTTATTAATATGCATATACATACTATTTATACAGATAGCTTTATCCATATTTATAAGCTCTTGTAAAGCTTTATCTACATTTTCTTCATTTTCTCCAATATAGGCCATTATCTCTTTTTTACTTGGATATATTTCAGTATTTTTTTTAAGATACTCTTCTAATATATCTTTTAATTCACCTTTTTCTTTTATCTTTAATGAATTTATAACGTTTGTATCAAATTTTTTATGCTTTTTAGGGTTTGTGTCTATTATAGTTCCTCCACCTATAGTTTCCATAGGTGAATAACTTCTAATAACAAATTTATCTCCTTTTTTAGCTACTATACTTTCTTCTAATCTTAATTGTACATATCCATCTTCTGATGAGTTTATTATTTCTTTGTCTAATGGTACTGCCCTGCACAAAATTTCTTTTGTACCATGGTAAAGCCTTAACCTATCCCAATGTTTTAAGCTTTTGTTTGAATGATTTACAATAGATATTTTAACATCTAACATCATGGATTCTTCTAAAGAATTTTTTGCACCTAAAACATCTCCTCTTTTTAGATCTTCAACTTTGACATTAGATATATTTATTGCAGTTCTTTGTCCTGCATAAGCAGTGTTTACATTTTCGCCATGAACTTGAATACTTCTTATTTTCGTTTCTATATTTGAAGGATATAGCATTAAATCATCTTCAACACTTATTTTTCCTTCTGTTAGGGTCCCTGTTATTACAGTTCCAAATCCTTTTACAGAAAATACTCTATCTATATTAAGCCTTGCAGGTGAACTTATATCATTATCTTCTATATCTTTACTTATTTCATCAATTTTGTTTATAAGTTTATCTATACCCCTTTTAGATATAGAATCAACTTCTATTATATCTGCATCTTCAAGAAAAGTTCCTTTTACCTTTTCTATTACATCTTCTTTTACTAATTCTATAAATTCTTCATCTACTGTATCACATTTTGTTAAAACTATTATTCCATTTTTGACATTTAAAAATTTTAATATATCTAAATGCTCAATAGTTTGAGGCATTACACCTTCGTCAGCTCCAATTACAAATAAAACCATGTCTAAACCAGATGCTCCTGCAAGCATGTTTTTTATAAATTTTTCATGCCCTGGAACATCAACTATACCTGCTCTTTTTTTGCTCGGCAAATCAAAATATGTAAATCCTAAATTTATTGATATTCCTCTCTTTTTTTCTTCTGCTAAAGTATCTGTTTCTCTTCCTGTAAGTGCTTTTATAAGGGTAGTTTTTCCATGGTCTATATGACCTGCTGTACCTATTACTATATTTTTCATGTTAATCTCCCCTCTTGTATACTATTTAAATATATTTTTAAGTTCATTTATTATTAAATCATATTCGTCTTCAAATATAGTCCTTACATCTAATATGTATTTATTTTCATACACTCTTGCTATTATATGAGCATTACTTAATCTTAGTCTTCTCTCTAGTGTTGATACATTCATATTATTTGGAGTTATCGCGACTACCTTACTTTTTATAGTCTCTAAAGGCATAGATCCTCCCCCAACTTGAGATAAACCATCTTCTACACATACTTTTGCATCTATTTTTAGTTCTTTTATTTTATTTAATAAATCGTTAGCTTTTTCTTCTAATTCATCTATTTTATAAGTTAACATTCTAAGCGTTGGTATTTCTTTAATTGCTTTTTCTTCATCTAAATAAGTTCTAAGTGTAGATTCTAGAGCGCATATAGTTAACTTATCTACTCTTAGGGCTCTTGTTAATTGATTTTTTTTCATTTTATCTATGTACTCTTTTTTACCAACTATTATACCAGCTTGTGGTCCACCTAGCATTTTGTCTCCACTAAAAGTAACTATATCAGCACCTTTTCGTAGAGAATCTAAAACAGTAGGTTCATAAGACAGTCCATATTTTGATAAATCGATAAATACTCCACTACCTAAATCTTCTATCACAGGTATATTATGCTTTTTGCTAAGGATAGATAACTCATCTATATCTACACTTTCTGTAAATCCAAGTATTCTATAATTACTAGTATGAACCTTCATAATAGCTTTAGTATCTTCACTAATCGCTTCTTCATAATCTTTTAAATGTGTTTTGTTAGTAGCACCAACCTCTAAAAGTTTTGCACCACTTAATTCCATTATACTTGGTATTCTAAAAGAGCCACCAACTTCTACTAACTCACCTCTTGATACTATAACTTCGCCATCTTTAGCTAATGTGCTTAATACAAGCAGTACAGCTGCTGCATTATTATTTACCACTAATACATCCTCAGCATTTGTAAGCCTTTTTATTGTATCTGCTAGATGATCGTACCTCGAACCTCTTTGACCTTTTTCAATATTGTATTCTAAATTAGAATATCTAGATGCAGAATTCCAAAGTTCTTCTTTTATACTTTCACTAAGTAATGATCTTCCTAAATTAGTATGTAATACTGTACCTGTAGCATTTATAACCTTTTTTAAGGATAATGCATAGCTTATATTAATCTCATTTTTTATATCTTTAATTATATTATTTAAATCTAAATTTATATTATTTTTATCATCCTTAATATCTATTATTTCTTTTCTTTTTCTATCTATAACCTTCCTTATGCACTCTATGACTAAATTTCTAGGATACTCTTCTAATGTATTTTTTATATCTTCTTGGTTTAAAACTTCATCAACTGAAGGTAGCTTAGAAAATAATTCTCTTTTATTCAAATAAATCACAACCTTTGCTCTAAATTTCTAATTATTTAATAATATTTTATATTATTCTATTTTATAGCTAACCCACCTTCTATGTAGTACATAATATTTTCAAAATAAAATTTTATTTGTTTAGCTATTTTATTGATCTATTTTAGTATGTTTTATGCAAATTTTTTCATATATAAAATATGGAAATCATATACTGTATGATTTCCATATTTTATATTATCTATATAACAGTTATGTACTTACTAGATTTTTCTTTAACTTCACCAATTACTTTAGCCTCTATAGATCCATTTTTCTTCATATCTTTTATTAGCATATCTGCTAATTCTTCTCTAACAGAAATTAGTAATCCACCTGATGTTTGAGGATCGTACAATATATCTTCTATTTCAGTTGCTATATTATTTGTACTAACATCTTTTCCTATGTATTCTTTATTTCTATACATACCTGCAGGTATTATACCCATTCTTGCCATATCGACAGCTCCCTCCAATATAGGAACTTCCTTCGAATCTATTTCAATACTTACATTTGATGCCTTTGCCATTTCTAGGGCATGTCCTAAAAGTCCAAATCCTGTTATATCTGTAACTGAATTAACTTCTATATTATCAAAACTCATTGCTGCATACTTATTTAAATGTATCATAGTTTCTATTACTTTTTCAGAAACTTCTTTATCTACTAATCCTTCTTTCATAGCTGTATTTAATATACCTACACCTATAGGTTTAGTTATAATTAACTTATCACCCGCTTTAGATGTTGCATTTGATAATACTTTATCTGGATGAACTATACCAGATACTGAAAGTCCATATTTGGGTTCTTTATCATCTACAGTATGCCCCCCAACTAAAAGTGCGCCACTCTCCTTAACTTTATCAAATCCACCCTTTAATATTTCTGCTAAAACATTCATATCATGACATGATGGAAAACAAACTATATTCATAGCTACAATTGGTTTTCCCCCCATAGCATAGACATCTGATAAAGAGTTTGCTGCTGCTATTTGACCAAATATATATGGGTCATCTATCATTGGAGTGAAAAAGTCTAGTGTCTGAATTAAAGCACTATCATTATTTAATTTATATACAGCTGCATCATCGGATGTTTCTAATCCAACTAATAAATTGTCTGTGCTTTCATTTCTAGGTAGTTTACTTAATACTGATGCCAGAACCTCTGGCCCAATCTTAGCCGCTCAGCCACCTGAAGTAGTCATATCTGTAAGTTTTCTTAACATCTCCATATATATCTCTCCTTGTTATGTCTTATAATAATTATAATATCATATTTTTACTTTTAAATTTACAAGTTTATATCAAATATTATTTTATTTAATGGTTATTTTACTCTATAGTAATCATATCCTTAATATCTTCATATTTTTTATCTCCAATTCCATTTACATTTTTTATTTCCTCAATACTCTTAAACTGACCTTTTTCTTCCCTATAATTTAATATTTTGTTAGCCGTAGCCTCTCCAACCCCAGGCAGTTTGTCTAAATCGCTTACGTTAGCTATATTTATATTGATTTTTGAATTATCTTCTTGAGATTTAGTATTATTTTGTGTTACATTTTCGTTATTATTATTTATTTCTTCACCTATTTTAGGTATTATATAATGCATTTCATCTTCTATAGTCATAGCTAAATTTATTTTATTTAAATCTGCCTCTTCTGTAAATCCTTCTAGTAAATCTATAGCATCTATTAACCTTTTGCTATTTTCAATTGTGACCACCCCAGGATTTTTAACCTCTCCACTTATAAATATCCTTATTTCTTTTGATTTATTTTCATTTATATCATTTTTATTTGCTGTTTTTTCCAATATTTTATCTTTGTCCATTTGTTCATCGTACTTTAAATTTTTAGTTTCTTCTTTCTCACTTTTGCTAACTACATATACATTATCTCTAACTTTTAACCCTCTATTAATTACAGTAGCAGATATAGAAAATACGGTTATGAGTATTACTATTGCAACCTTTTTTTGCTTGTTCAAATAAAATCACTCCTTCATTTTAATTATTGACAAAATTATGTTATACTAAAATATAAGTTTTGTTTTGGAGGTTAGTAAATGAAGAAAATTTTATCAATTTTGGCATCCTTGATGATTATACTCTCACAAATTTTAGGAGCTACTAATGAGGCTTTTGCTCAGGATAAAAAGCCTGACCTTACAGCAGAATATGCAGTATTAATGGACTATGAGACTGGAAAGGTTTTATACAATAAAAATGGACATGCCAGAATATATCCTGCATCAACTACTAAGGCATGGACAGCTTATGTAGTTATAAAGCACGTATCTGATTTAAGTTCAATGGTAACAATAAAAAACTTACCACCTATAGATGGATCTAGTATGTACTTAAAAAATGGAGAATCTTTTACAGTTAAGCAATTATTACAAGCTCTTTTAATACATTCTTCTAATGATGCTGCCTTTGTTTTAGCCAAATATGTTAGCGGTTCTGTGGACAAATTTGTAGACCTTATGAATAAGGAAGCTAAAGCTATTGGAGCTGAAGGTACTCATTTTAACAATCCACACGGTTTACCAGATGAAAAGCACTGGACTACAGCTTATGATATGGCTTTAATGGCCAGACAAGCTATGAGTAATGATGTCTTTAGAGATATCGTTAACACTAAATCTATAAAGTTTGAACCAAATGAGGCTTATCCTCATGAAAGATATTTTATAAATACTAATAAATTTTTAACATCTAATGAGAAAATAGACTACAAGGGTGAAAAAATCGATATTAAATATGATATAGTTGATGGTATTAAGACTGGTTATACAGATGATGCTGGTAGATGTCTTTTAAGTAGTGCTGTAAAAAACGATATGAGATTTATAGCTGCTGTTTTTAAAGCTGTTGGAAATGATTTATATCTAGATTCTAGAACACTACTAGATTATGGCTTTGATAACTTCTCTAATACTACTGTTATTGATAAATCTGACTATATAAAACATAAAAAAGTAATTTTTAGTAAACAAGGAGAATTAATTTACGAACCTGAATATAGTTATAAAGTAGTTCTTCCTAAGGGTACTAAAGATGGAATATATACTACAAAAGTTAAATTAGATGATATTAGTTTACCTATAAAAAAAGGGGACAAAGTTGGTGAGCTAGAAGTTTATAATAAAAATAAACTAGAAACTACTATCAACCTTGTAGCTACAGATGATGTCAATAGCATTTTTAGCTTTATAACAGAAAATAAAATCATAATGACAATAATAAAAGTTGTATTGTTAATTGGAATTATTGCTTTTGTATTATTTATAACTATGAGAAGAAAATCAAATAAAAATAGACGTTATGCAAGTATCTATTCAAATAAAAACAAAAAATATAAAAGAAGAAGATAAGAGTAGCAATTTATTGCTGCTCTTTTATTTTGTGTAACATTTGTTACAGACAAGTTTTAACTTTTAAGTTATAATGTATTTTTTAATATATTAAATTATTGGAGGTTTATTATGAGCTGTGGATGTTCAAACATGGATAAAAATAACGGTAGAAATGTAGTAGATTTAGTTAGAAGTAAAGGTAAAGGAGATTTTCCTCTAAGAACTACTCATGATATAGAATGTGTTAATTGTAGTAAAGTATTTACAATGACTACTCATGTAGACAAATGCCCTCATTGCAACATGGTTTATGGAGTTACACCTTGTAGTTCTATGGATAAAAATAATATAAAGCCAGCTGGTGTAAATTATTAATCATTTTAACAAATTAAGTTTTTCAAAGAAGTTACTTTTTATATTTTAAGTAGCTTCTTTATTTTTACTTATATAAAAAGAGCTGTTCTCTATGAGATACAGCTCTTATATATTATCCAAATATTTTCTTAGTTAAAGAACATCCTGTGCAAGTAGCAGCAACTCCACCTAATGCAGTTTCTCTTAACTCCATTGGAAGTGTTTTACCTACTTTGTACATTGCTTCAACAGTTTCATCAAATGGTACTATGTTTAATATTCCAGCTAAAACTAATTCAGCAGATATTAAAGCATTAGCAACACCTATAGCATTTCTTCCTTGGCAAGGCGCTTCAACAAGTCCTGCTATTGGGTCACATATAAGTCCCATAACATTTTGTAAACAGTGAGATGCAGCATGAATAGCTTGTTCAGGTTTTCCACCCATCATTTCAACTACACCAGCAGCAGCCATAGCAGCAGCAGCACCAGTTTCAGCTTGACATCCACCTTCTGCACCAGCAACTGTAGCATTTCTAGTTATTATAGCTCCTATTGCTGAAGCTGTAAATAATGCATCTACCATTTGCTCATCAGTAAATCCATATTCTTTACCTATTGTAACAACAGCTCCTGGAAGTATACCACAAGAACCTGCTGTAGGTGCAGCAACTATTAGACCCATAGAAGCATTAATTTCCATAGTACCCATTGCAGCAACCATAGCTTTATTCATTAATTCTCCACATACACTTCTAGATGAATTTCTATAATTAGTTAATTTCTTAGCTTCTCCACCTATAAGTCCACCCATAGACTTTATATCTTCTTCAACAGCTCTTTCAGTAGCTGCTTTCATTATGCTTAAGCTATACATCATTTTTTCTCTTATTTCTTCTTTAGATAAACCTGACATCTCAGCTTCTCTTTCTAAACATAATTGATGTATAGGCATATTTAACTCTTTACATTTTTCTAATAATTCTGCTCCACTTGTAAAGTTATATTTCATTTTTTCGTCTCTCCTTACTCATTAGAATTTGTCTAAAACTACAACCTTAGCTATTACTTCAAACTTTCTTAATTGCTCAACTAAATCTTGTTCTAATTTTTCATCTGTTTCTATAGTAACAAATGTAAACTCAGATTTAGCTGGCTTATTTGTTGATATTGTTGATATATTTTTATTGTTATGAGCAAGTAATCCTGTTACAAACGATACTGCACCTGGGATATCTTTTATTTCTAGTACTACTGCAGCCTTTGAACCATTAAAATCAAGAGCTAATCCATCCATTTCTGTAAGTTTTATGTTACCTCCACCTATAGAAGCACCCATTACAGTTGACTTTGATCCATCTTCTAAAAGCATTTCCATTTTAACAGTGTTAGGATGTACGTTTTCTCCTAAATCAGTTTTGATAAATTCAAACTTAATACCAGCTTCTTCTGCTAATTTGAAAGAATCTTTTATTCTAGCATCATCAGTCTCAAATCCTAATATCCCACCTACTAATGCTTTATCAGTTCCATGTCCTTTGTATGTTTCTGCAAAAGAACCATGTAACAAGAATTTAACTTCCTTTATACGTTTTCCTGCTATCTTCGAAGCAGTTTTCCCTAGTCTAGCTGCTCCTGCTGTATGAGAACTAGATGGTCCTATCATGTTTGGTCCTACGACATCAAATACACTATAATCCTTAGCCATTGTATTACCTCTTTCTCCTAAAAGTCTTAATTAAAATTTTTTGATTTTAATTGCATTGCATATTAGTATTAATTTTAAATAGCTTAATATTATTATTTATCCAAAACTATCTTATATACATATTTATATCCTTAAATAAATGTATATAAACTAGTTTCTCATAAAATTCAATTTAAAATTTAATCCATTGATAATATTTTATTTAAATTCGTCATATTTTGTCAAGAAGGAAAGCAAAAAAAACTTTTTTGACTATATAATTTTATTTTGTAATTAAATATTTTTTTAACAAACTTTCCTATAAATTACAAAATGACCAGATTTAATCTGGTCATTTTAGTAATTTTTGGTAAAATATTATTTTACAGCTATTACTTCTATTTCAACTTTAACATCTTTTGGTAATCTTGCAACTTCTACACAAGCTCTTGCAGGCTTGCTTTCACCGAAGAATTCAGCATAAACTTCATTTATTTGAGCGAATTCGTTCATGTCTTTTATAAATACTGTAGTCTTAACTACATCTGCAAAGTCATATCCAGCTTCTGTTAATATAGCTTTTATGTTTGTTAATGATTGAGCTGCTTGAGCTTTAACATCTCCTTCAACTATTTCCATAGTTTCTGGTACAAAAGGAACTTGTCCAGATACAAATAACATATTTCCAGCTTTAACAGCTTGTGAGTATGGTCCTATAGCTTTAGGAGCATTATTTGTGTGTATTACTTCGTGTTTCATTTTAAATTCCTCCTTATACATTAACTATATGTATTTAGTATTAGTCTTTCGATACTATTATACTACTATATTTATATTTGTACACATATTTTTTTAAGCAGGGTTACAAATATACTATATTTTTATTTGTAAACACCTGCTTTTAGTATATTTTTTAAAATTACATTTCTACTATATCAAATCCAGCACTTGTTACTGCATCTTTTATTTCTTTTATATGATCTTCTGATACAGTTTCTACAACTAGCTCAGCAGATTGTTTTCCTAGAGTACTTCCCATTGCTAATCTAGATATATTAGCTGCTAATATATTTCCATTTTTTTCACTTATTATCTTAGTTAATTCAGCAAGTCCGCCTGGCTTATCTTG
The DNA here is from genome assembly GCF_015669105.1 of Romboutsia sp. D33t1_170424_H2. Taxonomy (NCBI): domain Bacteria; kingdom Bacillati; phylum Bacillota; class Clostridia; order Peptostreptococcales; family Peptostreptococcaceae; genus Romboutsia; species Romboutsia sp. D33t1_170424_H2. The sequence continues at coordinate 71,289 of NZ_JADOZQ010000001.1, read as the reverse complement.
TATTACAGTATTGAATGAGTATCTTCTTCCTTCTGTAGCTAATGCTGTTCCTATAACTCTATATAAAGTGTTAACGTCTACGTTACCACCAGATATTACACAAACAACGTTTTCATCTTTAGCTGGAACATACTTTCCACTTACCATTGCTGCTGTACTTACTGCCCCTGCACCTTCTGCTATAACTTTTTGATTTTCCATTAAGAATAAAATCCCTTGTGCTATTTCTTCTTCAGTTACAACTATAACATCATCAACTAATTCTTTTATTATTTCAAATGTTAAATCTCCTGGTGTTTTAACTGCTATACCATCAGCTATTGTAGTATCATTGAAAGCTGTAGTTACTTCACCATTTTTCATAGATTCCTTCATTGAAGGTACGTTAGAAGTTTGAACCCCTATAATTTTTACATTTGGGTTTAAAGCTTTAGCAGCTACTGCTATACCAGCTATTATTCCCCCTCCACCGATTGGACATAATATAGTGTCTACTTTATTGTCTAATTGCTCAAATATTTCAAGAGCTATTGTTCCTTGTCCTGCTATTACATATTTATCATTAAATGGATGTAAGAATGTTGCTCCAGTTTCTTTTTGTATTTCAACAGCTTTTGCATATGCATCATCATATACTATTCCGTTTAAAACAACTTCTGCTCCATATCCTTTAGTCGCTGTTACCTTTGCAAGTGGTGCTGTTGCTGGCATAACTATTGTTGCCTTTATTCCAGTCATCTTTGCTCCTAAAGCAACTCCTTGTGCATGGTTTCCTGCACTTGAAGCTATAACACCGTTTGCCTTCTCTTCATCAGTTAAGTTAGCTATTTTGTTACAAGCCCCTCTTAATTTAAAAGATCCTGTTTTTTGTAAGTTTTCGCACTTATAGAAAACATTTGCCCCAGTCTTAGCACTTAGCTTAGCACTTTCTAATAAATCTGTTTTTTTAACTATATCTTTTATAGTTTCTCTAGCTTGTTGTACATCTTGTAAAGTAACTTTTGTCATCGTATAAGTCTCCCTCTTATTAGTAATTTTTGTAATCACCCTTTAACAATTATTATTCTATACTCTTTTTTTACAAAATGCAACAGGAAATCGCTATTTCATAATTTTTTAATTTTTCTAAAAAAGTGACACAATTACAATTTTCTCCTTTATTAATTAAGAGTATACCTTTGTTACACCTTATTTTTTTAACTTGTATACATTATATTTTACTATATATTTGATACCATTTTATTTTAAAATTTTTTTAAATAATTTTAATTTATTTAGGATTTTATTGTATAAGTTTATTTCTTTTATATTATCCCTAAGCGTAAAAAAGAGGTAGCTTAGCTACCTCTTAAAAACTATTTAACAACTATATTAACTAACTTCTTAGGAACAGCTATAACTTTAACTACAGTTTTACCTTCCACTAAAGCTTTTATTTTTTCGTCTTCCATTGCTACTTTTTCCATATCCTCTCTAGATATATTAGTAGCAACACTTAATTTTCCTCTAACTTTTCCATTAATTTGAACTACTATTTCAACTTCATCTTTAACTAATGCAGTTTCATCATATTCTGGCCAAGATATATCAAATATACTTCCTTCTTTACCTATCATTGCCCATAATTCTTCTCCAATATGAGGAGCAAATGGTGAAAGTATAGTAACTATTGTATCTACACCTTCTTTTATAACAGCATCATTTCTAGCTTCTAATTCTTTGTATTTATACATTTCATTTACTAATTCCATTAATGCTGATATAGCAGTATTAAATCCAAACTTTTCATTAAGGTCTTCTGTAACTTTCTTTAAAGTTGCATTTATTGTGTATCTCATAGCCTTATCTTCTTTAGTTAATTCACCTAGAGAAACATCCTTCTTAGCTACATCTGCTAATTCATCTATTAGTCTATATACTCTATTTAAGAATCTAAAGCATCCTTCAACACCTTGATCTGACCATTCTAAATCTCTTTCTGGTGGTGCAGCAAATAATACGAATAATCTAGCCGTATCTACTCCGTATTCTTTTATTATTTCTGATGGTGCTACAACATTTCCTTTAGATTTACTCATCTTAGCTCCATCTTTTAAAACCATACCTTGAGTTAATAAGTTCTTAAATGGTTCTTTAAAATCTAACATTCCCATTTCATTAAATGCTTTAACAAAGAATCTTGAGTAAAGAAGATGAAGGATTGCATGTTCTACTCCACCTATATACTGGTCAACTGGCATCCAATTGTTAACTGCTTCTTTATTAAATGGCTCTTCAGTATTTTTAGGATCTATGTATCTTAAATAATACCAAGAAGAATCAACGAAAGTATCCATTGTGTCAACTTCTCTTCTAGCTGGCTTTCCACAACAAGGACAAGCAGCATCCATAAATGTTTTTGAAGTTGTAAGTGGAGATTCACCTTTACCTGTAAATTCAACATCTGTAGGTAATAATATAGGTAAATTTTCTTTCTTTTCAGGAACTATACCACATTCATCACAGTATACTACAGGTATTGGACATCCCCAATATCTTTGTCTTGAAAGTAACCAGTCTCTTAATCTATAATTAACTGTTTTCTTACCTCTTCCCATTTCTTCTATTTTTTCAATTATAGCTTCAAAAGCTTTTGAAGCTTCCATTCCATTAAATTCACCAGAGTTTACCATTATATTTTCTTCATTTATAACTTCAACTACTGGTAATTCATATTTAGCTGCAAATTCTCCATCTCTTTCATCATGAGCTGGTACTGCCATAACTGCACCTGTTCCATAATCTGCAAGAACATAGTTAGCTATCCATAACTGAACTTTCTCTCCATTTACAGGATTTATAACGTGCTTACCTATAAATAATCCTTCTTTTTCTACATCACTTGAAGTTCTTTCTATTTCAGTCATAGTATGCATTTTAGCTACGAAAGCATCCACAGCCTTTTCGTATTCTGTTCCTGCTACTAATTCTTTTACTAGCTCATGTTCAGGAGCTAAAACCATATAAGAAACCCCATAAACTGTATCTGGTCTAGTTGTAAATACCGTTATAGTTTTATCACTTCCATCTATATCAAAAGTTATTTCAGCTCCAGTACTCTTTCCTATCCAGTTCTTTTGCATTGTTTTAACTTTTTCAGGCCATCCATCTAAAGTGTCTAAGTCTTGAAGTAATTCTTCTGCAAAGTGAGTAGTCTTGAAATACCATTGTTCTAGATCTTTCTTTATAACGATAGAATCGCATCTTTCACATGCACCTTGAACAACTTGTTCATTAGCAAGAACTGTTTCGCAAGATGGACACCAGTTAACAAAAGATTTTTTCTTATATGCTAATCCATGTTCTAAGAACTTTAAGAATATCTCTTGTGTAAATTTATAGTACTCTGGTGTAGAAGTTGCAACTTCTCTATCCCAGTCAAAGCTAAGACCTAATGTCTTAAATTGCTTTCTCATATCTTCTATGTTTTCCATAGTCCATTTATCTGGATGTATCCCATGCTTTATAGCTGCATTTTCCGCTGGAAGTCCAAATGAATCCCATCCCATAGGATGAAGTACATTGTATCCTTGCATTTTTTTAAATCTAGCTACTACATCACCTATAGAGTAGTTTCTAACATGACCCATATGTAATTTTCCTGATGGATAAGGGAACATTTCTAATGCATAATATTTTGGTTTTGTTGTATCATTTGTATCTGTTTTGTATTGGTTGTTTTCTTCCCAAGTTTTTTGCCATTTGGCTTCAACTTCATTTGGCTTATAAACACTCATTTTAATCCTCCTATTATTTTTATAATATTAAAAAATCCCCGTCTCTAAACATAATGTTTAGGGACGAGGATATATTTTCGCGGTACCACCCTAATTAGTCTATAAATAGACTCTCTTAGATAGTTTTTATGCCAACTACGGCTAAATAGATACTTCTAGCAAGTTCAAAGGTATATTTTACTAGTTTTCACCTACCACTAGCTCTCTGAAAAAACATATTCTTTTACTACTCTAGTCTATTTAATTATTTTTAGTTATAATAGTTTATATTATCACCTTTATGCTAATGTGTCAACATCAACATATGGAGCATCTTTCCATAATTTTTCTAGATTATAGAATGATCTATCTTCTTCATTAAATATATGAACCATTATATCGCCATAATCTAAAAGTATCCAAGTTTGAGATTCGTATCCTTCTTTTCCTCTTGGTTCTATACCAATCTTTGTAAGTTCATCTTCTACATTATCAGCTATTGCCTTTACTTGTCTTTGAGATCCTGCTGTTGCAACTATGAAGTATTCACATAAACTTGAAACAGCTCCTATATTTATTATAGATATATCTTGACCTAACTTATCATCTATTGCATCATATGCAATCTTAGTGATTTGTTCTACTGTCATATTATTTCCTACCTTTCTAAAATTAAACATATTTTTATATTATATCATAAATTGTGATTTAAATATATTACTATTTATTGCTTCTATTCTCTAGCATATAGTTTCTTGCTTTTATAGTTTTTTCATGTATCATTTGATTGTTATCTATAACAAATTTTATAGTATTATTAAAAGACAACAACAATGCTTCGTCTAAATTGCCACCATATACAAGTTCTCTTAATTTTTCCACACCATTAAAGTTTCTATCTTCTTCTATTAAGTCAGCTATATATATTATTTTTTCAAGAAGTGACATATTTTCTCTTCCTGTAGTATGAAATCTTACAGCTCTTATAACATCTTCATTTTCTATATTATATTCATATTTACATATATATGAACCTATTATACTATGAGACAATGCTAAACTATTTTTTTCTAATTTATCTAGTTTTATATCATATTTTTTAACATAAAATTTGACATCCTCATTACTTAAGTATTTTGCACAATCATGAACAATTCCTGCTAAATAAGCCATATCTTTATTATATCCGTAAATTTCGCTAAGTTTTACTGCACAATTGGCTACATTCTCAGAATGTCTATATCTTTTTTCTGGTAACATATTTCTTACTTTATCTTTTATATCATTGTAATTCATTTTCAATCTCCATTATTATATAGTTTCTTACATTCTATATACTCTCTAACTTCTTCTGGTACTAAATATCTTATAGATCCATTATTTTTTAATTTTTCTCTTATATAAGTAGATGATATATCTAAAGATGGTACATATACCTCTATAATATTTGCACTATATTTTTTTCTTAAATCATTTATTTTTTCTTTAGTACTAGCTTTGCTTATGCCCGGTCTTGTAGCTGCTATAAATGTTGCTAATCTAAAATTTTCTTCTACATTTTTCCAAGTTTCTATATCACAAATTGCATCTGCCCCTGTTATAAAATATATATCTATTGAGTCGTATTCTTTTTTCATATCTCTAAGCGTATCTATGGTATAAGTTCTTTTATCTCTTATAATTTCCATATCTGATACTATGAAATCTTCATTGCTCATGGTTGCTAACTTTACCATTTCATATCTATCATATTTGTTTACAATGGTATTTTTTTTATGTGGTGGATTGCCCGATGGTATAAATATTATTTTATCTAGTTTATATTTATCCCTAATAAATTCAGCAGTTGCTAAATGTGCAGAATGAATTGGATCAAAAGTTCCCCCCATAATTCCAACTTTTGTACCTTTATATGTTTTGTTAAACTTTCCTAGTTTTGTCCTATTTATCTCCTCTGCTTTCTCAACTAGATTACTAGTAATCATTTTTACTCTCCTTTATATATTTATACTATTATTTTATCATTTTTTTTATAATATTAAAGATTATAAATCATATTTTAGTGTATACTTATATTTATATAATTATAAAGGAGTTTAAATATGGCTATAATTACTAAAATAGAGGCACAAAAAAGGAATACTGACAGAGTAAATATTTATGTAAATAATGAATTTTTCATGGCTATATTTACTGAATTAGTATATACATTCAGTCTAAAAAAAGGTATGGCTATAGATGAAAATGACTTAAAATCTATACTTAAAGAAGAGATGTATATAAAAGCTAAAACAAAAGCTCTAAATATTTTATCTAAAGCAGATCAATCAGAAAATAAAATAAGAGAAAAGCTTTCAAATGACTTTGAAGAAGATACTATTGATTTAGTTATAGAATTTTTACAAAAAAATAATTTTATAAATGATGAAATTTTAGCTCAAAAAATAGTCAATACAAATGTTAATTTAAATAAATATGGTAAAAATAAAATTAGACAAAATCTATATAACAAAGGTATAGATAAAGATTCTATAGAGCAAGCTATATCTAGCTTAGATCAAGATAAAGAATTTGAAAATGCTATGTATTTAGCCAAAAAAAGATATGATAGGATAAAAAACGACGATAAACATAAAATATATCAAAAAATTTATCAACATTTAGCTTATAAAGGCTTTAGTTATGATATTATTAAACGTGTACTAAATAAATTACTAAACGTTGATGAATACGATATGTAGTTTTAGGAGGATTTACTTTGAGCGAGGTTAAAAGAATATTAATAGGTGCTATAAGCCTAGGAATAGGTATATATAATCTTATTCAACTATATAGACAAGATAGCCTTAGATAAAATGGATTATAAATTTATAATCCATTTTTTGCTATAAATCTTAAAGTTTATACTTTATTTAAATTAATATATATTTTTTATCTATAAATATTTCTTTTTGCTACAGCAAATACTATTTCCTGGGTAATTAATTATATAAAAACTATTTTATGAGGAGTTTATAATGATTGATTTAATTTTACTTGGATGCGGAGGGAATCTCCCTACCCCTAATAGATATTTATCTTCTCTTTTTATAAATTACAATGGTAGTAAAATATTAATAGATTGTGGTGAAGGTACTCAAATATCTATGAAAATGAAAAATTGCGGATTTAAAAACCTCAATCTAATTCTTATAACACATTTACACGGGGATCACTTTAACGGATTACCTGGCCTTTTATCTACTATTGGTAATAGTGGCCGTACTGATGACCTAACTATAGTTGGCCCAGTTGGTATAAAGGAATATATAAATGCTGTTATGGTTTTAATTGAATACATACCTTATAAATTAAATATTATAGAAAATCCTAAAAATACTTTTTCCCTAGACCATGATATATTAAAAGACATTGAAATCTCAACTATGGAACTTGACCATTCTAGAGAATGTCTCGGATATAGTTTATATTTTAAGAGAAGGCCTAAATTTAATAAAGAAAAGGCAATTAGTAATAATGTTCCTATTATACTTTGGCAAAAACTTCAATCTGGAAAAAATATTGTATATAACGAGGTAGAATATACTCCTTCTATGGTGCTAGGAGATAATAGAAAGGGAATTAAAGTTAGTTTTATTACAGATACTAGACCTTTACTATCTATACCAGAATTTATAAAGGATAGTAATTTGTTTGTATGTGAGGGTATGTATGGTGATGATATGGATATTTCAAAAGCTGTTAAAAATCATCATATGACCTTTAGAGAAGCTGCAAACCTTGCTAGATTAGGAAATGTAGACAAGCTTATTTTAACTCATTTTAGCCCTTCTCTTGAAGACCCATATATATATTTAAATAATGCTACTAGTATTTTTAAAAATACAATTATAGGAGAAGATAGATTAAGCTTTAATTTAAACTTTAAAGATTAATTATCAAAACGTATTATATTAATATTACATTAAAAATAGGTTATTAAGCATAATAAGCATACCTAATAACCTATTTTTAATCATTTATCGATATTAAGTTACTATTTAGCCACATTTCCTGCTACGTTTAGTACATCCCAAGTTCTAGCAAATGGAGGTGCATAACATAAATCTAACATACCTAATTGATTAGTTGTTAATTTAGCAAATACTGCTGTTGCTATTACATTAGTTCTTTGAACTGCATCTTTAAATCCAACAACTTGTCCACCTAATATAACCTTTGTTTTTGCATCATATACTAACTTGACATATATCTTATTTCTACCTGGGTAGTAATTAGTTTGGTTAAAATCAGATATAAACTTAACTTTAAAGTCTAATCCAAGCTTTTGTGCTTGTACTTCTGTAAGTCCTGTAGAACCTGCTTCCATGTCCATAACTTTAATACAACTTGATCCTAAAGAACCTTGGAACTTATTATTAGCTCCAGCTAAATTTTCTCCAACTATTCTTCCTAATTTATTGGCTCCTGTCGCTAATGGAACATAAGAATCTTGTCCGCTTACTATATTTTTTATAGTAGCACAATCTCCAGCTGCATATATATCTTCTATAGAAGATTTTCCATATTCATCAACTATTATTGCTCCATTAGGTAACATATTTATACCTGTATCTTTTATAAAATCAGTAGCTGGTCTAACTCCAGTAGCTATTATAACTACATCAGCTTTTATTTCACCTTTATTAGTTATAACTTTTTCTACTTTAGTTTGTCCAACAAGTTCTGCTGCAAGTTCTTCTAATCTTAAATCAACATTATGTTTTTTAATTTCCTCTTCTAAAACATCAGTCATTTCTTTATCAAATACATTCTCAAGTATTCTACTTGTAGATTGAATTACTGTTACATTTTTACCTAATTTTTTAGCAGCTTCAACAGCTTCTAGACCTATAAATCCAGCCCCTATTATAACTACATCTTTATTTTCTTCTTTATTTAATAATTCTTTTACTTTTATTCCATCTGCCATGCTCTTTAATGTAGATACGTTTTCTAGCTGTACATTCTTTATAGGTGGTATTACACTATATGCACCTGTTGCTACCATTAACTTGTCGTAAGAATCTTCAAATTCAACACCAGTTTCTAAGTTTTTAACTATAACCTTTTTGTTTATTGCATCGACTTTTACTACTTCATGATGTATATTTAAGTCTATTCCAGTTTCTCTAAACTTTTCTGGACTTCTTGCTATCATATTGTTAGGGTCATCAAAAAATCCTCCAACAAAATATGGCAATCCACAAGCTCCAAATGATACAACTTCTCCCTTTTCATATACCACAACTTCATAATCTGGTTTAATTCTTTTAAGTTTTGCAGCCGCACTCATTCCAGCCGCAACTGCACCAATTATTATAACTCTCATTTTTGCCTCCTAAATTGCAGTCATTTTATATTTTATAATTAAGTTAGTATTTTACCTTACTTTTTATACCATTCTTAGTTATTATATTAACATTATTTTTTGTAAAAATCTATATACTTCATTATAATATAAAATCTTTTTTATAAAAAATAACCATCTAAAATAGATGGTTATTTTACTAACTTATTTTCTAAATGCCTTTTTAGTAGGCTTTCCTTTTTTAGTCATATTTTCTGGCTTAACCTTTGGTTTAGCTGGTTCTTGACCTGGGAAGAATATCTTTGGTTCTTCTTGATTTTTTCTATATATTGTAAATTTATATCCTATAGCTTGTACAAATTCCGCTCTTAAAGCTTCACATACAGCATTAGCAGTTTCTTTAGCATCTAATCCTGCATTATCAAGTATAGTTACTTTAACTATTTCTCTAACTCTTAACATATCATCTAATTGTTCTAAGAAACTCTCTGTAACACCATCTTTACCTATTTGAGTAACAGGCTTTAAAGTGTTAGCTATTGATCTTAAGTATGCTCTTTGCTTACCTTTTAACATTTTGTCACCTCTTAATTTTTAATTGTAGAATTCAAATTCTAATTCATATATTCTAACAGTATCTCCATCTTCTATTCCCATCTCTCTTAGTCTATCAAAAACACCTTCGCCTTCCATAGCCTTTTGGAAATATTGGATAGATTCCATATCATCAAAGTTAACAGAGTACATTATTCTTCTTAGTGCCTTACCAGTAACAACATACACTCCGTCTTCTATTTCTATGTTTAAACCTTCTTCTTCTGTATTATCAAGTTCTGGCTTATACATTTCTTCTTCTGTGAATAACTCTATTTCTTCAACATCTCTTAGTATCTCAGAAACATATGCTATTACATCATCTACACCCTCTCTAGTAGCAGCAGACATTTTAAATACTTTATACCCTCTGCCTTCTAAGTTGTTTTTAAATTCTTCAAATACACTTTCATCTTCAAGTATATCTATTTTATTAGCAACAACAATTTGTGGTCTAGTTGATAATTTTTCATTGTATAACTTAAGTTCATCATTTATCTTATCAAAATCTTCTAATGCATCTCTACCTTCTAGTCCTGATATATCAACTATATGTATTAATACTTTAGTTCTTTCAACATGTCTTAAGAAGTCGTGTCCAAGACCAACTCCTTCAGCAGCTCCCTCTATAAGACCTGGTATATCTGCTAACACAAAACTATCACCAAATTTAGTTTGAACAACACCTAAGTTTGGTGTTAATGTTGTAAAGTGATAGTTTGCTATTTTTGGCTTAGCCTTAGTAACTACTGATAAAAAAGTAGATTTTCCTACGTTAGGGAATCCTAGTAACCCAACATCAGCTATCATTTTAAGCTCAAGAGTTACCCATCTTTCTTCTCCATCTGTACCAGATTTAGCAAAAGCTGGAGCTTGTCTTACTGAGTTACCAAAGTGTTGGTTCCCTTTTCCACCTCTACCACCTTTAGCTATTACAGCTCTATCTCCCTCTTCTTTTAAATCCGCTAATATAAGTCCTGTAGCTTCATCTCTAACTACAGTACCTGCAGGAACTTTAAGAATTAAATCCTCTCCATTTTTACCTGCTTTTCTTTTTTTACTTCCGTCTCCACCGTTTTCTGCAGCATATTTTCTCTGATATTTGAAATCCATTAATGTTCTAAGACCTAAGTCAACTTCAAATATAACACTTGCACCGCGTCCACCGTCTCCTCCATCTGGTCCACCAGCTGGAACATATTTTTCTCTTCTAAAAGATACCGATCCGTTACCACCGTTCCCGGCCTTAATAAAAATTCTCGCTCTATCTATAAACAAATTAATCACCTACTTGATCGACCTTAAATTAATTTAATTAGGGTCTTTTTGATTATTTTTCCCGATTTAACTGACTTTAATCAGTAAAATATCTATCTACAAGAAAAAGGAGTGCATTAACACTCCTTTTTTAAGTATTACTCAGCTATAGATACTGGGTATACACTTACTTTCTTTCTCTTCTTATCTTTTCTTTCGAATTTAACAGCACCGTCAACTAATGCAAATAAAGTGTCATCTCCACCTTTACCTACGTTAGTTCCTGGATGTATCTTAGTTCCTCTTTGTCTTACTATTATACTACCAGCAGTAACTACTTGTCCGTCAAATCTCTTAACACCTAATCTCTTAGATATAGAATCTCTACCGTTCTTAGAAGATCCTACCCCTTTCTTAGATGCAAGTAACTGTAAGTTCATGTTTAACATTTGGAGTCACCCCCTACTTTTTTAAGATTTTTATGTTTTTGGGATATTCCCTTTTAATTCCTTCAATAGCTAATTGAAAATGATTTAATAATAGTTGAGAATCATTTAGATGTTTATCTTTAACTATACACTCTATATGACCTTCTTGACCTACTACTTTTTCAAATTCAACTTTAACAAGCTTGTCTAAAGAATTTATGACTGCAATTGCATTAGATGTTACTGCAGAACATACTATATCATAGCCTATTTCAGCGAAATCAGCATGACCTTTTAGACAAAAGCCTTTCATTAAGAAATCATCGTTGTAATAATATTTAACTTTAATCATTACTATTCACTAATTAAGCGTTTATTTTTTCAACAACTATCTTAGTGTATGGTTGACGATGTCCTTGCTTTCTTCTGTAGTCTTTCTTAGCTTTGTACTTGTAAACTACAACTTTCTTAGCTTTACCTTGCTCAACAACTTTTGCTTGAACAGAAGCACCTTCAACAACTGGAGCTCCAACTACTAACTCTCCGTCTTTAGTGCAAGCTAATACTTCGTTTAAAGTAACCACATCACCTTCGTTAGCTTCTAACTTTTCAACGAATAATACATCACCTTCAGCAACTTTATATTGCTTTCCACCTGTTTTAACTATAGCGTACATTAAATACACCTCCTCGGTCTCAAACTCGCCATACAGGTACTTCAGTAAGAAGTTTTAAACCTGTTCTGTGCGGCATTACATTTATTAATATTACTACGTTATTATACATTTGTCAACTAACTATTATAAATTATATTTACTTTTTCTATATTAATTTCAGGTAAACCTTTTAACTCAAGATTTATACTATATTTTTTACTTATACTTTTAATTATATCCTCAAAATTTTTATTTATATCTTCATATACTTTTTTATTAATTTCAATTGTTATATTGTTATATGATGTATGTTCTTTAATTCTCATAGTTTCTTTTTCTATATTATCTATTATAGTTTTGGTAGATATAACAAAAGAGTCGCCCTTGCATAAATTGCACTCATCTAAATAATAATTATATATAGGGTCTTTTTCTCTTCTTCTTGCTATCTCAACTAAACCTAATTTTGTCATCCCTAATACCTTAGATTTTCTTTTATCTTTACTTAATTCTTCTTCTAGTACCTTTATAAGTTCTCTTTTTTGACTTTCTTTTTCCATATCTATAAAATCAATTATAATTATTCCAGATATATCTCTAATTTTTATTTGTCTAGCTATTTCTATAGCTGCTTCTAAATTAGTTTTATATATTGTGTCTCTTAGTTTTATATTGCCTATATTTTTTCCTGTATTTACATCTATAACCGTTAAAGCTTCAGTTTTTTCTATTATTAAGTATCCGCCACTACTTAACCATACTTTTTTATTAAGACACTTTTGTATTTGAGAATTTACATTGTATATATCAAATACATCTTTATTTTTTTCTAATATAATTTTATCTACATATTTTTTCTCTATAGATTTTAATAGTTCTTTTAATTCATTATATTTTTTTTCATCATTTGTAACTATTTTACCTAAATCTTCACTTATATAATCTTTAATGTATTTACTTGCAAAATCCAATGATTTATGAAGCAGCTTAGGTCCTATTCCTAATTTAAACTCTTTTAAGATTAAATCATATTGACTTTTTAAGTTTTCTATGTCCTCTTTTAAATCTTCTAAGCTACATCCTACTGCTTCTGTTCTTATAATTATACCTGTATTGTCTTTAATAATTGATTTAGCTAGCTTTTTTAATCTAAATCTTTCTTTCTCATCTGTTATTTTGTTAGACATAGTTATTCTATCATTTGACGGTATATAAACTATATATCTTCCAGATAAACTTATTTCAAGATTTAATTTGGCTCCTTTATTTCCTATCTCTTCTTTATTTACTTGAACCATTATTTCTTGCCCTGCTTTTATATTGTCTTCTTTTTTTAATTGAAGGTATGCAAGTCTATCGAAACCTATGTCTACAAAACATGCTTCTATTCCTGGCAATACTTTTTTTACTATACCTCTATATATATTAGAGACTTTTTTGTTCTTTTTATTATCCTCTATATATACCTCACTTAATTTATTGTCTTCAAGTACAGCCACTTTCTCAGATGATATAAGAGATTCTATTATTATATCCTTCATACTTCACTCCTAATAAATCAATAATCTTTTTAACTACTAAAAAAGGTGGATAAATCCACCTTTTTTTACATAGGACTTACTAATTGTCCATCTTTCACTACATATAAGTCTCTTCTTAATATATCTACATCTAATGGGTCCATTTCTAATTCTAACATTTCTAATATTTTTGGTATAAATATAGAAGTATTTAAGTTAGCCTTAGATCCTGTCGCTATTGTAGCTTCTAAAATTATTTTATTATCTTCTGCATCTAATAAATCAAATAATTTTATCATAGGTCTTATATCTGACTCTACTAACTTACCTTTTTTATTTCTCTTAGTTATCATTATTTCTTTTTGAGCCATAAAATCTAATATTTGATTTTTTATGAACTCTTTAGTTAATATTTTTTCTGTTTCTATAGTAAATACATATTCTCCATACTCTATAGTAGATGATAATGATGGAGTTTGTTTAGTTATTTCCTCAGCTTGTATAAATTTTATACCTTCTGGTAATTGTTCATTCATTCTAGATAAATACTCATCTACAGTTATATCACCTTCTATTTCAACGTCTACATACTCTCCTTGACTTTCTGTACCTAGAGCTAAAGCATTTCCGTAACTTATTTTTGGATGGGGATTGTATCCTTGAGAATGTGCTAAATCTATTTCAGCTCTTCTAAAGGCTCTTTGTAAAAGTTTTTGCAAATCAAGATGCGATATATATATCATATCTCCTTCTTTGTTAAATTTAGTTCTTATTATTTTGTTTTCCATTAACAAAGCCCCCTTCCTATTTCATGTGCATTTATTCCACAACCATTACATTTATGTCTACAATCTACTGTAACTGTGTCTTGTTTAGCTTTTTCATTTTCTCTAACTAAGAATTTCTTAGAAACTCCAACGTCTATATGGTCCCAAGGGAATACTTCTTCATATTCTCTCTCTCTATTAGCATAAAATGCTATTTCTAAGTTATTTTTAGCCATAGCTTCTTTCCAAGTATCTAAATTAAAGTGTTCTGACCAACCATCAAATTTAGCACCCATTTTGAAAGCATCATATATAACTTTACCTATTTTTCTATCTCCTCTAGCTACAACAGCTTCCATTAAACTAGTTTTTGAATCATGGTAGTTATATTTTATATTCCCATTTTTTAACTTTTTAACTAAATATCTTTGCTTTTCTATAACTGTTTCTGTTGTATCTTGTCCATGCCATTGGAATGGTGTAAATGGCTTAGGTACAAATGTAGATGTACTTACTGTAACACCAAATGCTCTTCTTAACTTTCCACCATTTACATCTCTGTAAGTATCGATTACATCATAAGCAAGTTTTGCTATTCCATCTAAATCATCATAAGTTTCTGTTGGAAGACCTATCATGAAGTATAATTTAACACTATTCCATCCCATTTCAAATGCTTTTCTAGTTGCATTTTCTAAGTCTTGTTCGCTTACACCTTTATTTATAACATCTCTTAATCTTTGTGTTCCTGCTTCTGGAGCAAATGTAAGTCCTGACTTTCTTACTTGTTGTATTTTTTCTGCTATCTCCATAGAGAAATTATCAAGTCTTAATGATGGTAGAGATATTCCTATATTTTTAGGAGTATATTCATCAACTAAATAATCAGTAAGCTCTGCTAATTCACTATAGTCACTAGTACTTAACGAAGATAATGATATTTCATCATATCCAGTGTTTTTAACTAGTTTTTCTAGTAATTCTTTTAATCTCGCTACACTTTTTTCTCTTATTGGTCTATATATCATACCTGCTTGGCAGAATCTACATCCTCTTGTACACCCTCTAAACAGTTCAAGTACTATTCTGTTATGAACAGTTTCTATAAAAGGAACTATTAATTTTTCTGGATATGGAACTTCTTCCATATTTTTTATTATTCTTTTTCTTGGTTTTTGAGGTACACCTTCTCTATTTGGTACTACTTCTTTGACAGTTCCATCTTCATTGTATGAAACATCATAGAAGCTTGGTATATAAACCCCTTCTATTGTAGATATCTTTTGTAAAAAGTCTTCTCTAGTTGTTTTATTTTTTTTCCATTCTTTATAGGCATTTATAACTTCTGGGTTTACTTCTTCACCCTCACCTAATATTACTATGTCAACAAAATCAGCTAAAGGCTCTGGATTGTAAGCACATGGTCCACCTACTAATATAAATGGATCATCTAGCTTTCTTTCTTCTCTTAATAATGGTATATTAGCTAAATCTAACATATTCAATATATTAGTGTAAGAAAGTTCATATTGAAGCGTAAATGTAACAAAATCAAAATTTGTTATAGGTTCTCTTGATTCTAGAGCAAATAATGGTATATTTTTTTCCCTCATCATCGCTTCCATATCTACAGCTGGAGCATATACCCTTTCGCAAAATACTTCTTCATCCTTATTTATAACATCATATAATATATGACTTCCTAAGTGACTCATTCCTACTTCATATAAGTCTGGGAAACAATGTGCATATCTTATTAAATTTTCATTTGTTGTATCTTTATGAATTGAATTTATTTCATTTCCAAGATATCTAGCAGGCTTTTCAACTTTTTTTAAAATTCTTTTTAAGTCTACTTTATTCATTTATGTTAAAACCTCCAAATAAGTTTATTGTTTATAAGCATAAGTATTATTATACACGATATAGCATTATCTATCAAAATATTATTAATTATTTTATATAGTTTTAAGTTTTTAAAATTAGTATATTAAAACATTGTGCCTATATTTTATAATTAATAAAAAAAATCTAATTTATACCTTTTATAAAAAGTATTTTTTGTTACAATAATAGTAGGTATCAAATAAATAGCTGCCTAAAGTACATAAGTTATTTATTTTTTACATTTAATTTAAAATTAAATTGTTTTAATGTAATTTATATGGGTATAATCTTTATATAATGTTTTTAGGAGGATTTATAATGAGTAATGTATTTGAAGTAAAAAAAGATATTTACTTTACAGGTGTTGTAGATAAAGATTTAAAAGTATTTGATATTATAATGGAAACAGAATTTGGTACTACTTATAACTGTTATGTTATAAAAGATGAAAAAACTGTATTATTCGATACTGTAAAACCAAACTTTAAGGACGAGTTTTTAAAAAACGTATCAGAAGTTACTGATATAAAAGACATAGATTATGTAGTTATACATCATACAGAACCAGATCATGCTGGTTGCTTAAAATATATATTAGATATAAACCCTGATGTGGAAGTTTACTGTACAGCTGTTGCTAAAACTTACTTAGCTGAACAAGTAAATAGACCTTTTAAGTGCCACGTTATAAAAGATGGAGAAACTTTAAACATAGGTAAGAGAAATCTTAAGTTCATAACAGCTCCATTCTTACATTGGGCTGATACAATGTTTACTTATGTTGAAGAAGATAAAACTTTATTCACTTGCGATGCTTTCGGATGTCACTTTGCAAGTGTAGATCCTGATGCTGTAGAAAGTGAAGATTACTTAAAATCAGCTAAGCACTACTATGATTGTATAGTTAAACCATTTGCTAAGCATGTTTTAAGTGCTATAAATAAAGTTGTTGAACTTAAAATAGACTTTGATACAATATTAACTTCTCATGGTCCTATGCTTACTAAAGATCCAATGGCGGCAGTTAAGAGATATTTAGATTGGTCAACTGAAGTTGTTAATACTACAAACCAAAATCAAGTTGCAATATTCTACTTATCAGCTTACACTAATACTTTAGAAATGGCTAAAAACATAGAAAAAGGACTAGTTGAAGAAGGTGCTGAAGTTAAACTTTATGATTTAGAAGAACTTGATTTAAAAGAAATGCATGATGCAGTAGTTATGTCTAAAGTAATATTATTAGGTTCTCCAACTATAAACAGAACTATGGTTAAACCTATGTGGGATTTATTCTCTACTATAGACCCTATGGCTAACCAAGGAAAAATAGCTGGTGTATTTGGTTCTTACGGATGGAGTGGAGAAGGTATAACTATGGCTGAAAACTTATTAAAGGCTATGGCTTTCAAAATGCCAGTTCCTACTATGAAAAAGAAATTCTTCCCTTCAGAAGAAACTTGTCAAGAATGTGTTAACTACGGTAAAGAATTTGCTAAATTAGTTAAATAATAATATATTAAAGTACCTCATATATGAGGTACTTTTTTAGTTACTTACAAAAATTAATAAACTTCTTCATATTAAAAGAGTATAAAAATAAGCACCTAATATTAGGTGCTTATTTTTATACTCTTTGACTTTTAGTTTTTCTAACTTCTCTCCAAGAAAGCTCTCCCCTATCTAAAGCTTTTATAAAAATCTCTGCTGATGCTAAATTTGTAGCTACTGGTACATGATATACATCACACAATCTAATTAAGGCTTGTATATCCGGCTCATGAGCTTGAGATGTAAGAGGATCTCTTAGAAAGATCACTAAATCTATATCTTGAGAAACTACTAATGATCCTATTTGCTGATCTCCTCCTAAAGGTCCTGAAGCTAACCTAGTTATTTTAATATCTGTAGCATCCATTATTATTTTTCCAGTTGTTCCAGTTGCATACACCTTATACTTTTTAAGAATTTCTTCATATCCTATACAAAATCCTACCATTGTATTTTTCATTTCATCATGTGCTATTAATGCTATATTCATATTCCCTCCCGTTTATATTTTGACTTTATCTAAAAGTTAATTTTCTTTCTTCTCATACATACATTTAGTACCAGTCCTAAGTTTGCTAAAGATGTTAAAAGTGAACTTCCTCCATAACTTATGAATGGTAATGTTACCCCTGTAACCGGTATTAAAGCTACTGTCATACCAATATTTTGTATTATCTGGTATGCAAACATACTCATAACCCCAACTACAATTAAGGTTCCATAAAAATCTTTTGCTTCTTTTGCTATAATAAGCATTCGTATCAAGAATATTGCATATAAAACTAAAACAGCTATCATACCTATAGCTCCTAGTTCTTCTCCTATGACTGCAAATATGAAGTCACTTTCCTGAACAGGTAAGAAATCCTCCTGGCTTTGTGTACCACCGTATAGTCCTTTACCTGTTACTCCTCCTGACCCTATAGCTATCATTGACTGCATAACCTGATAATTACCCTTTTTAGTTGGATCATCAGGATGTAAGAAAGCATCTATTCTTTCCTTTTGATGCGGCGCCATTACCATATACATAAGTGGTGCTGCTACTAAAACACCTATTATAACTCTTTTTATCAGTTTCATATCAAGCCCTGCTGTAAACAACATTCCACCTATTATACAACTAAATACTATAGCTGTACCTAAGTCTGGCTGAGCAAATAATAATCCTATAAAAGGAACTGCATACATCACAACAGGTATTATCTCCTTTAAATTATTAAGTTTACCTTTTTTTGATTCTACTATCTTTGCATAGCTTAATATAAATGTAAACTTAACTATTTCTGAAGTTTGAAAATCTAAAGGACCTAAATTTAACCAAGATCTAGCTCCTCCTCTTGACGCACCAATTACTGGTATTAATACTATAGCCAGTAAAATTAAACTAACTATATATAAAGCCTTATAGTACTTTCCTAAAAAATTATAGTCTATTAATAATATTCCAATGACCATAACCATACCTAGGCCAAAACCTAATCCTTGTTTGTATATCTGTCCATAATTTCCTGTCATATGGGCATGAGTTGCACTACTTAATACAACTAATCCAAATCCAAATATTGCTAAAACAGTAGCTATTAGCTTCCAGTCTAGTTGTTTTATTAACTTAACGGTTGACTTATATTCAATCACATTTTCACCAACTTCCTAATGTCTTTTGTCTTATATTTAGTATATTAAAATATGGGGGACTTAACAATCCCCCATTTAGTCTATTATATATTTCTATCCTTTAAATTCTTTAGTGGTATATTAGCGATTAATGCAGATACTGGCATATCATCATCTTCTCCTCTGGTTTTAGACATTTTAATTTCCAGTCCATCTTCTTCTATTTCAGCATAATTCGCTATTACTTTAAGTATATCTGTCTTTATAAGCTCTAAAAACTTTGGAGAACAATCCGCTCTATCATGCACTAAAACTAACTTTAATCTTTCTTTTGCTACTGATTTACTAGTTTTAGATTCATTTGAAAAAACTTTAAATAAGTCTAACATGAATATACTCCCCCCTTTGCTACTTAGCCATACCAAACATCTTCTTTATTTTGCTAAAAAATCCACTTTCTGCTTCTATTTCTAGTATAGGTACATCATTACCTAATATTCTTTGTGTTATATTTTTGTAAGCTTGTCCTGCTAATGATTTTGAATCAAGTATTGCAGGTTCACCTTTATTTGTAGATACAATTATACTTTCATCATCTGGAACTAATCCTAATAGCTTTATAGCCAATATTTCTATTATATCCTGCTTGTCCATCATGTCTCCACGTCTTACCATATCGTGTCTTATTCTATTTATCACTAATTCTATAGTTTTTATCTCATTGGCTTCTAATAATCCTATTATTCTATCTGCATCTCTTACTGCAGAAACTTCCGGATTAGTTACTACTATCGCTCTGTCTGCTCCTGCTATGGCGTTTTTAAATCCTTGTTCTATACCGGCAGGGCAATCTATTAATACATAATCAAATGTTTCTCTAAGTTTTTGGCATAAATCATGCATTTGCTCAACAGATACTGCATTTTTATCTCTTGTTTGAGCTGCTGGAAGTAAATATAAATTTTCAAATCTTTTATCTTTGATTAAAGCTTGTTTTAATCTACATGTTCCCTCTACAACATCAACAATATCATAAACAATTCTATTTTCAAGTCCCATTACTACATCTAAATTTCTAAGACCAATATCTGCGTCTACTATAACTACTTTTTTATTTTCCAAACTTAAAGCAGTTCCTAAGTTTGCTGCGGTAGTAGTCTTTCCTACTCCGCCTTTACCAGACGTTATGACAATAACTTCACTCATGTTACTACCCCCTATGGATTAATACTTATTTTTAAACTTTATTTGAATAGTTTTCTATGACTATAGTTCCATCGCTTACAAAAGCTATTTCTGGATTAATTGTTTTTCCTTCAAAAAACTCATCTTCTGGAGCTTCAGCTATATTATTTGCTATTTGTAATATTCTAGCATCTAGGTGGTTAGCTACTACATAAGCACTTTCATTTCCATCTGAACCTGCATGGACAAACCCCTTAACACTTCCCATTATTATAACATTTCCATTAGCTACTATTCTTGCACCTGGATCTACATTTCCCATAACTACTACATTTGACTTTGAGCTTACTTGTGATCCTGATTTCATATCATTCATAACTACTACATCTCCATCAAACTCTATGTTTTCACCAGATCTTAGATTATTGACATATTTTGTTTTAAATTCATACTTTTCTTTTTTATACTCATCATCAATAAATTCAACATCAAACCTTGATGATATGTGTTCTTTTATCTCTAAAATTTGTATATCACTTAAACAATCGCAATTAATCTCACATATTTTAGCTCCATTAAAAAATCCTACTGATGACTCTAGCCTGTTTATTATACTTTGTTTTATTTCTTCAAAAGAGGCTTCTTTCTTTATATTTACAATTATCCCTCTTTTGCTACCCTTGAACTCCACAAGTTCTCTGGTACTAAACTCTTTAAAAGACATAACAACCTCCAGAGTAATGTATCATTTTTATATATTCTTCAAAAAATATTTTTTTCCTCTTATTTTTTCATCTGAGAAGCAAAATTTATATCATCATTATTCGATTTATTACTACTTTCTTCTTTCTTAGCAGTACCTTTATTAGCTGCTAAATAATCATCTGTCAATCCAAGATATGTTCCTATTAACTCTCTTACAGGTAACATTGCATAAGTACTTGAATCACCTTGAGGTATCATACATACAACTGCTATCTCTGGATCATCTGCTGGTGCAAACCCTACACTCCATGCAAAAGAATCATAATCTGCTTTGTATCTATCTATTTCTTTATCTGTTATTTTAGGGTTTAATTGTTTTATAGCTTTTCTTAGGTATGCAGCGTTTATTTTATCATCATTTTTATCTAATTTAACGCTTACACCTTCTTTTAATTCTTCTTCTATTTCTTTCTTTCTTTCTTCAGTTATATCTTTAGATTTTAGCTCTTCTTTTAACTCTTTTTCTCTTTCCTCTGATAACTCTTGCTCTCTTCCCTCTTTAAGAGTTTCCGCAAGACTTAGCGCTTGATCTAAAGCCACTCCATAAGATCCCATATGGCTTTTTAAATAATCAACCTCATTTTCTGTAGGTATCTTACCACTTTTTTCAGCTGTTCCTGTTTTTGCTGCTACACTAACAGGGAAGTTCTTAAATAAACTCTTAACAGAACTTGAAGTCGTAACTCTCTTCATACCTTCAGTTATATGCTTTAGATTTTCACTATTTTTAAATGGTATCTTTTCTTTTTTATTTTCATCAATATCAACAGATTTATAATCACTAGGTACAACTCTATTTATAACTGATAAATCAACTAAATCACCACCATTTGCTATGGCTGCAGTATATCTTGCCATTTGAGCTGGCGTATATTGATTCTCACCTTGTCCTATAGATAAGTTAAATGTATCTGCTATACTCCATTTAGCAAATTTTAAGTGATTAAACACTATTTCATCAGCTAAAGGCTCTATGTCTTTTTCTTTAACATTTAACTTAGCAAGCCTTTCAATAGCTTCACCTCTAGTGACTGTAGTTGGTTCGTCTGCCCAACTAACAATTTCATCTATTCTTTTTTCATACTCAGCTTCATTCTTTTCCTTAGTTATATCAGTAAACTTATTTTTCATTTCTTTCTCTAAAAATGTTCTAAGTAAAGCTTTAGCTGATTTTAATTTAGTTTCTATACTTGGTACACTACCCTTTTTTTCATCTATTTCGTCATTAAGACCTGTATAATCATCTAATCCAAATAATTTAGCATATTTAAGAGTATCATTTGGACCTATTTTTACATTAGGGTCTTTCCCACCTACTCTATTTTCACCACTACCAATTGTGTAGAAGTAGATATTACATGATTCTTGTATAGCTTTGTATAAATTTGTTGCTCCATGATTACTTCTTGACTTATGCCATACATAATCGGCAAATGGTCTATTTCCAAGCATTATAACACCTGGATCATTTATTGTGTAATTTGGATTCATTCCATTATCTATAGCTGCCATACCTGTAACCATTTTAAATGTAGAACCTGGTTGGAATACCCCTTGAGTAGCTAAGTTTACTTGAGCGTTAGGTGCTAGTACATCATTTTTATTTTTAGGTTGTAATTTTTCATAGTCTTCATAAGATATACCATTTACAAATTTATTAGGATCGTAATCTGGATAACTAGCCATAGCTAATACATCCCCAGTTTTTACATCTATAGCTACTACAGCTCCTGAATTTGCACGAGGTGCAGCTTGTGAAAAACTTTTATTTCCAAAAGGACTTTTGAAAGTTCCTGCTGTTCTAGCTACATCTATAGTTCTCTTTAATACATCTTGAGCTACTTCTTGTAGGTCTTTATCTATACTTAGATATACAGTATCTCCTGATTGCGGTTCTTGTACATCTAGTTCTTTTGTTACTCTACCTAGTGCATCTACTTGAACTTTTTTATGCCCATCAACACCTTTAAGCTTCTCTTCATAACTCTTTTCAACACCAGTTATACCTACTGTATCTCCCTTTGAGTACTTTTTACCTTCTTTTTCAGGATTTAGATATTTCTCTTCTTGATTATATGGCATTTTACCCATATGACCTATTATGTGAGAAGCTAAATTTGTTTCTGGGTAATATCTAACTGGCTCTACTGCCACAGATACCCCTGGAAGTTCCATTCCTTTTTCCTCAATTTGAGATATTGTATTTTGATTTATATCTTTTGCAATGGTAACTGGATTATATCTAGAATAACCTTGAGATTTTATAAGGTCTCTAACTATAAGTATTTTTCTAGCGTCCGTATTACTTAGCTTAGGGTCTATCTTATAGTCATTTCTAATATCTCTAAATGCATTTTTAGCACTAATATCAGGATTTTTTATTTTATAGCTTTCTAACCAATCTTTTTTATTCTTTTCTTCAGTAAACATCCATTTACTTACAAGTATAGGAGGATATTCTCCATTTTCATTAAGCTTTTTTTGTAGCTTACTAGGGTCTAAATTTCTATCTTCTTTCGTAAGTACACCTTCACTAATTAGCTTATCTACAATAAAGTAGAAACTTTCTTTAGCATTTAATTCTTTTGGTATACCTTCTTCTTCTTTGTATTTATCTATTTTATCATCAAACGTATAATAGAATTTACCATTTTTAAAGTATATAGGGAATTCATCTATATATTGCTCTTTATTAGACTCTAAAAGATTAATTATGTCTAATGATATTTCATTAGCCATAGGCTTACCATCTGCGCCTTTTTTGCTTATACCATCTGCAGATACTTGTACAGTAAATAAATTTTTATTTCCTGCAATTAGACGTCCATATCTATCTCTTATTTCTCCCCTTGGAGCTTTTATAGGTAATTCCTTATATGTCTTATTTTCAGCTAATTCTTTATAATAGTCATGTCTAAAAATAGTCATATATAATATTTTAAAGGAAATAACTATAAATACACATATGATGATTCTCTTTATTATCAATAATCTATCTATCTTTTTGTTTTTCTCCATTAAATCACCAACTAATCTTCTTTTAGTTTTAATATAGATTTTTTAGATATTTTGTATAAAATAATACTTAAAAGGCTATTTAAAGTAGGCATTATTAAAATTCCTACAATCAGTAACTTAACTATTCCATAGCTATTATAAACCAAGATAGTGGTTGCTATATTTACAATAGAATCAACTAGCGTAGTTAAAAAAACTAGCGCAAATATAGTCATACTACTTTCCTTGTATATTTTATCTTTTAAATGGCTTATTGTGTAAGAAGTTAAAAATAATATTAAACCATTAACTCCAAATATTCCACCTACGGCTATATCTTTAGTTAAACCTACTATAGCACCTATTATACCTGCTTCTAATTCATCTAAATACAGAGATATAATAGTCATATATATTATTACTATATTAAAGCTCACGCTAAATATATTTATATAGTTAGTAACACTACCTTCTACTATAACTAACAAAATACCTAAAAGACAAAGTAAAACTCTTTTCATATCTATAGTCTCCTTTATCTTATATTTCTAGGTTCAATGATTTTAACATCATCTATATTTTTAAAATCAGCATAAGGTTTAACAACTACAGATTTCATAGATTTATTCTTGTCATCTATAACTTTATCAACTTCACCTATAGGTATACCTTCTGGATATAACCCAAGCCCTGATGTTACAATTACATCTCCTGGGATTACATCATAATTACTATCAAACATATATCCATATAAATATCCTTTATTTTTGTAGTTTTCCTTATTATCTAAAGTAGAGTTTTGAGTTAATACGCCTTTAAATTTAGAGTCTTTTAATAGTCTAAAACTTACTGATGATTTACTATCAAGTAATGAAACTGCTTTGCTATAGTTTTTAGAAACTTCATATACCATACCAACTAAACCATTACCATTTACTACTAAACTATCTTTTTTAACTCCATCTGCACTACCAGCGCTTAGTACAAAACTTTCGTACCAATTGCCATCATTTTTTGAGACAACACTAGCTGCTACAGACTTAGCTTCGTACTTTTCGTCTATAAAGTTTAATGATTTTTTTAAACTTTCTAGTGATTCTACTTCATCTAGTTTTTTATTCAATTCAGCTATTTCTAATTTTAACTCATTCTTTTCTTTTTCTAGCTTATCTATTTTATTAGCATTTTTCTTATAATTAATTAGATCACCAAGGCCATCACCTAGGAATTTAAAACCTTTATTAAATGTCGATTCTACAGCAGATACAGCATCTAAAATAGGTCCAGGACCTATTGGATTTCTACCTGAAAATTTACCTATTGATATTCCTATAATTCCAATTAAAGTGATAGCAACAGTTCCTGTTGCTATCACTTTAACGTTGATCTTTTTCTTCCCTTTTTTATTGTTATCAAATCTCAAAGATATCACCAACTTTTAATTACTTTCTTGCATTCATCATTAATACTTTTTCAAATATTTCTTGGTCTTCTACTGATTTACCAGTACCTAAAGCAACACAATCTAGTGGGCTTTCTGCTATTGTAACAGGCATGCCTGTTTCTTGTTTAACTAACTTATCAAGACCTCTAAGTAATGCTCCCCCTCCAGTTAACATTATTCCATTTTCCATTATGTCTGATGCTAATTCTGGTGGTGTCTTTTCTAAAGTTGATTTTATCGCATCTACTATTGAGTTTATAGGCTCTTTTAAAGCATCTCTAACTTCTGCTGATCCTATTTCTATTGTTTTAGGAAGACCTGATATTAAGTCTCTACCTCTTATTTGCATATTAGTTTCTTGATCACCTTTAAATGTTGATCCTATGCTTATTTTAACATCTTCAGCTGTTCTTTCCCCTATAGCTAAGTTATATTCTTTTTTAACATATGCTACTATAGACTCATCAAACTCGTCCCCACCAATTCTTATTGACTTAGCAGTAACTATACCTCCTAAAGATATAACAGCTATTTCAGTAGTACCTCCACCGATATCTACAACCATATTTCCTTCTGGCTCTTCAACTCTAAGACCAGCTCCTATAGCAGCTGCCATAGGTTCTTCTATTAAGTATGCATCCCTTGCTCCTGCTTGTCTTGCAGCTTCTTCTATAGCTCTTTTTTCTACTTCTGTAACGCCATAAGGTACACATATTGCTATTCTAGGACTTACTACACCCTTTTTAGCTGCTGCTTTTTGTATAAAGTAACTAAGCATTGCTGATGTAACATCAAAATCAGCTATAACCCCATCTTTCATAGGTCTTATAGCTACTATATTACCTGGTGTTCTACCTATCATCTTTTTAGCTTCTTCTCCAACTGCTAAAACTTCCTTGCTATCATCTCTTATAGCAACAACAGATGGTTCTCTTACTACTATACCTTGTCCTTTTATATAAACTAAAGTATTTGCTGTACCTAAATCTATACCCATATCCTTTGTCATCTTTTTAAATCCAAACATCGACATTAACCCTTTTTTCTCTTTTTTTTCTTTTTTTTCCTTAGACATACTTAATTCTCCTTCCTTACTATATCCAATTAGATTATCATACTCTCTTTAAAGCTAAAATATAATCCGTCACCTATGATTATATGATCTATTACTTCTATTCCTATTAGTTCTCCGCACTTAATAAGTCTTGATGTAATGTTTTTATCTTCATTTGATGGCTCGACAGAACCAGATGGATGATTGTGCATTAGAATTATCTTATTTGTACTTCGTTTTATAGCCTCTCTAAATACATCTCTTGGATGTACTAAAGAAGAATTTAAAGTACCTTTTGATACTTCTACATCTGATATTATTTCATTTTTCGTATTTAAAAGAACCACCTTAAAAACCTCTTGCTTTTCATATCTTAAAATATCCATATAATACTTGTATATATCCCAAGGGTTTTTTACCTTATATCGACTAGGCTTAAAACTAGCGATTCTAGACCCTAGTTCTAGCGCTGCCTTTATTTGCGTTGCTTTAGATAGTCCTACTCCATCTATTTCACATAACTCTTCTATGGTCATATCCTTTAGGTATCTTATACCTTGAGTGTCTTTATTTATGATATAATTAGCTAATTCAATAGCATTTTTTGATTTAGTGCCTGTTCGGATAATAATTGCTAACAACTCTGAATTAGATAAGCATTTTTCTCCTTTAACAAGCATCTTTTCTCTAGGTCTTTCTTCTAATGTCATATTCTTTAAAGTCATTTTAACATCAAAAGAGTCCTTCAGTTATATCATCCTCCATAAAAAAAGTTTATATCAAAGTGCGTTTTGACTAAATCACTTAACTTTGATATAGGTAATCCAACTATATTGAAGTAATCACCTTGTATCTCCTCAATTAGTAATGATCCATACCCTTGAATTCCATATGCTCCAGCTTTATCTAATGACTCACCAGTATTAATATAATCATTTATATCATCTTCTGATAAGTCCTTAAATTTAACTTTACTAACTACATAATCGATTATTTTTTTATTTGCACTTAAATTAATTAAACTAATACCTGTTATTACTTCATGAGTATTTCCAGATAATAACCTAATAGTATTTATAGCATCTTCTTTGTCCTTTGGTTTCCCTAATATTGTGTTATTAAACACAACAATTGTATCTGCTCCTATAACCAAAGACTCCTGATTAGATTTTGCTACATCCATACTTTTCTCAAATGCAAGTCTCATTACCACTTGAGGTGGTAACTCATCCTCTAATATAACCTCATCTATATCACTTTTAACTATATCAAATTTTACGTTGATATTTTCTAGAATTTCTTTCCTTCTAGGAGATGCTGATGCTAAGATTATATTCATTTTATCACCTCATTTGGTACTTAGAATTGTACTTATTTAGTCTATCATTATATTGTAAAAAATTCAACACAAATGTCGAACGATTTTTGTAACATAATTGTTATATTTCAATGAGTAGATTTTATTTATTTATAAATTTATTATAATTCCATAAAAAATAAAGGTATGGAAAAAACCATACCTTTATCTTATCCATATTATATAGTTTTAATAGCCTTTTTAGGACATTTTTCTAAGCATAAATGACATCCAACGCATTTTTTCTTATCAACTTTATGCTTACTTTTTAATTCACCTTCTATGGCGTCAAACTTGCATTGCTTTTTACAAATAGTACAACCTATACATAAGCTTTCTTCTATCATAACTTTTTTTCTATTTTCTAAGCTACCTTTTATAACTTTGGTTGGACATTTTTCAACACATACCATACACCCTACACATTTATCATAGTTTACTTTAGCAATTTTATTTTCAAATTCTATTGCATCAAATTTACATGCCTTAGCACAAATTCCACATCCTATACATCCAGCACTACATTTTTCCTTAACTTCTTTTCCAAAATCTTTACTGTTACATTCAACTACAATTTCTTGTTTTGCTGGCTTTTTCGATATTATTCCCTTTGGACAAACTTCAATACATTTTCCACACATTACACATTTTTCTTCATCTATTACTGCTAATCCATCTATTATAGATATAGCACCAAATTTACAATAATCTTTACATGTTCCAAGACCTAAACATCCATATTTGCATAATTTAGCTCCAGAGTTCAATGTAGCTGCTGATCTGCAGTCATAAATACCTTCATATGTATATTTATCTTTTGCTACATCACATCTTCCTTTACATATAACCTTTGCTACTTCTTTCTCACCTTCTTGAGATGATATTCCCATTATTTCTCCTATTTTTAAAGAACAATCAGAACCTCCAACAGGACATCCATTTACAGGGGCATTTCCTTCTACTATTGCATTTGCTAATCCCCCACATCCTGGAAATCCACATCCTCCACAATTAGCTCCTGGAAGTATACTTAATATTTTTTCAACTCTTTCATCTACCTCAACATAAAACTTTTTAGAAGCATATGCAAGTATTGCTCCAAATATAAGTCCCATACCTCCTAAAACAAAAATCGAATTAAGTATAGACATATTATCCCCCCCTATTTTATAACTTTATTAATCCAGCAAATCCTAAAAAAGCAATAGACATTAAACTTGCTGATATAAGTGTTATAGGGAACCCTTTAAAACTTTCTGGTATATCTGCTAGTTCTAATCTCTCTCTTATTCCCGCAAATAATACTATAGCTAATGTAAATCCTATACCTGCACCAAATCCGTTAACTATAGTTTCAATTAAGTTATACCCCTCATTTACATTCACTAAAGCTATACCTAAAACTGCACAGTTAGTTGTTATTAATGGTAAAAATACACCTAACGCTTGATATAAGGCTGGACTCATTTTTTGTATTACCATCTCAACAAATTGAACTATAGATGCTATGACTAGTATAAACGCTATAGTTTGTAAAAATTCATTATTAGTTATAACCAATAGTTCTTGTATAAAGTATGTTATTATTGATGCTAATGTTAAAACAAAAGTAACTGCTGCTCCCATACCTAATGCAGTATCAACTTTTTTAGAAACTCCTAAGAATGGACATATACCTAAAAACTGACTTGTTATAACGTTATTAACAAGAACTACACTTAAAAATATAAGTACTAAATTCATTTAATCCACCCCCCTACGCTTTTTTACTTCTTATTTTATTAAATCCTGCTAAAAGAAAACCTAATGTTAAAAAGGCTCCAGGAGGAAGTATAAATAGCAATATAGGTTCAAATGAAGCTCCAAATATACTCATTCCAAATATACTTCCATTTCCAAGTATTTCTCTTATAGTTCCTAAAACTGTTAATGCTAAACTAAACCCAAGTCCCATACCTAATCCATCTACAGCTGATTCAACAGAACCATTTTTAGATGCAAAACTTTCTGCACGTGCTAATATTAAACAGTTTACAACTATTAAAGGTATAAAAAGCCCTAGTGCTTTATCAAGTGAAGGCACATATGCCTTTAAAAGCATACCAACTATTGTAACAAACGTTGCTATTACTACTATAAATGCTGGTATTCTTATTTTATCTGGCACTATCTTTCTAATTAATGAAACAACTATATTTGAACAAATCAAAACTGCTGTTGTAGATAATCCCATACCTAATCCGTTTATAGCTGATGTTGTAACAGCTAATGTTGGACACATACCTATTACTTGGACAAAGGCTGGGTTTTCATCTATTAAACCATTTTTGAATATTTTACCTAATCTCATATTCTTCCCCCTATTTATTCAAGCTTTCATTAAATACTTTTATTGCTGCATTAACTCCCCTAGTTACAGCTTCAGATGTTATTGTAGCCCCTGAAATCGCAGCTATTTGATTATCACTTGTTGCACTACCTTTTACTACACTAAGTTCTTTGGCTTCTTTTTCACTAAATTGCCCTTTAAAATTAGGTTCATTTGCTTTCGTTCCAAGCCCTGGAGTTTCAGCCATATTTCCAATATTTACTCCTGTTATTTTTCCATCTTTTGATATCCCTACTATAACTTCCATAACCCCACCATATCCGCTAGGTAAAGTTTTTATAGTATATCCAACAACATCACTTCCACTAATACCTTCATATACTTCTGATACTATCCCCTCTTCTAATCCATCGATATTTTCTATTACCTTTTTATCTAATTGCTTAAATTCTGTTGCGTCTTCAAGCACTAATTGTCTTAATTCATTGTTTGCTTGTATATTTCTATCTTCAATAATTGGCGCTGTTATTTGATTTATAAACCCAAGTGCTAAAGCTGCTACTGCACATATTGTAAATAATATGGCTCCTAGCCTTAATATATTTTTCATTATTTAGCCACCTCCCCAAATACTCTACCTTTCATGTATTTGTCTATAAGTGGAGTAGCTACATTGGCTAATAATATAGAATATGAAACTCCTTCTGGGTATCCACCATACATTCTTATAACTATAGTTATAACTCCTGCTAAAATAGCATAAACAATTTGACCTGCTTTGGACATAGGTGATGTTGTGTAATCTGTAAGCATAAAAAATGCACCTAACATAAGTCCACCTGCCGCTAATTGATATATAGCAAAGTTTATGTCAAATCCTCCTAGTATAAATGCTAATATAAAAACTGTTCCTATGTAAAATACTGGAATTATGTAATTTATTATTCCCTTATAGATTAGATAAAGCCCACCTAGTACTATGAATATAGATGATGTTTCCCCTATACATCCTCCTATATTACCTATTACCATATCTGTTAGGCTAATTCCATTTGATGTTAATTCTGATATGCCTATTGCTCCACTTTTTAGAAAACTTAATGGAGTCGCTGTTGTATATGCATCTATATTTCCCGAACTTACCCAGTTAACTCCAGGTATTGTCCAAGCTGTCATAGCTACTGGAAATGATGCAAGTAAAAATGCTCTTGCACCTAATGCTGGGTTTAAAAAGTTATTTCCTATTCCACCAAAAACCATTTTAACCACTATTATAGCAAACGCTGAGCCTAATATGCACATCCACCATGGAAGAGATGCTGGCACATTAAATGCTAATAATATTCCTGTAACTACTGCTGAAAAATCTCCTATAGTAACATCTTGTTTAGTTAATTTTTGATATAAAAATTCACATCCTACTGCTCCTACTGTACAGAAGAAAATTACATTTAATGCACTTAATCTGTAAAGAAACACTGCTGATGCCATAGCAGGTAGTAAAGCTATTATTACTTGTTTCATTATGTAAGACGTATCTTGGTTACTTCTCACATGCGGAGAAGACGATACAATCAATTTATTATTCATTTAAATTCCCCCTAGCCCCAATTATTTTTTAGCTGATTCTTTTCTTCTATTTGAAATAATTTCCCTTTTTGCATTTCTTACTGATTGAAGTAGCGGTCTTCTTGCTGGACAAACAAATGAACAAGATCCACACTCTATACAATCTAAAGCTCTATAACTTTCTGCACTTTCAAAATCATTTTTTAAAGAATAAGCACTTA
Source organism: Romboutsia sp. D33t1_170424_H2 (assembly GCF_015669105.1). Taxonomy (NCBI): domain Bacteria; kingdom Bacillati; phylum Bacillota; class Clostridia; order Peptostreptococcales; family Peptostreptococcaceae; genus Romboutsia; species Romboutsia sp. D33t1_170424_H2. Next base: position 38,986 of record NZ_JADOZQ010000001.1, on the reverse strand, counting down.
TATATAACGGTTGTAAAAATGCTGGACATACTGTTAGACATTTACCACATCTTAGGCAGTTTTGTGGTTTTGGTGTTTTAGACTCTTCATCGTCTAAACATAATATACCTGATGTTCCCTTATTTGTAGGTATGTCTATTGTATACTGCGCTAGTCCCATCATTGGACCACCCATTATTACCTTCCCAACTATCTTATCTTCTTTAAAGCCTCCACATTGGTCTATTATCTCTGATACTAGTGTTCCAACTTTTGTAACTAAATTTTTTGGTTCATTTATACAACTACCTGTAACAGTAGTAATTCTTTCTATTAATGGCATTCCTGTTTTTATAGTTTTAGCAATTTGTGCTGCTGTTCCCACATTATTTACTACTGCCCCTGCATCCATAGGTAGCCCACCGGATGGAACTTCCCTTTTAGTACATGCATATATAAGTTGTTTTTCTGCCCCTTGTGGATACTTAACTTCTAGACCTACAACTTCAATATCATCATATTTTTGAGCTTCTTTTTCTATTGCAGAAATTGCATCAGGTTTATTTACTTCAATTCCTATATATCCCTTTGATACATTTAAAGATTTCATAAGTACTTTTAATCCATAAACTACATCTTCTGGATTTTCAAGCATTAGCCTATGATCTGCTGTTAGATATGGTTCACACTCAGCTCCATTTAATATAACAGTATCAATTTTCTTATCTGGTGGTGGTGATAGCTTTACATGAGTTGGAAAAGTAGCTCCTCCCATACCAACTATTCCAGCCTCCTTTATTATTGATACAATTTCTTCTTTACTTAAATCTTCTAAATTCCCTTTAGGTTTTATGCTTTCGTATATTTGTTCCTTAAAATCGTTTTCTATAACAATACATGTGCCTCTTCCACCAGCTAATTCATGTTCTTTTATAGCTATTACTTTGCCAGATACAGAAGAATGTACGTTACAAGAAACAAATCCTTGTTGCTCACCTATTTTTTGACCAACTTTTACTAAATCCCCAACCTTAACTATCTCTTTAGCAGGTGCACCAATATGTTGTTGAAGTGGTATATAAACTACCTTTGGTGACTTAGCTATTTCAATAGCTTTTTTCTCTGAGTACTCTTTTTTATATGGAGGATGTATTCCTCCTTTGAAAGTTAAGAGTTTCATTCCTTTACCCCCTTACTTATGTATTTAAACATTCCTATCCCTTAGTATAAGTATACTATATATCATATTAAAACTTAACTATTGTTAAAACTTTATCAACTTAAAAAGACTGTTAATAAAACAGTCCTTTTAAGCCTTACTTATTGATGTTATAAATGTAAAATATCCCTGCATTGATGATAAATATAAGCTTTTTGCCATACTATATTCTCCTTTTTCTATAGATTCAACAGAGATATTTATTTTTTCATCCAAACCATCAACATACTTAATTAAATTCTCTTTAAATAAATCAGCTGGTTTATAATCAATTTTATCGGCCTCTTTTTTCATATTAGCCACTATATTTTTTCTATCTGTTAATATTTTTTTATATTCTTTTACATCAATATTTTCATTACTTTTATCCCAAAATTCTGATTCTAACTTAAAATTAGATACCAATTCATTTAAAAAATTTGATAATTCACCTAAATATGAGTACTTACTTGTATACTTCATAGATAATACTGGTACTTTAAGTTCTGATATAAATGCATCATCAAAAACTTTTTTAACACTATCTATATTATTTTTTAATGAATCTTTGCTAAATGATGAATACGTCTGTACTTTTTTTGTTCCATCAACTTCTATAACAGAAAAAGGTAAATTATTTTCATTCAATTTAGCTTCTATTTTATTCATTTCATTTTCATTATCTATTGATGCCACTTGAATAGTATATAAACTCCAAGAATCTGCTATAGCTACTTTAACATCTCCTTCTACTTTTTCACTAGCTTCTTTTACAACTTTTTTTTCAACTTCTTCTTTGTTATTTTCTTCAGAAACTTCTTTTATTCCAAAGTCTTCAAATCCTTTAAACTTGTCCTCTTTAATATTTATACTTTTAAAAGATGCAATCTTTTCATCCATAATTTTTACAATATCACTATTTTTTAATTTAATAGCTCCAAATGTTCCTATTGATATAACAGGAATCATAATTAAAATTAATCTTAACGTTTTTTTCTTTCGTCTTTTATTAAAACCTCTATATATAGTTTTTCTTTTATTCATTAGTTTGTCCCCCCTAAAACTATTATTACTAATATATATTTTAGGGTTGTACAGATTATGATTAATTTTTGGCTTTAATATAGAAAATAACTATTTTGTATTAATTTATATCCTTATCTTAGCTATTATAGGGTAATGATCTGACATACTCTTTATTAACACATCATAGTCTAATATTTCAATATTATTAGATACAAATATATAATCTATTCTATCAAGCCCCGTTGCAAAGGTTAATATGTTTGACTTTTCTAATTCTATAGCTACATCTCTTAAAATATTTTTATCGACACCTATATTGCCTTGATTAAAATCACCAACAACTATATATGGCTCTTTATTTAATGTATTTATAAATTCTATAAGTTCATTGAGCTGCCTCTCTCTTTCTTCATTCCCAAGTCCAAGATGTACGTTTATAATATTTAACTTACTTCCTTTTACATTTACTACTGTATGAAGCATCCCCCGTTGTTCTCTTTTGCTACTTAAATATATATGATTTTCATATTTTATAGGATATTTAGAGTATGTAACCAACCCATAATTAGATCCAAGTTTTGTTACGTTTGCACCAAAATGAGAATACATTTTTAACTCTTCTTTAAAACTACTTACTTGAAATCCAGCCTTAGCAGATTCATTTACTTCTTGAAGACAAATAATATCTGCGTTACATACTCTTAAAAAATCTATAATATCAAATAATGTAGGAAACATATTTTTATCTAGCCCACTATGTATATTGTAACTAACTACTTTTAATTCTTTTTTAGGTGGAAGATAAACTATTTCTATAACTACACTTATAGCTATACATATAAATACACATGCAAGACTTATTATCTTTCTGATTTTTATACATATCAACTCCTATCATAGTTTTATTTTATATTATATGCCTTTTTATAAAATTAAAGACGTCTCAAAGACGTCTTTAATTTTATATTTATTTTTTATTTAACTTTTCTTTCATAATATAATTTATAACCTTTCTTCTTATATCCTCCGCATTATCTTCATCATCAACACTTATTTCTAGCAATTTAGCTATAGACTTCATATCATTTCTAGCTTTTGATTTATAACTTTCAATTAAGTCTTCTTTTATTCTTTCAGGCTCTAAAATATATTCTCTATCTCCTCTTTGATATGAAAAATATCTTTTGGAATACTCACTTCTATTTGAATAAATATGGCTAGCTATTCTTCTTAATATACTATTGTAAGAGTTTTTTGTTGTGGCATTTATACCTAAGTATCTAGCAAACTTAATTAATTCTTTTTTGGATTTAAACAAATCTTCTGATTTTATAGACTTTACAATTAAGGATATATTTTTCTCATTAGATCCATTTTTCAATATATTTAAATATACATTGTTACAAGACATACCACTCGATGCTTTTTTTATATTTTCATTTATTATTTTATCTATATTTCCTTCAAGGTATTTTTTTATACCTCTCTGAGATGCATTTCCTTCTAAATCTTTTTGAGTCATTTCAAGTACAATTTTTTTTAAATCATCTCTATATCCTCTTTCATCCACGACACTCCCCCCTTAATTATTTATATTATATTCAAAAGTTTTTTTAATTGTGAATTTTGCTATTGGATTTCTAATTATACGAATGATTTTTTATATTGTTTATGTATATATTATTGATATAAGGACATAATATTAATGTAAAATCAAACATACTCAATCTCCCCCATTTAGACTTCTATTATTTCCCCCAATAGAAGTCTTTTTTTATTTCAAAAATCTTATATAAAAATTTCACTTCGCCCATGTCGCAAATAACTTTGTCCATTGCTCAAAATATTATTTTTTACATTATATACAAAAAAATATGCACAACTGTAAGTTAACAGTTGTGCATATTTTTTTATTCAATTCCAACTAATTCATAACCTATATCTTCTATAACAGATTTTAATTCATCTTTACTTACTGAATCATCCATTTCTACTATAGCATATTTACCTTCTAGATTAACTTCTATTACATTTACACCTTGTATATCTTCACTTAATGCTGTTTTTAAATGATTAACACAATGTCCACAGCTCATTCCATCTATAAGTAATTTTTTTCTCATAGTAATTACCTCCTTATATACCCTATAAGGGTATTTTATCATACTTTTTATAACTTGTGTCTATATTTTTCTCAAAAAAATTAATAATATTTAATTCCAATATAAATCCTTGTATAAAAAAAGTAGACATAATGTCTACTTTCTAATGGTGCGGAAAGCGGGACTTGAACCCGCACGAGCATAAGCTCGCTACCCCCTCAAGATAGTGCGTCTGCCTATTCCGCCATTTCCGCATATCCTTTATATTATAAAGGATATGACTTTTGCTTTTTTAAGTCAATTATTTTTTTATTAATTTACTTATTTTTTATAGTTAAATTTGTTATACCCTCATAAACGTCAAAATCATTTGGTTGTATTTTACCTTCTATTCTACTATTTGTAACCATATAATCATTTCTTATAACTAAACTTATCATAGGCACATTGTTATTTACATATTTTTGTATAGAATCATATATGTCTTTAACTTGGCTTTCGCTAGTTGCTCTTGTTAAAGAAGCCATATAGTCATTAAGTTTTTCATCTTTATAATCTAAACTTTTTATTATAGGAGTTGCATCAGGTATAAATGATAGTTCCCATCCAACTAGTGCTAAGTCATATTTTTTCCCAGAAATAGCTTTTTCAAGATCTTCACCTTCTAGTTCATCCACCTCAGATTTTATTCCTATAGTTTTTAGATTTTCTGAAATAATATGTGCAGACTTTACCCTATCTGTATTATTCTTATTTACAACTATTTTTAAGTTTATCTGTGAATTACTCTTTGTATTACTTTTGTTTTCTTTTTGATCTTTTGAGTTACTCTTATCACCATCAAACTTAACTTTACTTAAATATTCTTTAGCTTTTTCTTTATTATAATTAATAGATTTTATATCTTTGTTGTAATATTTTGAACTTGTATTAAGTGGAAAATTAACAATATTAGCATCCCCCATATAAGCCTCTTCTAATATTTTTTTCTTATCTATTGAATATGCTATAGCTTTTCTTAAGTTAGAGTCTAATAATATTGGATTATCGTAATTAAAGATTATATTCTCATAATCTCGTCCTTCATATTTAGTAATATTAAATTCAGTTTCATGAAATTTACTTAAATCATTTAAAGATACCTTGGCTATATCACTATCTAACGCCATAACCATAGCAACTTGTGCCTCTTGATCTGGAACTATACCTACTCTTATATCTTTGGCTGTACTTGGTATTTCTTTATAATAATCTTCATTTTTAGTTAAGAACATTCCGTCTCGTTCTTCATATTTTTCTATTTTGTAAGGTCCATTTCCTATTAAATTATTCTTATTATTAGTTATATCTTTTTTAGATAAAGAAGATAAATTATTTTTAGATAATATAGGGAATATAAGTGTCTCTATAGAAAATGAATAATTTTCATTTAAGCTTATATTGAATTCTTTATCATTTATTATATGCACTGATTTTATATTTTTCACTAATTCACTATAAGGATTTTCTTCACTTTTTTTTATAAAATCTACTGTAAACTTAACATCACTAGATGTAACTGGGCTTTTATCATGCCATTTTGCATCTTTTAGTTTTATATTTATTTCCTTACCACCATTTTCAATTGAGTACTCTTTTACTAGTTGAGGTACTACATTGTAATTTTCGTCTATTGTAAATAAGCTATCATATATTAGATTCATTACATACCCAACAGACTTGTCTTTGTTTAATATAGGATTTATAGTCTTGGGCTTTACCATAGTTAAATTTATATAATCTGAATTTATATCACCCTTACCACTTTCTTTTTTATCTTCAGTTTCAATTTTAGAACTACATCCTACTACAATCATTGCTATAACTAGGATTATAGATAAAACCTTAGTTTTTTTCATTAGTTTTTTCCTTCCTTGCCATATATACTATTATAGTTTTTATAATTATTTTTGACTTTATCTAAATAGTTAGATGTTTCTGTAAATGGTATATTGTGAAGCATTTTACCATCCTTGCTATACTCATTATTTCCAAGCCATTTATTAACGTTACCTGAACCACCATTGTATGCTGCTACAACTAAATCCAAGTTTCCAAATTCTTTATATAGCTTATTTAAATACCAACATCCTATTTTTATGTTAGTTTCAGGATCAAATATATCTATATTATTTTCTAGATTAAGCTCATCTATAGCCCAATTTCTAGTTATATCACTTATTTGCATTAATCCTTTCGCTCCCTTATTAGATATGGCATCCTTTTTAAATTTACTTTCAGCCTTCATAATACTATAGACTAAATTTTCTTCTATATTAAATTCTTTTGAGTATCTTTCTACATAATCTGAATACTTTTTAGGGTATAAGATTTTATGTATTGTTTTAGTTTCTATTAAAAAACCAGTTAATATAATCAATGAGATAGATAATATTATAAGTATCTTTTTATTATTCACACCAATTCTCCTTTATATATTCAATGAGTTGGTTAGCTTTTATCTCTAATTCTTCAAATGAATAGGAATTATCTATTGTATAGTCTGCATATTTGATTTTTTCTTCTTGACTCATTTGAGACATTATGCGACTTAAAGCTTCATCTTTTGTACAATTATCCCTTTTTTGTATTCTTTCTATCTGTATATCTTGATTACATGTTACAACTAGTAATTTATCTACTACATCTAAATATCCACCTTCAATTAATAATGCTCCATCAATTAAAATAATATCGTTATGTTTTAACCTATATTCTTCAATTTTACTAATTATCTTCTCATAAATTTTAGGATGGGTTAAATTATTTAATTCTATAAGTTTTTCTTCATTGTTGAAAACTATATTACCAAGTGCCTTTCTATCTAAAGTCCCATCTTCTCTTTTTATATACATTCCAAATTTATCGAATACTTCTTCAAGAAGCAAATTATCTTCAAATATATTCCTTGAAATTATATCTGCATCTATTACTTCTATGTTTTTACTCTTAAATATATTAGATAGGCTACTTTTTCCACAGCCTATATTCCCTGTAAGTCCTAATATTAGCATATACTCACCTACTTTGTTTCATACCAAGAATTACCTATATTTAAATCTACATCTAAATGCACATCCATGTTAACTGCATTTTCCATTTCATCTTTAACTATTTTTTTAACTTCTTCTACTTCATCATCATAAGCTTCTACTATAAGTTCATCGTGTACTTGAAGTATTAATTTTGACTTTAATTGTCTTTCTTCTAACTTCTTGTAAACATTTACCATAGCTATTTTTATTATATCAGCTGCACTACCTTGTATAGGCGCGTTCATTGCAGCTCTTTTACCTGCATTTCTTAGCATAAAGTTACTTGATTTAAGTTCTGGAATATATCTTCTTCTATTTTGTATAGTAGTTATATATCCATTTTCTGTTGCATTTTCTACTACCTTATCCATAAAATCTTTTATTTTACTATATTTATTAAAGTAGTTTTCTATATATTCTTTAGCTTGCTTTACAGGTATATGTAAATCCTCTGATAGTCCAAAATCACTTTTTCCATAAACTATACCAAAGTTTACAGCTTTTGCATCACTTCTTTGCTTACTTGTAACTTCATCCATATTAACATTAAACACTTGTGATGCTGTTTTTGTATGTATATCTTCATTGTTTTTAAATGCTTCTATCATAGTTTCATCTTGACTCATGTGAGCTAATACTCTTAATTCTACTTGAGAATAATCCGCATCAACTAAGCTACAACTTTCATCTGATATAAATACCTTTCTTATGTTTCTTCCCATTTCAAGTTTAACAGGTATATTTTGAAGATTTGGCTCTGTTGATGAAATTCTTCCTGTTGTAGTTATAGTTTGATTAAATGATGAATGTATCCTACCATCTAATGGATTTATTATAGCTAATAAGCCTTCAACATAAGTTGAATTTAACTTAACAATTTGTCTATACTCTGTTATTTTATCTATTATTGGACTTTTATCCCTTAGCTTCTCTAATACTTCTGCATTTGTTGAATACCCTGTTTTAGTTTTCTTGATTATAGGTAATTCTAGCTTTTCAAATAATATAACACCTAATTGTTTTGGTGAATTTATATTAAATTCTTCTCCAGCTATATCATATATTTCTTGTTCTAATTTTTTAATTATAGTTTTAAATTCTATACCTAATTCATGTAATTTTTCTTTATCAACCTTTATTCCTTGATATTCCATCTCACCTAAAACTTCTACTAAAGGCATTTCAACATGATAAAGTAATCCATCCATTTCACTTTCTTTTATGCTTTTTTCCATTATAGGATATACTTCATATACTGTATTTATAACTTTTCCTATATAATCACATAGCTCTTCTAATTCTAAATCCTCATATTTTTTTGCTTTTACACCCTTACCTAGCAACTCTTCTTTTGACTTAACTTTTTTAGTAAGATATTTCATAGCTATTGCACTACATTCATAAGATGTAGATGATGCTGAATCTATTAAATACTCTGCTATTGTTATATCAAAGTGCATGTTCTCTAATTTTATATTATAAGGTCTTAAAGCTATATAATCCTCTTTTAAATTATATCCAAATTTCTTTACTTCCTTACTTACAAGTACTTCTTCTAGCTTATTTATCTCTTCTTCATTTATATAATATATATTAGTTCCATCTACACTTATAAAAATATGTATAATATTTTTTTCTAATATGTTCCCTTGTCTACTTACAGTATCTATGTATAGCTTTCCTTCTTTTTTAATATCATTTATAAATGCGTCTATATTTTCTAATTTTTTTATATTTAGATTAGACTCAATTTCCTCTGTTTCATTTCCTCCATCTATGCTAGATAGTCTAGATAATAAACTTGTAAAACCTAAATTCCTAAATGATTCTATTACCTTATCTTTATCATAATCTCCATATTCTAAATCATCTAGATTTATTTCTATAGGCACATCTCTTATTATAGTAGCTAACCTCTTACTCATTATGGCAAGTTCTTTATTTTCTTCTATTTTCTTTTTCACACTACCTTTTAGGTTTTCTACATTTTCTATTATATTTTCTATGCTAGAATATTCTTTAATAAGTTTTATCCCTGTTTTTTCACCTATACCTGGTACCCCTGGTATATTATCCGATTTATCCCCCATAAGACCTTTTAAGTCTATAAATTGAGTTGGAGTCATTTCATATTTTTCCATTACAGAATCAAAATTATACTCTTCAACTTCTCCTACACCTTTTTTAGTTATTAAAGTTGTAGTCTTATCTGATGCTAACTGTATAGCATCTTTATCTCCTGTAACTATGTATACATTGTATCCATTTTCTTCACCTAGCCTTGATACTGTTCCTATTATATCATCAGCTTCATAACCATCTATTTCTAATCTATTTATATTAAATTTGTCCAATAAATCTTTTAATGGTTCAAATTGTTCTCTTAATTCATCTGGCATTTTCTTTCTTCCAGCTTTATATTCATCAAACTCTAAATGTCTAAATGTAGGAGCCTTTCTATCAAATGCAACACTCATGTGAGTAGGCTTATATGTATCTATTATCTTAAATAACATTGTTGTAAATCCATATATAGCATTTGTTCTTAGCCCTTCCTTATTAGTCATTTCTGGTAATGCATAAAATGCTCTATTTATTATAGAGTTCCCATCTATTATAATTAATCTCTTATTCAAATTTATCACTCCTAGTTTTTGTCTATCTAGTATAATAGTTATTATATACCACTCTTATACTATTTATATTACCATAATATTAAAAGTATATTAACCATAAATATATTGCAAACGTTTCATTAAGTTGCTACAATATTTATATACTAATACTTGCCGAATTGGTGGAATGGCAGACACGACAGACTCAAAATCTGTTGATAGTATTATCGTGTGGGTTCGAGTCCCACATTCGGCACCATTTAAGTTCTAACTATAACAGTTAGAACTTTTTTATTTATAAGTACTATTTTTTTGACTTTAAGTTTATTTGTACTATTTCAGGCTTACAATTTATTCTTATTACTACCTTAGAACCGCCTAATCCTTTACTTAAAATCATCTTAGATCCATTAAGATTATATTCACCTAAATCGTATTTTGGGAAAAACTCTCTATTTGGTGAAAGCACCCCTCCTATTTTAGGTATCCTTACTATTCCTCCATGAACATGTCCTGAAAGTACCAAATCTGCTCCCCAATTAGAATAATTTTCAAAAAAGAATGGATTATGAGCAAGTAATATATTGTAGCTATTTTTATCTATTTTACCTAAACTTTCATCCATGAAATTTTTATCTAAAGCTTTATTTTTATTTCTATAGTTACTGAAAAAATATGGATAATATTCTAGCGGTACTACTACCCCATATAAATTTATATAACTACTTCCTTTATTAACTTTTATCTTATCATTATCTAGATCTATTATGTCTTTATCTTTAAGTAATCTAAAATATTCTTTATATTCTTTTTTATATTTCTTATTAAGAGATTTCTGCTCGTGATTTCCAACTACATGGACTACTTTATATTTACAAGATATATAATCAATTAAGTCTAGAGCCACTTTAAAATTATCTTTTTCTCCATCTACTAAATCTCCAGTAATTACTATTATATCTGGATTTATTTTGTCTATCTCTTCTATAAGTTTTATATTACCTTTTCCAAATGTTTTATTATGTAAATCACTAATTTGTAATATTTTATAATTATCAAATTCTTTAGGTATCTTTTCATCTTCTATATTATATTCTATTTTTTCTAATGTAGTTGCTTCTCTTTTTAAAAATTTATATGTAATACCAACTGCTATGCCTGTTATTAATATTTCACTTATCATTGATTTACCTTCCTTGTCTAAATTTAAAAGAGCGACTAATTACAAATTAATCGCTCCTTTAAGCTTAATCCTTTTTCTTTACTTTGCTATAAAGTTTTGATGTCTTAGTCCTATTGCTTCCACTATCTTTTGCTCCTATATGAAGACCATCTTTTATCCCTAGTTCTGATCCATGCTCTGAAAGCATGTTTCTCCTTTCAGATTTGGTCTTAGGTCTATCTTTTAATCTATTTTTATTGTTATTCATTATTACTTCCTCCTAAATACTTAGTATTTAGGATTAATTTAACCAAAAAAAACTTATTTATTATCTAAATATTGCTTTAATATATTAACAAGTTTTTCTTGATTAATGATTTTTATATCCTCTATCTTATTTTCTTTGCTAAAAATTACTAGTAATTTAATCTCTCCGCTACTTTCAACTTCATACAAATCTATATTTCTATTACCTGCCTTGCTATATGCTTCTAAACTTGGGGATTTATCACCAAAGTATTCATATACTAACCTTGTATCCTTTCCTATGAAATTGTTAATATCTATTTTTTCTACACTGCTTAATGATATAGGTAATGCATAATTATATCTATCTACAATTATATCAGCACCATCATTAATATATTTTTCATTTAAATCTTCTTTAGATATCTCATAGGTTTGTACTTCTACAACATGATCATCTCTTAAATTTATATATAAAGCACTCTTATCTAACTTATTACCTTCAGTATATTTTGGATATATAAGCCTTTTATCCCTTATTTCCCTTGGATTATCCGAGTCTATGTAATAAGTCGTACAATATGGTTTCCCCATATTTTCTATAACATATTCATAGTCTTTATTCATTATCTCATTAACATTATTTTGAACCTTCGTCATCATCCTATGTTTCATTTCTTCATTAGGTAGGCTTTCATTTGTATTAATATTCTCGCTCTTACTACATCCCGTTACAAATGCACTAATGATAATGATGCTATATAATAATTTCCGTAGCTTCATAAATTAGTCCTCCTTTTGTTTATTAACACTTATTTTTTCCGATTTTATTTTACACATAATTATTCTAGTCTATCATTTATATGATTATATACTATTTATATAATAATAATAATACTTTTATGTATTTTGTAATGATTTTGTAACAGGTCATTTTTATACTATGCTATAATACTTATAAACAATATAAGGAGGTTTTGTCTTGGATTTTAAGCAATTGGAAGTGTTTGTTGCAGTTTGTAAGTATGAAAGTTTTTCTAAAGCTGCGAAGGAATTATTTTTAACTCAACCAACAGTTAGCTCTCATATTAATAACCTCGAAAAAGAACTCGGTACTGTTCTTATAAATAGAAATAATAAGAATTTAACTTTAACAAAATCAGGAGAAATACTTTACAATCATGCCATATTAATATTAAATAATTGTAAAAAAGCAGTTTATGATATAAAAGAGTATTCCGAAAAAATAGAGGGTATTATAGATATAGTTTGCAGTTCTATCCCTGAATCTTATATTATTCCTAATTTTTTAAATAATTTTTCTAACCAATTTAAAGATGTTAAGTTTAATATTAGTCACTATGACTCTAAGTCTGCAATTTCAGAAATCTTAAATGAAAGAATAAGTTTCGGACTTGTTGGTTCAAAATCTAACAACCCACAAATTGAGTACATAGATTTAATGGATGATGAGTTAGTCCTTATAACTCCTTTAGACGTTGTCCTTCCTAATTCTAATGGATTTATAGATATTGATTTATTATATTCTCTTAAGTTTATTATGAGAAAAGAAGGTTCTGGAACTAAAGATTTAATTATAAATAAGCTAAAATCTAATAATTTCGATACGGACAAACTAGATGTAATAGCCCATCTTGAATCTAATGAATCTATAAAAAAACTTGTACAATCTGGTCTTGGAGTTTCTTTTGTATCATATATATCTTGCATTGATGAATTAGAATCTAAAAAACTGAACATCTATAGAGTAAAAAATATAGAATTTAAAAGAAAGTTTTATTTTATTTATTCTAGAAAAAAAGTTTTTTCACCTTTAGAAAATAAATTTTTAACAGGACTATATAAATATTTCAATATAAAAAGATAGACCAAAATAAAAGGTCTATCTTTTTTAATAGTCAATTACTTCTAATATTACTTAAAGGTTTATGTTAAAGAATGCTTTATATCCTTTATACATCTCATATATATCAACTTTAGAAACTATTTCATATGGAGCATGCATATTTAACACACCTACTCCACAATCTATAACCTCAGCACCATAGTTTGCTAATATATAGGCAATAGTTCCACCACCACCTTGGTCTACTTTTCCAAGTTCAGCAGTTTGCCATACAACTTCGCCTTGGTTGAATATTCTTCTTACTTCTGCCATAAACTCTGCATTAGCATCATTGCATCCGCTTTTTCCTCTTACACCTGTATATTTGCTTAAAACTATACCATGTCCCATGTATGCAGAATTTCTCTTATCATACACCTCTGGGAAATTAGGATCATATCCTGCAGATACATCAGCCGATAATACCTTAGTATTTGCCATAGCTCTTCTTACTCTTAAGTTACAATAGTTTCCTTCTAAAGCTATAAGCTCTGCTACTGTATTTTCAAAGAATTTAGAGTGCATACCAGTATTTCCTTGAGACCCTACTTCTTCCTTATCTACACATAATGCTACTGCACAGTATTCAGGTTCAGTAGTTTCTATTAAGGCTTTGACAGCACCGTATGAACAAACTCTATCATCATGCCCATAAGCTAATACCATAGATTTATCAAATCCTAAGTGACGAGCACGACCAGAAGGTACTATTTCTATTTCAGCACTTAAGAAGTCTTCTTCTACCATATTGTATTTTTCATTTAATATCTTTAATACATTTTGTGCTACAGTTTCTTTTTCTTCGCCTTCAAGCGGCATATGACCAACTAGTAGGTTAAGTCCTTCTCCAGTTATACCTTCAGAAAGTTTCTTTTGCATTTGATCTCCTGAAAGATGTACTAGTAAGTCAGTTATACAAAATACTGGATCTTCTTCATCTTCACCTATACATATATCAATTTTTTTACCATCATTTAGGATAACTACTCCATATATTGAAAGTGGTATTGCTGTCCATTGATATTTTTTTATTCCTCCATAGTAATGAGTTTTAAAAAGTCCTAGATTAGCTTCTTGATATAGAGGGTTTGGTTTTAAGTCAATCCTTGGAGCATCTATATGACCACCTACTACTTTCATACCTTCTTCTAAAGATTTTTTACCCATAACAAACATAGCTACTGATTTATCTTTATTGACTGCATATATTTTGTCTCCTGGATTTACCTTTCCTTTTTGTATAGCTTCCTCTAGTGATATGTATCCATTTTCTTTTGCCATATTTACTATTTCTCTAGCAGAGGTTCTTTCTGTTTTTCCTTTGTCTAAAAATTGCATGTAATCTTTAGAATAAGACATTACATCTTCTATATTATTTTTACTTCTTTCAATATCCCATGCATTTTTAGCTTCATACTTTAAATTCATATTGCCCCTCCTTAAGTAATTATTAAATTTATATTATATTTAGTTTTGACTATTTTGGTTATTTTTCATATGCTCGTCGCATTCTTCTTTTGATACTACCTTTATATTATCTAATCTAGATCTAAAGTGCGCTCTAAAATGTTCTAGATATTCTTTTCTTAATCCTTCTCTTTCTATAGTTTCTTCTTTTGTTAATCCTTCTGCTTTATTCTTTTTAGCTAATTCATTTATTCTGTCTAGTTTCTTTTGATCAAACATTATTTCATTCTACTTAAAATAAATTTATTTTAAGTATTCTCCTTTCTATTTTCTTGTCTTAATAAAAAAATTTATTATTTTTTATTGTTATATTATCTTTATATTTATAAAGAAATTCGTCTAAGTTATCACTTATTATAGATATTCCCTTTTCTATATCTTGTATACTTGCCCTAGCTATATTTATCCTAAAAAACCTATCATCTACTATATTATCAAAAAAGTAAGTTCCTGGAAGAACAGATACTCCTTTATCTAATAAAAATTCTGTTAAGTCATGTGATAAATAGCCTCTTGGTAGTTCTATAAAAAAGTTAATACCTCCACTTCCATTTCTTATCTTTAGTCTATCGCTTAATTTATTATATATCAACTCTTTTGCCAAATTATATTTTTGTGTATATTGACTTTCCACACCTTTAAGATATTCATCCCAATTAAAGTTTTCCATATAATAATACATTGATTTTTGAATCAAACCTGGCGTTGATATATCAGATGAGTACTTAGCCCAAAGTACCTTTTTTAGTAATTCACTTGGAATTTCAACTATACCTATTCTAAGTCCAGGCATAAATATTTTAGAAAAACTTTTTATGTATATAACCCTATTTTTATCATCATAACTCTTTAATGGTTTATTATCAAGAGAATTAAATTTAAAATCACTTATAAAATCATCTTCTACTATATAAAAATCATATTTTTCAGCTAGTTCTATTAGTTTTTTCTTTTTATATGTAGAATATGATATGCCTGTTGGATTTTGAAAATTTGGCATAGTATATATTATTTTAGGCTTTATCTTTTCAAGTTTAAGTTTTAATACCCCTATGTCGATTCCATCATCTAACATAGGTATTGATATTATCTTTGCTCCTCTACTCTTAAATACTTCTATAGCTCCATTATAAGTTGGCTCTTCAACATATACTACATCTGAGTAATTTATAAGACCTTTGCAAACAATGTCTATACCTTGCTGAGCTCCTGATATTATTTGTAGATTATCCTTAGTTGTATTTATGTCTTTATTATGTAGATATTGTGCTATTTTTTCTCTTAATGGTTCATATCCTAAACCTTCATCATATTCGAATATAGTGCTTCCTTCATTAGTCAAGGCCATATTTATAGCCTCTTTAAAATCATCTATTGGAAATATTTCTGTAGAAGGATTTCCTGTATCAAAACTTATTATACCTTCTTTTCTTTGTATAGTACTTGAACTTTCTTGATTTATAGATGTAGCAAAAGTTCCACTTCCCATACTTTTATTGACATATCCTTCTTTTTCTAATAATTCATATGCTTTTACTATTGTCGTATTATTAACCCCTATTAACTTTGCTAACGTTCTTATTGGCGGTAGCTTTTCATATTCCTTTATTTTATTTTCACATATAAGTCTCTTTACATGATTATATATTTGTAAATATTTAGGACTATCTTTGATTAAATCTAAGTTATATTTTTCCATACTATCCCCACTTGCTTCTTTGATATTATCACTTGATGGTTATTACTATATTTGATAAGATTTATTATGTATATAATACCAAAATTTTATCAAAAAGGGGAAGTTTTTATGTTTTATGATTACCATATGCACTCAAGTTTCTCAAATGATAGTAAGACCGATATGGAAGATATGATTAAAAAATCAATAGACTTGGGTCTTAAAGAAATATGCTTTACAGATCATGTTGATTATGACCTTGCAAATGATTTTGATTGGGGTATTGATTATGATAAATACTTTGAAAAATTAGATTTCTTTAAATCTAAATATGCTAATCAAATATCTATAAAAAAAGGTATAGAACTTGGTCTTCAAAAGCAAATAATAACTAAGTGCAGTAATGATGCTAATAAATATCCTTTTGACTTTATAATATGTTCTTTACATGCTATAGATAGAATTGACTTATATTTTGGCGAGTTTTTTAAAGATAAAACTCAACATCAAGCTTATGAAGCTTATTTTAAAGAACTATATAATATTGTTAAAAACTACAAAGACTATTCTGTATTAGGACACCTAGATCTAGTTAAAAGATATGGAGATTATAAAAATATTTTAGATGATAGCTTATTTTCAGATATAATAGAAGCTATATTAAAACAAGTTATACAAGATGGAAAAGGAATTGAGATAAATACATCTTGTTATAGATATAATCTTCCTGACTTAACACCTTCAAGAAGTATAATAAATATGTATAAAGACTTAGGTGGTGAAATAATAACTACAGGATCTGATTCTCACCATCCATCTCAAATAGCATATCAATTTGATTATATTTACTCTTATCTAAAAGAAGTAGGATTTAATCATGTATGTAAATTTACCAATATGAAACCTGAATTTGTAAATATATAATTATTTTTTCACCTCCTTATGAATATATTTAAACATAAGGGGGTGATTTATTGAGAATACCCAATCTTATTTTTTCTACAGCCGTGTTGTTTATTTCCAACTTAATAGTTAGGGTAATTGGTTTTTTATATAAAATATTTTTATCAAGGTCAATTGGTGAAATTGGTCTTGGAATATACCATATATTATTTAATTTCTTAATGATTTGCTTAGCTTTAACTACTACAGGTATACCTACTACTTTGAGTTGTTTAGTTGCTAATAAAAAGGCTCTTAATGATAAACACAATAGCAATGTATTGTTTATATCTACACTTTATGTAGCATTTTTTATATCACTTGTGATTTCTCTTATAATAGCTTTTAATGCCCGTTTTTTGTCATTAAAACTATTAAAAGATGCTAATTTAAGTTTATTAATTTTATCTATCTGTCCAGCAATAGTCCTTATAACAGTATCAAATATATTAAGAGGATACTACTATGGTTTGAAGGAAGTCGTAGTTCCTGCTATAGGGCAAGTTCTAGAGCAATTAAGTAGAATATTTTTCGTAGCTTTAACTATTTTATTTATAAATAATAAATCTTTTAATTGTTATATTGCACTTTTAGGTATTTCTATTGGAGAAGCCATAAATATATTATATATATCAATTTGCTTATATAAAAACTCAAATTTATATAATACCTATACTATAAAAATAAAGGATTTTTACAATGCTTCTATAGAAACTATTAAAATGTCTATTCCTATAACTTGCAATCGTATGTCAAATATATTACTTCATTCTTTAAGCTCTATAATTGTTCCTTCTAGGCTAGTCTTATCAGGCATTAGCTATAGTCAAGCATTAAGCATGTATGGTGTTATAAATGGGATGGTTATGCCTTTTATATACTTACCATTTACCTTAGGTTCTGCATTAATTGTAAACTTGATACCTAGTATATCCCAAGAAATGTCACTTGGTAGATACAAAAGGGTAAAAGAAAAAATTAATTTTGCTATGCTTTTAACTCTAGGTGTAGGAATATTTTCCTCAGTATTTTTTTATACATTTGGTGAAAATTTATGTCTTTTAGTATATGATAATGAGCTTGCAGGTACTTACTTAAAATCAATGTGGTTAATCCCTCTATTTATGTCTTTAAATCAAACACTATCAGGCATACTTCATTCTATAAGGAAAGAGGTAATTTCAAGTTTAATTACTATTTTTAGTATGTGTATTCAGCTATTTGGAGTATATTTACTTACTCCTCTACCTAATCTAAATATTTATGCATATATCTATACAACAACTTTAATGTCATTTTTCACATGTATATTACATATTTTTGTTGTTATCAAAACTTTAAAAAACTTTTCTAAAAATATTAAATCTTAGGAGGTTATTATGAAAAATATTAATCCATTTTATATATATACAGATAAAAATGTTTTATATATTAAAAATATAAATGGGCAAACAGAAAGATTATCTAACAATATACATTCTTATTGCGCAACTATAGATAATTCTAGTAATATACATATCTGTGCACTTGACACTAGGGGTAGATTAAATCATTTTCTCAAACACAATGGCTCGTGGAAAAAAAAATCTATTTTGAAAGCCCTTAATACTACAAAAAATATTAAGGATATGAGATTGTATTCTATCGATGATTCTTTAAATGTTTTTATCATCGAAAAATACCCTCTTTCAGATAATTTGCATAAGCTATCTCACTTTAACTTTGATGTACCTAATTATCGATTATCTAAATATATAATTGATAATGTTCTAAAAGATAATGGATACTTTTATAAACTTGATATTGATGATTTTTCAAATATAGTACTAGAATATAAACCTTCTTCATCTTCTGATAGAACTACATCTAAACTTTTTTTTAATAGTAGTTCTAAACAATGGTCTAAATCTAATATTGAAAATACCATTCATTCAAGTAGATGTTCAAATGAAAGTAAAACAACTATAAAAGATGATATCTTTGAATATTGTTATGGGATAACATATAAAATATGAAAAAGAGCTATCTAAAACAGATAGCTCTTTTTCATTTATATACTATTCTCCACAACTTCCAAAGTCGCAAACTTTAGAGAATGTATCTACAACTCTTGGTTGCACACCATTTGGTGAAGTTAAAACAACTAGTTGCTCATTAATTAAAGTACTGACATTATTTTGTAAGCAAAGTATTAAATCTATATCATTTGGTATGCTTAATTCACAATGACATTCACAATCATCATGATCTATACAGCTTAGTAAAGCTTTTCCGATACAATCTACTGTTAAATGTGTTTGGAATTCTTGTCTTAATGTAAATCCTCTTCCATCTGATGGTACACCTATTGGTGCTGATAATGTATTAAATAAGAATTCAACATCACGGCATCTCTTAGATTGACCTCCATGGCATTTTACAGCAGGAAATGCAAAAGCTATAAATTCTGTGCATCCGCATCTTCCTCTTAATTCTAGTACTAAATCTTCTACAAGTACACTTAATCCTTTTTGTTTATATACTACTGATTGTCCTTTTCCCCTATTACAACATCTTCTATGTGTTTCTCCACATACTGCATATTCAAAAGTAGTTTCACATCTTTTTCCTACTGTTGGTTCTAACGGTTCTATATCAAAATCTTCTAAAGTTGTCATTCCTGTATTTATTATTATTCCATTATGGTTTATACAAATTTTTTCTATTTCTACATTTACTTGACCTACTCTAGGTATTGGACCATTTATTTCTACTAATTCAACATCAAATACTAATGGAGCACCATTTGGAGCTGTTGCATCTGTAAATGTTTGAAATACCATAGTATCAAATATCCTATTGGCCTCAATTGCAACTGGTACACTGTTTGATACATTAAATCTTGGTGGATTTATAGGACCAAGACACTCAGGTCCACATTTATTTTTTATACATGTATCAGCATCTGGTTCACAAGGCTCACAGCACTGTGGTTCTGGATGACATACACACTCGCACTCGCACTTCATATTGTGGTTACAATCTGAATGTTTATCACAGTTTGAGTCTTTTTTACATCCACATCCTCTAGTTAAATCATCATCTACTTCTTGACTTACATGTTCTTCTAAACAGTCGTTTTCCATTTGATCTATATGCTGATTAGGAACTCTTTTTCTATTTCTTTTTAAATCTTGCATATAATGTCCTCCCCTTAAATGAATTATTGTTAATATTCAGCTTTTCACGCTTAATAAATATTATGCATTTAACTTATGATTTGTTACTTACTTGTACTTCTATTTACTAAAACTAGAATAATTTTCTATTATGACAATATACATTTAATATGAATTAATTTACAGGGAGATGATTTTTTGGGTTTTGTTAATGATTGCCATACAATAATTAGACGTTCTAACAAGGATATATTTAGATTTAGAACATCTAATGTTTTAACTTATGATTATTTTGATACCTATAGTAATCTGATCAAATCAACATATATTACAGATAAACCTTTAGATTTTACCAAGTTTTATTTTAACCTAGATAATAATGATAACATATATGGTATTTACATAGATGATAGCTTAAAATTAGTTGATATAAAAAATTCTGAAACTACATTTACTAATTTTGATGTGTTTACTTATAATAGCAATAAGTTTACTTTATTATTTCCTTATATTAAAAAATTAGATAATGAAATTCATATTTTATACTATGTTTATAGCAATGATAGCGGTAATATTTGTGCACTTATTCACCATCATAAATTAAATGGTGTTTGGACGGAAAATAAAATAGATTTTATAAATAATACTATTTTAAATAATTTCACAGTGATTTGGATTCAAAACTCACCTACAGTTTTTTACCTAAACCTCGTAAACGGATTTGAAGAAGTTTTTATGTCAAAGTTTAATTTAAGTACTTCAACTTGGTCTAAGCCTTCTCAATTAACTAATACAAGAAAAAATAAAATATACTTATCTGTATTAAAAGATAGCCTAAACTTTTGTCATATAGTATTTTGTGAAAATGTTGATAATGGGTATGCTGTTAAATATATAAATGGTTATTTAATGGATAATAAACTAGATATTAATATATCTAAATATATAACAGGTTCTTCATCCTGCATGTATCCAAGTATTATGAAATTTAAATCTGATATATATATTATGTGGGTTAACTATAATAGATTACATACATCTATTTCAAATGATTTAGGAAAGACTTGGAGTGATCATAAGATTGATGAGTTTAGTTTAGAGGAAGAGTTTACTAGATCTTTATTTTACTCTAATTATAAATATGACTTAGATTACAATACAACTTCAGTATTTACTACTTTTGATGACATAGGTATATTGGGATTTTAAATTAAAAGAGTGTTGCTTTTGCAACACTCTTTTAATTTAAAATCCCGAAACACCGTTAGCTTACGTAAATTCATACCCGAGATACTCCCAGGTGGGTGACCTGCCAATAACTTTTAACTTCCCAGTTAAAAACTAGGCTTGTTATCCATCATTAGACTTAGTCTCCCTTATAACATTTGTCGGTTGAATTTAAATAAGCAATATCGTATGCTTCAGGATTTTATATACTTATTATATAACAAAATCAGTAATTTTAAAAGTAGTTTTATATAGTAATTAATGAAATATTAAGATATATTTCCATATTATTCATCTAAATCATCTATGTACTCACAAAAGTCGTCATCATCTTCATTAAAATCATCATATGCATCATATTCACTATCATAACTATAATATTTTTTATCATCTTTATCATCATCGACTCTTAAAAGGCTTCCCAATAATTTTAAATTATTCATGCTTCCCAAATTATTTAAACTCGCTAGAGAACTTATACTAAATCCATTTTCTTCTATATCATCTGGTAAAAATAATTCTGCAAATAAATCTATTTTCTTTTTCATATCGATAGCCTTTTCTATAGATTCTTTCCTTTTTTCAGGAAAAACTTCTAAAATTTCCCTAATCATCATATTCTTCTTATCTTCCTCATCCATACATCTAAAAAAGTTTGTTTCTTCTTCCTCGATATCCTCTATTGAACTAAGTTTCTTTATTCCCCTAACTAAGTCTAATACACTCTCAATCTTAACTAAAAACTTTCTTTCATCTTGTGACATATACTTTTTAGTTCTAGTTATTATTTCCATGCCACGCTCTAAATCTTCATCACTTAAATCCATAAGTTTTAAACCTTTATTTATATCATTTATACTAAATGTAATAGAATTATTATTTGAATTATCACTACTCTTTTTTCTTCTTTTTTTATTAACTCTTACTTTTTTTGTTTTATCTCTACTATTTCTATCATTTTTTTGAGTCATATCAATATTTTCCTTAACCCCCTTTGATTTAGCTTTATTTTTATTATCAAATAAGGATAAATCTCCTAATGATATATTCCCGTTACTAAGTGCAATCATTCCAAGTATTAAAAGTAGATTATTCAATAATCGTCACCCCTTAAAATATACTTCTCCCTCATATATATTTATGTTTTATTTGTTATTAGTGTTACTTTTTTTTATTTCGTGTGCATATATATTATCTATAGAAATTTTTATCTAAGATAGAATCTCTTCACATTTTATAATTTTTTCTATATATAAATAGTATGAGAAAAATTCAATATATATTATAGAAAGGGGCATTTTTATGAAAAAGATAAATGCAGAAGCTCTAGAGAAAATGGCTAAAGAAAAAAATATAGATAAAGATAAAATAGAACAAATTGCTGACAGCTATAAAGGTAAGTCTGAAGGTGAGTTAATGGATGAACTAATCAAAATAGGTCAAACTCTAAAGGGAAGAGATGAAGTTGTCTCTAAATTTAAGACTTTCCTAGATGAAGAACAGCGAAATAAACTAGATGTTATAATGAAAAAAATATCTGATGCTGAAATTGAAAATAAAATTAATGCTAAGAAATCTAAAACTAAAAAAGGATCTGGAGCTTCTACTAGTGAATCTAAAAATTCTAAATCTAGTAAAAAGTCTAAGCCTAGCAAAAACAAAATATCTTCTCCTAGTGAGTCATCTTCCCCAGCACATCCAAAAAAAGTAGTTAAAAAAGTCAAAAAAACTAAAAGACCATAAATAAAAAAAGCTATCCTAAAATTAGGATAGCTTTTTTTAACTTATTTTAGAATGTATATCCTCTATTACCTTATCTTTAATCTTATTTCCTAGCTCTAATATTTCACCACAACATTTAGTATAGTGATTTTTTGTATTATCATCCTTAATACTAGATAAATTTACCTTTACATTAAGTATAGCACCTTCTAACCCTGTATAAATCATTAATGTCCCTACACCTATATCTGTTATGGCATTTTGATTTCCATAAGTAGCTATATAATCTACTAATTTTAATGCTTCTAGTGATAATTCTGCTGTCTTATACGGAACTTCTATTGAAAATAAAGTTGCATCTTGAATTGCACTATTTCTATTTTTTATTTCTTCCTCACTATTTTTAGGCATTTTTAAAGCCTTCATAACTTCATTAAATGCTTCTGTATCTTTATCAACTAAGTTTACTAGTTCTTGCCTTATATCTGATAGTTGATTAAATATATTTACAAATTCTATTCTTGTAGCTTCATCTAAATTTTCATATTTTTTCTTTCCAAAACTTAAATGAGCCATCATTTTGCAAAGTCCTACCCCTATATTACTAGCTAAAGCAGCTACTGAACCTCCACCAGGAGCTGGTGAGCTAGAATCTACTTCATCAGAAAATTCATTTAAACTCATATCTATTAATTTCATACTTTCCCCATCCTTTAATTGTTATAACATACACGCTTATCTTTTACTACTAGTTTTCCATCTTTATAAACTCTATCTACATGGTTTATTCCAAAGTGATACATTAAGTATTCTATATTAGGAGAATCAAATATAACAAAATCTGCTCTTTTACCGACTTCTATTGATCCTATTTCATATTGCCTATCAATACAATACGATGCATTAATAGTTACTGCATTTAAAACTTCATTTGGAGTCATTTTCAATCCTAAACATCCTAATTGCATTGCAAATTGAAGATTTTCACTTGGACAACTCCCTGGATTATAATCACTAGATATAGCTACTCTAACACCTAAATCTATCATTTTTCTTGCATTTGCATATGATTTATTTAAATTAAATGATGTTGCTGGAAGAATATTAGCTACTACATTTTCTTTTGCCATCATTTTAATACCATCTTCACTAGCTGCCATTAAATGGTCGGCTGATATACAGCCTAATTTTGCAGAAAGCTCTGCTCCTCCTAGTGATACAATCTCATCAGCATGAATTTTTAGTTTATATCCACATTCCTTTGCCTTTTTAAGTATTAATTCACTTTCTTCTATTGAAAATACACTATCTTCACAAAATACATCGCAAAATTCAGCTAAATCTAATTCCTTTATCTTCTTCATGTCTTCTAATATTTTAAATATAAACTCATCATGATTTTCTCTATATTCTAACGGTATAGCATGTGCTCCTAAATATGTATGTACTAAATCTATAGGATGATCATTATCTAACTCTTTTGCAACTTCAAGTTGTTTTATTTCTGTATCTAATTCTAATCCATAACCACTCTTAGCTTCTACTGTTGTTACTCCAAACTCTAACATTCTATCTAAGCTTTTTTTAGCTTTATCGTATAATTCTTCTTTAGTAGATATTTTAGTAGCATTAACCGTGCTTAAAATTCCTCCACCTTGTTTTAATATATCTATATAAGAAACACCCAAAAGTTTCTTATAAAATTCATTTTCTCTTGATCCGCCATGCACTAAATGAGTATGTGAATCTATAAGCCCTGGTGTTACTAATAAACCATTTGCATCTACTACCTCTGTTTTTTCATCTATCATGCTATGATAATCATCTTTACTTCCTATTGAAATGAATTTACCATCTTTTATTGATATATATGCATCTTCTATCATTTCTATATTGCTCATATCTTTTTTACTTTTAGTTTCATCACTTTTACAAGTAGCTAATTTACCAATGTTTTTTATAATCAAATCTGCTATCATACTATTACTCCATCAAACTAGTTTCTAATACTTTTTCTAAATCAAAGTTTTCTAATCCTAAATAATAAGAAGCAACATCTATAAGTGCCTCCATAGGGCAAAGTCCTACTACTTCACTTCCAGTAACATTTACTCCAAACCTTCTAGCTTCCATTTTTACAGCTTCAAAAGCCCTATACATACTAGTTTTTGTGTAATCAGTTAGATTCATCGTTACTTGAGTAATTTTTCTTTCTGGTATTTCAACAGGTCCCGCTTTTATATACCTATAACCTCCGCTTGAGTGTCTAATAGTTTTAGCTATTTTATTTGCAATTTCTATGTTATCAGTATCAAGGTTTATATTATATGCAATAAGAGGTCTCCTAGCACCTATAGCTATTGCACCTGCGCTTTCATGCTTTTTAGCTTCTCCAAAATCAGGTATCCAATTGCTATCTTTTAGCTTTTCATCTAAACCTTCAAATTCTCCTTTTCTTACGTTAGCAAGATTTTGTCTATCAGGTTTTGTCGCTGCATCTTCATATAAAAATACTGGTATACTTAATTTATCTGAAACTTCTCTTCCAAGTTCTTTAGCTAAATTGACAGCATCCTCCATAGTCATATCTTTTATAGGTATAAATGGACAAACATCAGTTGCACCAAATCTTGAATGTTGCCCCTTATGATTATTCATATCTATTATATTTTTAGCAACTTCTATAGACTCAAACACTGCCTTTTTAACTTGTTGTGGTTCTCCTATAACTGTTACAACCAGTCTATTGTAATTTTTATCAGCTTCATAGTTTAATAGCTTTACACCTTCTTTTTTTCTTAGTGGTTCTACTATTTTCTCTATTTTTTCTAAATCTCTTCCTTCACTAAAATTTGGTACGCATTGAACTACGGCCATATACTTCCCCCCCCTATAACTTTATATGTTTTATATAGAATTTAAAATTTATTATGTGGTTAATATTTTCTATAATAATTTGCTAAAAATTTAAATTCTCTATAATCTCATCTATAACTTCTTCTTCTACCAAATATGGTAATGTTATATGATCTTTGCCTTTACACATTTTATTATATTCAATAACTGTACTTATAGAATTTTCATTTCTAGCCCATGCTCTTCTTGCAACACCACTCATAACATCCCAAGGCATAGAACTTCTTAATATATCGTCAACTCTTAAAGATCCATCTAATACCATTCCAAACCCGCCATTTATAGATTTACCTATACCAACTCCTCCTCCATTGTGAAGAGCTACCAAACTCATTCCTCTTGCACAATTACCTGCAAAACAATGAGTTGCCATATCAGCCATTATATTACTTCCATCTTTTATATTTGATGTCTCTCTAAATGGAGAATCTGTACCTGACACATCATGGTGATCTCTACCTAACATTACTGGTCCTATTTCACCTTTTCTTACCATGTCATTAAATTTAAGTGCAATGTTAGTTCTTCCCATAGCATCTTGATATAATATTCTAGCTTGAGTACCTACAACCAAAGCATTTTTCTTTGCATCTCTTATCCATATCCAGTTATCTCTATCTTGATATCTTCTGTCTGGATCTATTATCTCCATCGCTGCTTTATCTGTTTTTTCTAAGTCTTCTTCTTTTCCTGATAGGCATACCCATCTAAATGGACCATATCCATAGTCAAACAATTGAGGCCCTAGTATATCTTCAACATATGATGGGAATATAAATCCATCTTTTTCATCTACTTTATTTTTTGATATTTCCTTACACCCTGCATCATATATAGCTTTCATAAAACTGTTACCATAATCAAAGAAATATGTTCCTCTTTTATTAAGTTCTTTTATCAAATTAAAATGATTTACTAGAGTTTTATTTACAAGTTCTATAAATCTAGTTTTATTCTTATCTAAAAGCTCTGTTCTTTCTTCAAATGTAATACCTTGTGGGCAGTATCCTCCATCATAAACAGCATGACAAGATGTTTGGTCAGAAAGTAAGTCTATAAATATGTTATTATTAACAGCATATTCTAATAAATCTACTATATTTCCATGATATGCAATGGCACATTCTTTTCTTTTGTCCATATACTCCTTCGCTAAATTAAATGCTTCTTCACAGGTATTAGCAATTTTACTAACCCAACCTTGATTATATCTTGTTTCTATTCTTGAATAATCAACTTCAGCTATTATACCTACTCCACCAGCAATTTCTATAGCCTTACCTTGAGCACCACTCATTCCTCCAAGGCCCGAAGTTACAAATAGTTTGCCTTTTAAATCTTCTTCCTTCCCTAAACCTAGTACTAATCTTCCTGCATTTAAAAGTGTTGAATAAGTTCCATGAACGATTCCTTGCGGACCTATATACATCCATCCTCCAGCTGTCATCTGTCCATAATTTGAAACACCTATAGCAGCTGCTCTTTTCCATTCTTCTTGGTTATCAAACATTCCTATCATAAGGCCATTTGTAAGTATTACTCTTGGGGCATCTGGTTTTGACTTAAAAAGACCTAATGGATGGCCAGATTGTATAACTAATGTTTGATCTTCAGTTAAAACTTTTAGATACTCTTTAACCAGTACATATTGCATCCAATTTTGAAACACTTGCCCTGTTTCTCCATAAGTTACAAGCTCATATGGATAAAGAGCTATATCAAAATCTAGGTTATTATCTATCATAACCTGAAAGGCTTTACCTTCTATACATTTTCCTTCATACTCTTCTATAGATTTTCCTTTTATATTTCCTTTTGGTCTAAATCTATATCCATATATTCTTCCCATTGTCATTAGTTCTTTTAAAAACTCTGGTGCTAATTCTTCATGATAATTTTCAGGTATATATCTTAATGCATTTTTAAGCGCTAACTTTATATCCTCTTTAGATAGTTTTGCCTCTCTTTTTGGCGCTCTTCTTATCCCTTTAATAAATTCACAATTATCTTTAGGTATTTCATTAATTTTTATAGACATTCCTTCAAATATTTCTTGATTTAAAATATTTAATGTTTTCTCCATTAGCATCCTCCTTATAGTGCTTTATATAAAACTTACTTCTGGAATTTCTTAATTTACTAAAATATCTTCTTCTATAGCTTCTTCTACTTTATCAATTATTAAATTTGAAATTATTATATCTTCGCATTTATCAATATCTTTATACATTATCCTATCTTTATCAACAAATGGTATATTATCTCTCACAACTTTATAGGCAGCCTTACTTCCTACTCCTAAATTATTATTTTCTCTTAAATCTATGGCTTGGACTGCTCCTAATATTTCCATTGATAATACTTTTCTAGTATTTTTCATTATTTCTCTTGCTTTTCTAGCTGCTATAGTTCCCATAGAAACATGATCTTCTTGATTTGCTGATGATGGTATTGAATCTACACTTGCTGGATGTGCTAAAACTTTGTTTTCAGATACTAGAGATGCTGCACTATACTGCACAATCATAAATCCTGAGTTTAATCCACCTTTATTTACTAAAAATGCTGGCAAATTATGATTTATTGCTGGGTTTACTAATTTTTCTAATCTTCTTTCTGATATATTAGCTATCTCTGCTAATGCTATTGATAAAAAATCAAAAGCTAATGCCATTGGTTGTCCGTGGAAGTTTCCACCTGATATAACTTCTTCTTGATTTGGAAATATTATTGGGTTGTCTGTTACTGAGTTGATCTCTATATTTACTTTATTTTTAACATATTCTATAGCATCTTTGCTAGCACCATGTATTTGAGGAGAACATCTTAATGAATATGCATCTTGTACTCTTATTTCTCCTTGTTTTGTTGTCATTTCACTATCTTTAACTATATTTAATATATTTTTAGCTGTATTTATTTGACCTTTATGTGGTCTTACTCTATGAACCTTCTCGTCCATTGCACAAGATATTCCATTTAAACCTTCCATAGTTAAAGCTAATGCTATATCTGCATGCTTTAATAGATTTATGGAGTCATATAGTGTTAATAGACCTATTGCCGTCATAACTTGTGTTCCATTTATAAGAGCTAAACCTTCTTTATAAGATAAGTCTTCTAATATATCTATGTTTGCTTTTTTCATTGCTTCTTTTGAAGGTAATCTTTCACCTTTATATATAGCTTCACCTTCTCCTATCATAGTTAAAACCATATGAGATAGTGGCGCTAAATCTCCAGATGCACCAAGTGAACCTTTCTCTGGTATTATAGGATGTACTCCTTCATTTACCATACTTATTAATACTTCTAATGTTTGTAATCTTATCCCTGAATATCCCTTTGACAAAGCATTTATTCTAAGTAGCATAATAGCTCTTACTATTTCTTCGTCTAGTGGATTTCCCACTCCACAAGAATGACTTATAATTAAATTTCTTTGTAATTCTTTTGCGTCATCTTTAGATATAACTATATCTGAAAATCTTCCAAAGCCTGTAGTTATTCCATAAGATACTTTATCTTCTTTCACGAATTTATCTACTAAAGCTCTAGATTTTTGAATATTATCTATAGCTTCCTTACTAAGCTTTACCTTATAATCATTCCTTGCTACTTTTACAACATCTTCTATGGTTAAATCATTTCCATTTAGTGTAATTATCCCCACAGCGTAACCTCCCCAATGTAAAAATATATTCTATTTAAAAGACTTCTATACTTTTTTATGCAATCCTCCTTAATAATAATTAAAATTATATGATATAGCTATAATAAAAAAGTGTCTTAAAATAATGCTAGTATTATTTTAAGACACTTTTTTATTATCTTTCTATTACACTTTCTCTTTCAACTATTCTGTATGGTAATTCTATTTTCTTTTCGTCTAACTGTTCTTTATTTATCATTTTGATTACCATTCTTATAGCTACAGCTCCCATATCATATAATGGTTGATGTACTGTAGTTAATTTTGGTCTATACATATTAGCTATTTTTACATCATTAAATCCTGCAACTGATATATCTTCCGGTACTTTATATCCAGCATCGCATATTGCATTTATGGCTCCTATTGCAGCTTCATCTCCCGTTACAAATGCTGCATGAGGTATTATTCCTTCATCAAGTAGTTCTTTCATACTTTCATATCCAGCTTCATAAGTAGTTCCACCATATTTAACTAAGCTCTTATCTAATTGTATATTTCTTTCATTTAAGGCTTCTTCATATCCCGATAATCTTTCCATTTCAAGTACTGTATCATCTTTACTAGTCATCACAAATGCTATTTTTTCATGCCCTTTATCTAAAAGATATTTAGTCATATCATAAGTAGCTTCTTTATTACTTGTACTTACTGTATATATATCATAATTTCTTGCTGTTTTACTTATATAAGTTGCTGGTATTCCACAGTTTTGTATATAGTTTATATGATCTTCTTCTACTTTCCAAGATATCATAACGATACCTTCAACTTGTTTTGCTCTTAGTAAATTTATACTTTTTAATTCTTGTTCTTTATTTGAGTAAGTATTAGCTAATAATATCTCATAATCATACATTTTAGCTACTTCCTCTATACCATTTAATATTTCATTTACAAAAGAATCCGATACTTCTGGTACTATAACTCCTATTAGCTGACTTTTTTTAGTAACTAAACTTCGAGCTAGAGGGTTTGGTATATAACCTGTTTCCTTTATAACATCTAAAACTTTTTGCTTTACTTCATCAGTAACTGGTTTTGAATCATTTATAACTCTCGATACCGTAGATATAGAAACTCCAGCTCTTTTTGCCACATCTTTTATAGTTATGTTGCTTTTCATTTTAGTTCCTCCTTATACATATTTTATGTATTTTAAAGTTTAATCCGTCTACTTTCTTAAATTTTAATTTTACCATATATTATAAATTTTATAAATATTTTAAGACGATTATTTATTAGTTTTATTATGTAATATAATTTTTATACCCAAAAACAGCGTATTAATTTACCTTCATAAGTAAATATTTTATCTCTAAATTAAAAAAAAAGCAACGGTATTTAACACCGTTGCTTTTTTAGTAAATATTAACAGCAATCTCCGTCTTCGAAAAGACCTCCACAAGAACATGTTATTAATAATAATATTAAGAATGGTATCCAATCAGTTATACAAATCTCACTCCAACATTCTTGGAAAGCTAAGAATAAGAAGAATAATACTATTATCCACCAAGCTCCACCTGCGAAAAATCCACAATCTCCAAAAAATCTATCTAGCATAACAAATTCCTCCCTTTGATAAATTTTTTAATGAATTAACTTTTAGATGTCTATACATAATCTAAAATTTTGTATAGTATATAATATGAATCTTTTAAATTTTTGTTACTCATAATGTTTTTTATTTTTTAATTTTACTAACAATCTCCTCCAATTTCTCCACAACTACAAACTATTAATAGTAATATTAAGAATGGTATCCATTCAACTATTTCTATTTCACACCATTGTTCTCCAAATACTAAGAATAAGAAGAATAATATTATTATCCACCAAGCACCTCCAAAGAAACCATCACAACCACCAAATAATCTATCTAACATTTTGCTACCTCCTGTTGTTATTATAATTTGAGTTTTCACTCTTAACATATAATATGCAAGAAATTAAATTTGTGATATTAGTTTGTATAATTTTTATTTTTATAATTTAAAATAAAAAAACAAAAGAATGCAAAGCACTCTTTTGTTTTCTTATTTAGCATCCACAGTCGAAGTTAGCCTCACAGCATCCAAAATCTCCATCATTAACTCCTACACATGAACACACTATTAATAATAATATTAGGAATGGAATCCAGTCAGTTATGCATATATCGCTCCAACATTCTTGGAAAACTAAGAACAAGAAGAATAGTATTATTATCCACCATCCTCCTCCTCCCATACAATCAAAAACTCTACTTAATTTGCTACTCACAAAAATCCCCCCTACATAAGAATAATTCTTTAGTGAAGTATATTTATGTCTCGTTAGGGCTTTTGCCCACTTAATACATAGTATGTAATTTTTCAAAAAGTGTTATTATTTTTTTATAATTTATAAAATTTTTTGTTAATAAAGAACTCTAAATAGAGTTCTTTATTAACAACATCCACATCCACAATCAAAATCAAAATTAGTCAATAAAAGTATTATAAGAACTATCCAAATAATACCCATATCATCACATAATATCCATTCAAGAAGATCATCTCCTAGTAAAAGTATTACACCTATTACTATCAATACTATTAGACCAGTGTTGCCAAATAATCCTCCTCCAAAGAATCTTGATAATCCTTGATCTGTTGACATTAATATCCCACCTTTAATTTTATGAATAATAGTATATTACTAACTATTTAATAAATATTATGTAATAATGTGTAAAATTGTTACCCTTTTATTAAATTAAATCATAATATATTTGTCTATTACTAAATTTTTTTACACAAAAAAAGAAATCAAATGATTTCTTTAAAAAAGCTTATTAACAAAGACTTTCATCAAAATTAAATAATAAAAGTAGTACTAATATAATCCACATCCAAGCATTATCGTTTTCTAGAAAGTCATCTAATAAATCTGTAAATATAACAATAAATACTAATACTATAACTATTAGCATTCTATTGTTTAAAATATTATTATTCCCTCCAAACAAACGAGTTAGGGTATCTTCTAATTTTGCCATTAAACCCCCCCTTTTAATTCATGATGTCTTTATTAAATGTATATAAGATTACTATACTAAGTTTTTATTGATTATTAACCTATCAATCTCTCTATCACATAATTTATTGTACTTTTCTACTTCTCCTAAATATATCTTTTTACCTTCTGTCTCTTTTAAGCTTTTTACTAAACTATCTATGGACTTTACCTTATAGTTTTTATAATTATCTATTAAAAATGTTGTATCAGTATTATTTAATCCTTCTTTAAGACTATTAAGTCTTTTTATATAGTCTTGTTTATTTTCTAATACATAATATTCCTTATCTATTATATCTTCTAGTATAATATTTGTTTCTGCCACATAATCTTTAATCTTTTGCATATCTAATGTTACTGAATTATAATAAAAATTTCCTAATATTACTAAAAATACTCCAATTGAAGATATTAGTAAACTTATATACTTCATAACAATTCCTCCTATGTATAAAATTTATATATTAATTTATATTCTCATTAAAAAAGTTTATTACATTTTCTTAAAAACTCTATTGAAAAATTTTTAATATTATATTAAACTACAAGTAAATTTATAAACCGTTTCTAGGAGGGTTAAACCATGTTTGAAAAAATAAAATCAATAATAGCTGAACAATTAGGAATAGATAACACAAATGTAATGACTAAAGATACTTCTTTAATAGAAGATTTAGAAGCTGACTCTTTAGATGCTGTTGAAGTTATAATGGCTCTTGAAGATGAATTTGGAATAGAAATTCCAGATGAGGAAGCTGAAAACTTCAAAACTATAGGTGATATCTGTAAATATATAGAAGATAACCAATAATCTAAAGAAATAAAGCCGAGCATATGAAGCTCGGTTTTAACTTATTAACAGCAAAAATCATCATGGCAACCATCATTTCTCCCAAGCATAAATACTAAAAATACTAAAAGTATAATCCAAACTAATGAATTATTTTGGTCGAAAAAACAATCTAAGTTTCCATTTGAATTAATTAAAAGAAGTACAACCAATCCTATTATCAAAAAAAATATCATTGGATTATCATCTACAAAATCAAACCCTCTTAACATATCTTTTAGTTGTTCCATATTTACCCCCTTAATATGTAACAATTTTAGTCCTATTATATTTATATGGCTTTCAATAATATATATTGCATGTACACTAAAAAATTAAATTTACTCCTAATAATTAAAATATTATTTTTAACATGCGCAGATTTCTTGAAATTACTTTACTCTAAAAATTAAACATATATTTTAAGTTTAATACAGAAAGTTTAATACAGAATATTTGTATACAAAAAACACCAAAGCTTTATAAGTCTTTGGTGCTTTTTGCTACTTCTCTTCGTAAAATCTAATATTTTTTAATGTTATATCTATACTTCCATCTGGGTTTTGCTTTACACTGTATTTCATTGGGTCTTCAAAATCTTCTAAATTTCCTTTTAAATCAAATCCATTATCCGTTTTTATACTTCTTTTCTTAAGCTTTTTTTCAACCCATGTTTTATCTATATTGAAACCTTCATCTAATCCCTTATCTTCCATATGTTCTTTGAAGCTTTCTTTTAGATTTTCATCTTTTATATTATTTTCTATAAAATCATTCACATCTATTTCATGCTTTTCTTTTAATGTATAATTAAGTACACTTCTCATATCTTCTGCTTGTTTTATATTTTCTGTTAATGCATTTGTTATCCAATTTTCCGCTGACTTTTTAAATACCTTCGTCTTATATTTGTCATCATCAATTCTTTCTGCATTTAAGAATTCCTTAATGAACTTTGATTCACTTTCTTCCTTCTCTGCATCTTTATCTAACAATCTTAAATGAAACTCATCATTTATTCCACTTACTCCTATAATTGCACATTGCTTTTGTCTTCCTGTTTCTGGTATACCTATTTCATTTGCAACCATTTGTATATTAAACTTATCATCTATAAATTCTATAGAGTGAGTGTAAAGTTTTTTATAATCTAGCTTAAGTATAGCTACATATTTTTCATCCTTAACTGTATATAAACATATTGCTAAATCACATGAATCTATTTCTGAATTGATTTTCATTATATCAAATAAATATGCTGCTATTTCCTTAGAATTTTCTAAGAAAGTGATTTCATCATATATTATCTGCTCACAGCAATTTTTTATTATATTATTGTTATAATCCTTAAATATTCCTTTTCTTAAATCATCATCTTTAGTTACTCTTTTTATTATTTTTTGGAAAAACTTATCTACCTCAGGATTTATTTTTCCCTCATAGTCATTTAGTATTGGAACATCACTATTTTTATCTAATACATGTATTATAAACTTATGAATTATCATAATCTCACCTCTAATTATATTTGTTATTTTAGCTTATTTATTAAGTCTTCTATATCTTTTGGTAAATTAGCCTTAAACTCTAACTCTTCTTTCGTTCTAGGCTGATTAAATTTTAAGCTATATGCATGTAATGCTTGTCTATTTATGAGATTTTCATCTACATATCCATAAAGCTCATCACCTATTATACCATGACCTATATAGTTCATATGGACTCTTATTTGATGTGTTCTCCCTGTTTCAAGCTTTACTTCTAGTACTGTAGCATCATTTAATCTTTCTAATACTTTATAATGAGTTACAGATTCCTGCCCTCTTTCATCCACAACTCTTTTTATACTATCTTCCGTGGGTCTATATATTGGTTGATTTATAGTTCCAAAATCTTCTTTTACTATTCCTTTTACAACAGTTATATAAGTTTTTTCAACTTTATCTTTGCTCATATCTAATGATAAAGTATGATGTGCATAAGCATTTTTAGCAACTATAACTAAACCAGATGTATTCATATCTAATCTATTTACAAACCTTACTTTAACTTTTTCATTTTTCTTGATTATATAGTCAGTTATCCCATTTGCTATTGTGCTTTCACTATGGCTTTTAGTCGGATGTACCACCATAAACGGTGGTTTGTTAACCATTATTATATCAAAGTCATCATACAATATGTCTAAATTTAAATCTTGTGGTGTAAAATTCGCCATATCTTCTTCTATTTTTACTTCTATTAAATCACCTTTTTTAACTTTAGTACTAGGCTTTTTAAATTCACCGTTTACTAACATACTTTGTTCTCTTTTCATCTTTGATAATGATCTTACAGAGAAATTTAATTTATCTAATAGTATCTCTTTTAACGTTGAATTTTCTTCACTCGTATAAGATATGATATTATACCTTTGTTCTTCCTTTTTAAACAAATCTGCACCTACCTTCTTTTCTTATAACATTATATATTTTATACTATTTTAGATTAATAGATAAGACCTTTTATTATTAATATCTTACTTATATTTGTTTATAAACTTTAAATTTTACTTATTTTTAGTATACATAAATTCTTTCTTTATGTATTATCTTATATATGTACCTCTATAATCAACTATTTGAGTATAAAGAGTTTATTTGTCTACTTTTAATTAACTATAATTTAACCTATTAAGTTATGCTATAATACAAAGTATAGAGGGGTGGAAAAATGAGAAAAATTATAACTGTAAAATCAAATGAACTTAAAAAATCTATTGCAACGAAAAACTTATTAACTAACAAACTGATCTCTGCTGGATTTGAGGTAATCGATTATTTCCATCCAGATACAGAACTTGTTATATCAATTGGTGGAGATGGATCTTTTTTAAAGACTGTTCACGATTTTAATTTTCCTGATGTTCCAGTAGTCGGGATAAACACAGGGCACCTTGGCTTTTTCCCAGATATTTCTCCAGATGATATTGATAGATTTATAACATCATACATAAATGAAGATTATTTGATACAAGATATACCTCTTCTTGGTGCTAGTATCTGTACTGATAAACATTGTAATGATATATTTGCTATAAATGAAGTCGTTGTAAAAGGAGATAAATCTAGGATTATACACATTGACGTAAATATAAATGATAGACATATACAAAAATTTAGTGGAGATGGAATGATTATATCAACTCCTACAGGTTCAACAGCCTACAATTATGCAGCAGGAGGTAGTATTGTTGATCCAAGTATAAGCTTAATGCAGCTTACTCCACTTTATCCTATAAATACAAATGCTTATAGAAGTTTTACTTCTAGTATTATATGTTCTAATGATTCTGTAATAAATATTACTCCTGAATATAGATTTGAAAACTCAATTATAATAGTAATAGATGGAGTCGAGCATAAATTTAATCGTATTTCTAGCATTAAAACTTTTATGTCTGATGTTAAAATAAAATTACTCAGAATGTCAAACTATGAATTTTGGAGTAGGGTTTCTGAAAAATTCTTGTAATCTTAACTTAGGAGGAAATGAAATGAAAATAGGTGTAATGAGCGATACTCATGGAAGTTTACTTTATTTTGAAAAGGCACTAGATGCATTATCTGAGTGTGATGTGATTTTACATGGTGGTGATGTTCTGTACCATGGACCTAGAAATGATATTCCAGAAGGTTATAATCCAAAAGGAGTAATAGCCAAAATTAATGAACTTAATAATATAATTATCGCTAGGGGAAATTGTGACGCTGACGTTGATCAAATGGTTATAAATCATCCTATCCAAAGTCCGTATGTTATGAATCAATTTGGTGAAACTAGAATAATAATGACTCATGGATATACTAAGTCTAAAGAAGATACTATACAAGATGCTAAAAATATGGGTGGAGATATACTTATTCTTGGTCATACTCATGTTAAAGAACTTTATATAGATGAAAATTTAATAGTATTAAATCCTGGAAGTACATCAATTCCTAAAGATGGCACTCATTCAGTCGCTATTATAGATATAAATCAAAGTGATGATGAAGTTGATATGGAATTTAACTTACTAGATATAAATAGCGGTGACGTAATACATATAAATTAAAAGGGAGAGGTTATTTTAGCCTCTCCTCTATTTATATATATCTACTTTTTATTCATCGTTTCCACTTTTTTTAACCGTTTTAGAATCGCTCACTTTTTTACTATTTTTTATTGGTTCACTCTTACTATCATGTTTGCTATCGTGTTTGTTGTCATGCTGGCTATCGTGTTTGCTATCATGTTTACTATCGTGTTTGCTATCATGCGAGCTTTTACTACTCTGCATTTTTTTTCTAAAATTCATATCCCATATACTCCTTATTTTTTAATAATTATATTTTCCTATTTTCTTGCTAGTCCTAACAACAATTGTTATTGTTATTATCATTATCACAATTATCATCATCGCAATTGTTATTATTGCAATTTATTTCGTCATGTTCAAATTTATGTTTTTTTCCACAACATCCACAAGTAACATATATATTTATAGGTGTATGAACAGTTATTGGTCCTATATTGTTGTTTGCATTTGATTGATTGTTTGCACTAGATTCTGATGTTGAATCTACATCTGCACTTGCATCTGCTGTTGAGTCTGAGTCTGATGTTGAATCAGATGTTGCATCTGCGTCTGCTGTTGAGTCTGCATCCGCTGTTGCATCTGCGTCTGAACTTGCATCAGATGTTGAATCTGAGTCTGATGTTGAATCAGATGTTGCATCTGCGTCTGCTGTTGAGTCTGAGTCTGATGTTGAATCAGATGTTGCGTCTGCATCTGCTGTTGAGTCCGCATCTGCTGTTGCATCTGAGTCTGATGTTGAATCAGATGTTGCATCTGCGTCTGCTGTTGAGTCTGCATCTGCTGTTGCATCTGAGTCTGATGTTGAATCAGATGTTGCATCTGCATCTGCTGTTGCATCTGAGTCTGATGTTGAATCAGATGTTGC